>JBKJJC010000376.1:0-6587 GCA_046598245.1 Rhodoferax sp.
GCTGACATCGTTTGCCACCCCCGAGATCAATGAGCGCATCGTCTACCAGACACTGACACAAGGTAGCTACCGCAAGCACTGCCAACGTATGCATAGCGCACTAGCCGCGTTGCGCGAACCGGCCTTCAAACGGTATGAGGCTATGGGCATGAAAGCCTTTTGCCGCCCCTTAGCGGGATTTTTAGGATGGGTTGATACCGGCGTAGACACGGCAAGCCTGGCGGCAATGGGGTTAGAGGCGGGATATCTGCTGGCACCGGGCGCCATTTTTTCGCCCCAACAAACACCCAGCAGCTGGATGCGCATCAACATCGCCACAAGCCAAAACCCGACCATGTTGAAGTGGATGTCCAAGGCCATGGACCAGCTGCGCGGGCAAGCAGCAACCACACGCGCCAGCCTATAAACCGAAGGGGGACCTAATCTCTTTGGGGTGCCGCACAACGACAGGTGTGGTACTTCAGCCCGACTCGACCCGGTTACGCCCATGGGTCTTGGCTTGGTACATGGCGGCGTCGGCCCGCGCAAACAAGCTGTCCACCGTGTCACGGGTCAGCACATTGGTGGTCACACCAATGCTGACCGTGCAGGTGGGCGTAGTGCTGGGCTGGGAAAAGGCAGCACGAATACGCTCGGCCACATCCAACGCCTCTTCCAAGCTGGTTTCGGGTAGCAGTACCACAAACTCCTCGCCACCAAAACGCGCCAAACGGTCCGGTCGACGCAACAGGGCGTTTACCTTGCTCACAAAATCAACCAGCACCTGGTCGCCTTGGACGTGTCCATGGGTGTCATTGATGGCCTTGAAAAGGTCCAGATCGATCACCAACAGTGCCATGCTGCGGCCATGGCGCTGGCTGCGCTCCAACTCGATGGCGCAGACCTCGTTCATATGGCGCCGTGTCAGCGCATTGGTTAGCGAATCGTGGCTGGCCAGGTAGGCAATCTCGGCATGCAGCCGTTCGGCGGCCAGCAACACCATACTGACCGTGAGCAAAAGAATGAACACTGACAGCGCACTCAAATACAACTGGTGCTGGGGCGTGGCGTCGTAGATGTCGGAGCCCACAGGCCAAAATAGAGCCGTTACCAAGCGCATGGCCACTATGCCGCTCATGCTGACCAACACGCCCATGGTCAATATTCGGGCAAACGAGTTCAACCCCTGCCGTCGCACCAGGTCGATAAAGGCCACAAACAGGCACACGGACAGCGCGCCCGACAGTCTCAGCCGAGCCGCGTAGTCAGGGGCCTCAAAGGTGAACCACATCTGCGCCGCCACCGTGGCGGCTATTAACGCTAGCCACGGCATAAAACGCGGCGTCTCGCCAAAGAACCGTTGCGCGCCAACGTAGCATAGAAAAAGCCCTGTCGGAAAGAGCACGCGTGGCAGGGTAATGGACACAAAATTCGGCAATGTACCCAGGCCAAAGGCCAACGTGCTTGCCACCGCCACGAGCAGCAGCGCCACACCCCACTCGTTCAGACCTTTGATACTGGGCGGATAACTGCGCCGAAGTGAAAACATGATCAGCGCCATCAAACTGCTCATAACACCTGCCAACAAGACCACGGTACGGGGGTCTATCGGTGGCATGTGGGCGCAGGGCTTTGTGGCATGCGTCAATTATTGCATCCACATCTGCAGTTTCATACCGTCCGTGGCTGACCATCCCCTGCATTGGTGGCAAGGTCGCCACAGTGGCGGTATTTTTCCAGCGTGAAGAAGATTTGCGGTTCGGAATGGCTGTTGTCATCCTTTTTGCTAACCTGTTTGAAGTCAACATCCTCTCCCTGCTGGAGCAGGGCATTGGTGCTTTGCAAGGCGTCGGGGTAGGATTTACTGGCGCGCAGCGATTCGTTGAAGAAGGCGCCCCCAAAGTGCTATAAAATATATAGCAACAAACGCATATTCCACGGGGGCTAAGGCCAAGTTTGACTATTAAACACTCGGCAAACGCAACATACCGTCTGCCAGCCAAGCCTGTAGCCACCCACCCAGGCGCTGGGGATCCGGCAACACAGCGGTACCGGCCAAGGCGTTGGCGGCTTCATCCACAGAATTCCCCGACAGTAGGCGCTGCAGGAATGCAGCCTCGTCGGCTTCGACAGAACGGAAGTGTGGTTGCAAACCCTTGCGCCAAACGGCTAGAAACTTGGCCTCCATCAACTGCTGAACCGGGGGCACGTCGGCATCGGCATCGATAGCGCGCCAAATTTGCGTGACGTTGGTGCTGATGCTGCGCAGTGTCAGGCTGGGGTGCAGTGGATGGAGTCCGCTAAGCCACGCGGGGCTGTGCTCATCCGCACGTGCCTGGGCGCTTTGCGGGTCGAGCGCGGCTACATCGGCGCAGTCGAAGCGGGTGCGCAGGTCCCAGTCGAGTTGGGCCAGCTCGTGCAGCTCGGGGTTGTCCGGGTACCGGGTGACGAGGTACGAAGGGAAATTTTCGCCGTAACGGCTCAGGCTGCGCGTCTGGGGCGGATGCCCGACGGCGAAGGTCGTCGCGTCTTGCTCGAAGGCTTCGGACCCCATGTACAAACAAGTCTTGCTGAAGCTGTCGGCCAACACATCGGCCAGCCGCACGCGGTAGGCGTTGTGATAAATACCCAGGCGCTGGGCGCTGTCAACGCCCGCTTGCTCGCGCACCAGGCTTGCGACGGGCAGGCCCGGCGCCACCCCGTTAGCGGGTGGGGTGTCCAAAATGTAGTCGGCAATGACTCTTTGCACCTGCTGCAGTGCGGGCGTATTTTTCACGGGCTGTGACGGGGTCACAGCCGGCTCTTCAGCCTGCGCATCTGCGACGGTCAACACCACTTCGGTATCAACACGGTCCGTCCATGCGGCCTGCGCAATGTTGCGGGCCAACTGCAACTCTTCAATCAGGGTTTGCAGCGGCGGTATATGGTCGTCCCGCTCGATCATGGTGGCCACAGGCCCAAAGCGTTTACAGGCTTCGGCATACAAGTCCCACACCGCCGGCACCACCGGGTGGTCATGCGTGTCGATGATGTAGCTGCCGCAATCGGAGTGGCCTGCCAGGTGTATTTGCTGCACGCGCTGTGCGGGTAAGGCGTTTAAATATTCCAGCGGGTCAAAACCGTGGTTGACACCGCTGACATAGATGTTGTTCACATCCACCAGCAACAGGCAATCGGCCTGCTGCGCAATATGGGCCAAAAACTGCCACTCGCTGGAAGCGTTGTGTTGGAAGTCGATGTAGCTGGAAACGTTTTCCAACACCAGTTGGCGCTGCAATACATCTTGTGCCCGCTGGATCTGCTCCACCACGTGGCGCGCCGCCTCGTCGGTGTAGGGCATGGGATACAGGTCATGCAATTGCTCGGGGCCGGGGCCGATCCAGCACAGGTGGTCCGACACCCAGAGCGGCTCAATGCGGTCTGCCAGCGCCTTGACCTTGCGCAGGTAATCCATGTCCACACCACCTGCAGCACCTATGGACATGGCCACGCCGTGCATGGCCATGGGGTAGTCCCGCCGAATGGCGTCTAGCATCACCAGCGGCTTGCCGCCCTCGACCAAAAAGTTGTCGGTGATGATTTCCAGCCAGTCCAAGACTTGCTTGGTGGCCAGAAAATCTGGGTAATGCTGGGTGCGAAGCCCCAGGCCGAAGCCGGGGCTGGGTCGGACCATCACGCCTTGACGTCACCAATCACGCCGTTGCCCTTCAGGCATTCGCCCGCGGTCTTGGCCTTAAAGCCATGGCCCTTGCAAGCGTTTTGGCCTTTGCATGCGTGCTCTGCAGTCTTGCAATCGCTATTGCCCTTGCAGTCGTGCACGTTGTAGCAATGCACAGTGTCATTGGCGGCAATGGCTTTTCCGCTGGAGCCTTTGGGGGCGTCAGCAGCGAAAGCGCTGGCAGACAGTGCCAGCAATGCAGCGGTCAATGCAAAAGACGTAGTGTGTGTAGAAGCCATGAAAAATCTCCAGAACAAGTAATAAAAGGATGAGGGAACCGGGCAGACCGTGAAGCCTGCAAACCGCTTCTATGTGTTGCGGTCTACTGCTTAATTCGCCCATACATGTGGTTTGGTTACAGCCGGTGAAAAAATAGTGCTAAATTTTTTGCGCCATACCCAACCGGCGCAGCAGCCAATGGTCCACCGCAAATCGACCCGGTCCATAAATGGCAATGCCCGCCAACAAGGCGCCCCACAACACATGCTGCTGCAGCGCAGCCGGTGCGATCTCGGCCAATGACACCACCGCCACCACATTGACAAATGACAGCCCCAAGGCCGCGAAGCGGCTACCCAAGCCCACTGCCAGCATGATCGGCAACACCAGTTCGCCCGCAGTTCCCATGACTGCGGCCAGCGCCGGGGGCAATAGCGGCACCTTGTATTCATCCATGAACAGCAAGAGCGTGGTGTCCCAATCGCGGATCTTGGTCAGGCCCGATAAAAAGAATACCTGGGCCACATACAGGCGGGCCAGCAGCGCCGCTACTGGCTGTAAGGTATTGAGCGCTTGCGCGACAGACAGGGCGAGCCTGGCGAGTGATTGGATCAGAGTTTGTGTTTTCATAGACCTCTATTCGTGCCGCTCAGCCTATTGGTTACACCCCAAGGGACAATCCCCACAAAAAAATATTTGCTGCACGCTGTAACCAGACCGCTACTGTGAACGAATACACCATAGAACGCAATCAGCCCCAGAGGGACGGAGTGCACCGCATGCAAGCAGAGGAAGACCGGCTGCGCGCGCTTCTGTTGCAGGGTTTGACGGGAGATGCCAAGGCTTACCAAGAGTGCCTACAGGGCATGGGCGCCAACTTGCGGGCATTTTTCAAACGCCGTTTGGCATCGATACCGAGTGAAGTAGAGGACCTTGTGCAAGAAACACTGTTGGCGCTGCACAACCAGCGCCACACCTACCACGCAGACCAGCCCCTAACGGCCTGGGTGCATGCGATTGCGCGTTACAAGCTGGTAGACCTGTTCCGCGCGCGGGGTCGTCGTGACAGCTTGCACGACCCACTAGACGACGACCTGCAGGTATTCGCCAGTAGCGACACCGACGCCAGCGACGCGCGCCGCGATCTGGGCCACCTGCTGGAACAACTGCCCGACCACCAGCGCCTGCCGATTGTGCACATGAAGCTCGAAGGCCTGTCGGTGATAGAGACCGCCAAAGTGACCGGCATGTCCGAGTCGGCAGTCAAAGTGGGTGTGCACCGCGGGCTGAAGGCATTGGCCGCATTGATTGGAGTGACGACATGAAAACCGACGACCTGATAGCGATGTTGGCCAGTGGTGTAACAGCAGTCGATAGCCACGCCGCACGCAAACGTTTTCAGACTGCTTTGCTGTGGGGCGGTCTGGGGGCCATGGTGCTCATGTTGTGGGGCTACGGGTTGCGCCACGACTTGGCGCAGGCTGCGACACTGCCGATGTTCTGGGTCAAGCTGTCATTTCCGTTGGCAATAGCCGTGCCTGCGGTGGTTCTGACCTCGCACCTGTCACACCCCGGCATGCCTTCCGGCAGACTGTGGCTAATGTTGCCTCTGCCCTGGATCGTGATCGCTGCTATCGCAGCCGTCGTACTGACGAACGCTGCACCGGATGAAAGACTGCCTCTGGTTTGGGGTCAGACCTGGATGTCCTGCGCCTTCAGCATTGCGTTTGTATCTGCGCCCGTTTTGGTCGGCATGTTATGGGCCGTCAAAGGCCTTGCCCCCACGCGCCCTGCCCTGGCAGGTGCCTGTGCGGGTCTGGCGTCTGCAGCTACCGGAGCCGCAATTTATGCCCTGCACTGCCCGGAGATGCAGACACCCTTTTTGGCTGTCTGGTACATGCTAGGCATGTTGATACCCACGGCAGTGGGTGCGCTGGTGGGTGCGAAGTTGCTGCGCTGGTGAACTTGCAACTTCAGGCAGGGCTGGAAACAGTCCACTCTTTGACCCGTTCACCCGCGCCGTTGACACTTTCCAACGTCACGCCAAAACCCCACAGACGGGCCGCGTGTTTCATGACCTCTAACGTGCTTTCGCCCAAGGGCCGGTCCTGGTACTGGGTGTGCCGCAGCGTCAGTGTGCGGTCACCACGCAGATCTACGTCCCAGACCTGAATATTCGGCTCGCGTGTGCCCAGGTCGTATTGCAGTGACAGAGCCTGGCGCACACGCCGGTAGCCGGCGTCGTCGTGGATGGCGGCCACTTCCAGGTCGCTGATTTTTTCGTCATCGTGAATGGCAAAGAAGTGCATGTCACGCATCAGCTTGGGCGACAGGTACTGGCCAATAAAACTCTCATCCTTGAAGTTGCGCATGGCATGGTTCAGTGTGGGCAACCAGGGCGCACCGGCAATATCAGGGAACCAGTCACGGTCTTCGTCGGTGGGGGCTTCGCAAATGCGCTTGATGTCGGTGTACATCGCAAAGCCCAGCGCATACGGGTTGATGCCACTATAGGCCCGGTGTCCGACAGGCGGCTGGTACACCACATTGGTGTGCGAGGTAAGCCACTCCAGCATCACTCCATCGCTCAAATGCCCATCGTCATACAGGGTATTGAGCAGCTTATGGTGCCAAAACGTGGCCCAGCCTTCGTTCATGACCTGCGTCTGGC
>JBKJJC010000076.1:0-3416 GCA_046598245.1 Rhodoferax sp.
GTCCGGCAATCCGATCGGTGTGTTGATCACTTCGGATTTGCATGCGGGGTTGCAGCCCAGCGATGTGCTGATCGACTTTACCCGCCCCGAAGGCACACTGGCTCACCTCAAAGTCTGCCGCGAACTGGGTGTAGCTGCCGTGATCGGTACTACCGGTTTCACCGATGCACAAAAGGCCGAGATTGCCACCCTCGCGCAAGACATTGCCATCGTTATGGCGCCCAATATGAGTGTGGGCGTCAACGTCACACTCAAGCTGCTGGAAATGGCCGCCAAGGCGCTTTCCACTGGCTACGACATCGAGATCGTCGAAGCCCACCACCGGTTCAAGGTGGATGCGCCTTCGGGCACAGCGCTGAAGATGGGTGAAGTAATTGCCGACGCGCTGGGGCGTGATTTAAAAGACTGCGCCGTCTACGCCCGCGAAGGGGTGACGGGCGAGCGTGCCCCGTCCTCCATCGGTTTTGCCACCATACGCGGTGGCGACATTGTGGGTGACCACACCGTGCTGTTTGCCGGCATTGGTGAGCGCATCGAAATCAGCCACAAGTCGTCCAGTCGGGTCACCTATGCGCAGGGTAGTTTGCGTTCCGTACGGTTTCTGGCCGACAAAAAGACGGGGCTGTTTGACATGTTTGATGTGTTGGGCCTGCGGTGAACGCATTTGATCTGCTACGCCAGGGCGATACCGTCAGCAAGGGTGTTGCGCTAGCGCTGCTGGTCATGTCGGTCGGCAGTTGGGTTGTGATTTTGTGGAAAGCCTGGCTTTTGCTGCGCGCCCACCGCGACGTGGCCCGCAGCACGGCAGCCTTTTGGCAGGCGCCCTCGCTGGCGGAAGGCTTGTGTTCCGTAAAGTTGTTTGACCGCGAAGTCCTGGTGGCACCACTGGTGGAGGCCAGCCAGGCAGAGACCTCCGGCACCTTGGCCGGTGCAGGTGACAAATCGCAACAACTCACACGTTTGCTGCGTGATGCCTTGCACGCGGTGTTGCTCAAATTGCAAGCGGGTCAGGTGTTGTTGGCAACCGTAGGATCTACCGCGCCCTTTGTCGGGCTGTTGGGTACCGTTTGGGGTATCTACCACGCGCTAATGGGTATCTCTGGGGCCGGGCAGGTGAGCATTGACAAAATTTCCGGGCCAGTGGGTGAGGCTTTGATCATGACCGCTGCTGGCCTGGCCGTGGCCATTCCAGCGGTGCTGGGTTACAACATACTGGGTCGCTATATCGGACGCATCGAGGCCGATCTCGAAGGCTTTGCCCGTGACCTGCGCGAGCTGTTGATCACGCAGAGAGCGCCATGAGCGCCGGGGCATCATGAGTTTCGGTCGCCTCGAGCGCACGGCTGCGTCGCAGCCCATGAGCGAAATCAATATGACGCCGCTGGTGGATGTGATGCTGGTGCTGGTGGTCATCTTTATCATCACCGCGCCCTTGATGGTCAGCGCTGTCAAGGTGGATCTGCCCAAGACGGCTGGCGCTGCCGCACTGGAGGCGCCAAAGTTCCTGTCGCTGACGGTAGACAAGGCCGGCCAGGTATTTGTCGATGACAAACCTTTGGGGCCCGATGCCGTAGTTGCCACCTTGCGACAGGCAGGGCAGAGCAACCCTGACACCGAAGTTCGCCTACGCGCCGATACCGACGTGCCCTATGGCCGTGTAGTCGAGCTGATGGGCCAGGCGCATCTGGCGGGCCTGCACCGCATCGGTTTCGTGACCGACGCGGTCGCCACCAAGCGCTAGTGTTCTTCTGGAGGGTGGGAGGTGAAATTTCCGCCGGGCCGCCCCAGGGAAAATTAACCCCCTCGGGGGGTAGCGACCCGCGAAGCGGCGGAGCGTGGGGGCACCATGCTCACTGCGCCTAAAATCCCTGCAGGCACTCCACTCGGCGGCCCTTTAGCGGCCCACAGACCCATGCAAGACAAATACCAACACCTGGACATCGAAAAAGCGGCGCACGCACATTGGGCGCAGCCTTTGTGGAACGGCCAGAACGCCTACCGCGTGACCGAAGACGCGCGCGACGCACAGGGCAATCTGAAGAAGAAGTTCTACGCCTGCTCTATGCTGCCTTACCCCAGCGGCAAGTTGCACATGGGCCATGTGCGCAACTACACCATCAACGACATGCTGGCGCGTTACCTGCGCATGAACGGCCACAACGTGTTGATGCCCATGGGTTGGGACGCTTTTGGCCTGCCGGCAGAAAACGCGGCTTTGAAGAACAAGGTGCCACCCGCCCAATGGACCTACGACAACATTGCCTACATGAAGGGCCAGATGCAGGCCATGGGCCTGGCCATCGACTGGAGCCGTGAGGTTGCCACCTGCGACCCTACGTATTACAAGTGGAACCAGTGGCTGTTTTTGAAGATGCTGGAAAAAGGCATTGCCTACCGCAAGACCCAGGTCGTCAACTGGGACCCAGTGGACCAGACCGTGTTGGCCAACGAGCAAGTCATCGACGGCAAAGGCTGGCGCACCGGTGCTACGGTGGAAAAACGCGAGATCCCCGGGTACTACCTCAAGATCACCGACTACGCGCAAG
This sequence comes from Rhodoferax sp., assembly GCA_046598245.1. Classification (GTDB taxonomy): domain Bacteria; phylum Pseudomonadota; class Gammaproteobacteria; order Burkholderiales; family Burkholderiaceae_C; genus Allorhodoferax. The sequence goes on from JBKJJC010000076.1 coordinate 2,547, forward strand.
AGTTGCTGGACCAGGTGCAGACCGGCTTGCCGGGTTGGCCGGAGCGCGTCAAGCTGATGCAAGAAAACTGGATTGGCAAATCCAGCGGCGTGCGCTTTGCGTTCACGCACGACATCCGTGGTGGCGACGGACAATTGATAGGTGCATCGGAGGACTCGCCGAATGGCGACGAATCGCATGGCAATGGCCGCATGTACGTGTTCACCACCCGCGCTGACACCATCATGGGCGTCACGTTTTGTGCTGTGGCGCCCGAGCACCCACTGGCGCAGCACGCTGCCTTGAGCAACCCCACGCTGGCCACTTTCATCGAAGAGTGCAAGGCCGGTGGCACCACCGAGGCCGAATTGGCCGTCAAAGAAAAGCTGGGAATGCCTACCGGCCTGCAGGTCACACACCCATTGACCGGTAGTGCAGTGGACGTTTGGGTTGGCAACTATGTGCTGATGGGTTACGGCGATGGTGCCGTCATGGGTGTACCCGCGCACGACGAACGCGACTTCGCATTCGCCAAAAAATACAAGCTCCGTATTGATGACGTCGTGCACATCGACGGCCTGAGCTACGACCATGACCATTGGCAAGATTGGTATGGCGACAAACAACGCGGTGTGACCGTCAACTCTGACGTGTTCAGCGGCATGTCTTGCGCCGACGCGGTGGATGCTGTTGCCGCCGCATTGCTGGCCAAAGGTTTGGGCGAGAAAAAAACGACCTGGCGCCTGCGCGATTGGGGTGTGAGCCGCCAGCGCTACTGGGGTACACCCATACCCATCATCCATTGCAGCGAACACGGCGCCGTGCCGGTACCCGAGAAAGACCTGCCGGTCGTGCTGCCGCAAGATTGCGTGCCCGATGGCTCCGGTAACC
>JBKJJC010000262.1:0-48984 GCA_046598245.1 Rhodoferax sp.
CTGGACACCCAGTCGCAAACCACGTACGCAGGTGGCTACAGCAACCACACAACCAGTATGGGGCGCACCAGCTACATCTTTGGGGTGGAGATGAAGCTGTAGCCAGGTTGACGACCGCGGGATACGTCTACTTACAGTTGAAACAATTCATATACGCCCCATCAGGCGGCTGATCCGTTAGCTTAGACATACCCTCAACGGGGTCAACACTTGATGGAGTATCCAATGACTAATTCCCACACCACCAACCGCATTCACCCCCTGATCGCCGTAGCGGCCGTCTCGGTCACGCTGGTCAGCGCACTGGGCATCGCGGCCATCACCGGTGTTTTGCCCAATTCGTACGGCGTTGCAGCCGACGCAAAGCGCGCATCGACCGCACCGACCGAAATTGTTTCAGAATCGAAACAAGCTGTGCCAAAGGCGACCCTAGCGCCCCAGAAACAAAGGGTCGCAACGCAACACCACACACACGCAACTCAACAGACCGCTAACTACGCGCCAAAACCGAATCCGGTCCAAGCCGCAAACTACGCGGCTGCACCACCCCCCGCACCCGCACCCGCACCTGTCGCCAAGCCCGCCCCTCAAAATAGCCCGATCGGTATCGGTGTGGGCGCGGTGATCGGTGGCGTTTTGGGCAATCAGGTTGGAAGCGGCGATGGCAAGACGCTGGCCACCATTGCCGGCGCCATTGGTGGTGGCTACATTGGCAACGAAGTCGCCAAGAAGAACCAGTAAACGGGAAGAGTACCAATCTGCAACGGTATGCGCCCTGGCCGCCCTGCGATGGACCTCGCGCGGCCAAGGTGATGAAATTACAGCCCGAGTGGTGCAAAACCTAATCACCGGCAACCCTTTTCGCCCCGCAACACTCTGAACTTGCGAAAAAGTTCAGCCGTCCGGTATCTGGTGAAACGAGGTGAGGCAAAACGTTGGGCTGCATCCGACTCACGGTCCGCCAGCCTGCAAGAAATATGGCTGTTAATTTATACAGTATATTCAATGCTACGAAATAGCCTTATGCGCAGCCATTACCAAGCCCTCAAACAAAAGGAACGCCTTGACCGGATGTGGTTCCCTTGCGTGAGTCGCCGCACTATGAAGCCTTCGCCCTGACATGCAAAAGATCCTGGTGATCGCCGAGAAGCCGTCCATGGGGCGCGACATTGCCGACGCATTGGCGCGCATGCAGCGCAAGAGCATCACCAAAGGTGAACTGTGCCAATACGTGGGCAACTACACCATCGTGGGTGCCCAGGGTCATTTGTTCTCGCTGGTGGACGGTGAGCACTATGGAGAGCAATACGCCTTTCCGTGGCGCATCGAGGCGCTGCCCGTATTGCCTCAGGAGTTCGCCATTGAACCCAATTTTCAGAAAGCCCTTGGCAAGGTCGTCAACAGTGACTTGACCAAAAGCATTCGCGCCCGGATCGCCCGCATCAAGGTGCTGATCGCCGACGCCGACGAAGTGGTCCATGCAGGAGACCCCGACCGTGAAGGCCAATTGATCGTCGACGATGTGCTGCGTCATTTCAAGTTCAAGGGGCCCGTGCGCCGGTTGTGGCTACATGCGCAGACTCCAGATGGCATTCAGGACGCCTGGCGCAAGATGAAGGACAACCAGGCCTACGCCAATCTGGGCACGGCGGCCTTGGCGCGCCGCGAGTCGGACTGGGCCATTGGTATCAACGCCACACGCGCGTACTCCGCCCTTTGGTGGAAGAAGGGGCACAAAGGGGTATTGAACATCGGGCGTGTCGTCACTCCGGTAGTGGGCATGATCGTGCAGCGCGAAAAGGACATCAACGCCTTTGTCCCGATTGATCACTACACCCTCAGGGCACACATCAACATGCCTGGCAAGGGTTCGTTTTATGCCAATTGGATCAAACCCACCGGCGAGGGCCGAGCCGAATTTGACCCCAGCGGCAAACTAATCACCGACCGTGCTTTTGTCGAAAAAGTCGCACAAAAATGTCAAGGGCAAATCGCCACCATCACGGTGGCCGACAAGACGGCCAAGAAGGAGCCCCCACCGTTGCTGTTCTCCTTGGTGGATCTGCAAAAGATGGCCGCCAAGATGGGCCACTCGCCGCAAGACGTACTCACAGCCGCACAGTCCCTCTACGAAAAGCATAAGTTACTGTCCTACCCAAGGACAGAGTGCCAGTACGCTCCCGAGTCTGAATGGCTGCATGCCAGTGGTGTGATCCATGCCATCGCCGGTAATTTCAGTGGGACGTGGAGCATCCCCGATGGTTGGGATGCCAAGCGCAAATCCAAAGCTTGGAATGACAAGAAGCTGGCCGAGCACTTTGCCATCCTGCCGCTCAAAACATCCGTGGCTGTCACCCACTTAAGCAAGATTGAGCGCGACGTGTACCGATTGGTGTGCCGCCAATACCTGGCGCAATTCTTCCCAGCCTTTGAGTACCTAGCGACCACCCTCATTGCCGAAGTTGCCGCACAACGCTTCAAGGCCACTGGCAAGGCCCCTATTCAGGACGGTTGGCGCGCCATGTATGGCGGGGCCGCGGCCGCCTCGCGTCGCTCCGAAGGTGACGATGAACCACAAGACGGGTTGCCCCATTTGGCGGTGGGAGAAATAGGCCATGCCGATCCGGTCGAATTGCAAATCAAGAAGACCGAGCCCCCCAAGCGTTTCACCGCCATCACATTGCTAGAAGCGATGGAGAAGGCCTACCTGTTCGTGACCGATCCCAAGGTCAAGGCGATGCTCAAATCAGTAGAAGGAATTGGCACTGCGGCAACCCGCGCAGCCACCATCGCAAAGATGGTCACTGCCGGATTTGCAGTGGAAGAAATGGCGGGGAAGGTGATCTCGTACGTTCCCACGGCCAAGGCCTTCGCCTATATTGCGTCAGTTCCAGATGCTCTGGCCAAACCGGACTTGACGGCCTGGTTTGAAGGCAAGTTAGAAGAACTAAAGGACGGCACGCTGGCCTATGAGCGATACCGCGTGCTGCTGGCCAAGTTGGTCGACAAGGCCATCAGTTCCGCCAAAGACGGCAGTGCCTTCATCAAGATGCCTAGTGTGCAAGACATGCCTGCGGCGCCGGCCTCCAGAAAGCGGAGTTTCGCAAGACGAAAAACCACCACTGGACGGGTCGCAACCAAGAAATCCAAGAAGTGACAGGCAACCATCTACCCCACCGCTAATGGATGAAGACCGCAACTCGCGGTACCAATTTTTTGTACAACCCCACCTGGCGTGTCTTTCTCAGCCTTAAATCAGCCGAGACCCTTTTGGCACCCGTTGCAGCAACCACTCCATCACATCAGCCCGGATGTGTCGGGAAGACAAGATGAAGTCTTCGTACAGACTGGGTACATACGGTGCATACAGCAACGCCATACCGGCTTCATGGGGGCATCGGTCAGCCTTGAGGTTGTTGCAGCTCCTACAGGCGCTGACTACTGACTGCCAGTTGTCTTGGCCACCGCGCGAACGCGGTTGAATATGCTCACGTGTCAGATCGTCATGTTTGAAGACACGTCCGCAATAGGCGCACACCATGCGGTCGCGCGCAAATAGCTTACGGTTGGTCAGCGTCGGCGTTGCATCAAACAGATTCACCTTGGCGCAGCCATTGACAGCAATGATTGGTGCAAGCGCGATGGTGGACTGCAGTCCGTTAGACGCGTTGATACCGCCGCGCAGGGTCATGCAGACTTCTCCCACCGACCACACAACGTCATCAGTAGCGTAATAGCTCGCAGCGCGCTCTGCGCTCACCCAAGCTTGGGGAACGCCTTGCACATCGAGTTGAAGAATTCTTGTATGGTTCACGGTAACACCTGTAGCCAATAGAGGCCATTTCCTTTTTTGAAATCGTGTGATCCCAAGTGGTGTCATATGACTGGAGCCCGCGACAGGAGTCGAACCTGTGCCTGGGAAGTAGAAGAACCCTGTTCTGTCCATTGAACTACGCGGGCGCTGAAGAAGAAACAAATGAAATGGCGACCCGTGGGGGATTCGAACCCCCGACGGCCTCCTAGACAGGGAGGTGCTCTACCAGGCTGAAACGGGCCATAAGCGTGGCGGAAGTGCGCGGACTCGAACCGCGCAGCCTCGTGAGAGGCCGACGGCTTAGCAAGCCGCTCCAATACCGTTATGGGACACTTCCAAAAAATCAACTGGTCGCTTCGACTGGAAGCGAACCAGCGCAAAGCCGGCTTTGTTAGCGACAATTTCTTAGGCCGGAACCGTTGCGCTTGGCTACACATCGACGATGTGAACTTGGCGCCCCAGGATGGTATCGAGGGAGAGTTTCGAAATCTCGACCTTCCGCTAATCGAGCGGATGCACTGGCCTCTGAGCTACCTCGACGCAATGTGCTTTGGGGTGACTGGTGGGAATCGAACCCACGCATACCGCGGTCACAGCGCGGCGCCTTCACCGCTTGGCTACAGCCACCACAAAACACACTGCCAGTTGGTCTCCGCTGCACGACTTGAACGTGCCGCCTCATGGTCCCAAACCAAGCGCTCTGCCAGATGAGCTAAGCGGAGAATAGAAATTGGCTCCCCAGACTGGTCTCGAACCAATGACATCGGCATTAACAGTGCCGCGCTCTACCAACTGAGCTACTGGGAAACAAATTGGTGCGCCTGGCACGATTCGAACGTGCGACTCCCGCTTTCGTAGAGCGGTACTCTGAATCCGCTGAGTTACAGGCGCGTATGGGAAGGAAACGCTTTGCAACGTTTCCAAAAACTGTTGGTGAGAAGTGCGGGCTTCGAACCCGCGACATTCCGGTTAAAAGCCGGATGCTCTGCCTGCTGAGCTAACTTCTCTCTCGGTAATGGAATGCGCGGCTGGATTGGAACCAGCGTACTTCGGGTTGCAGCCGAATGCCTGACCACTTGGCTACGCGCATATAAAGAATTGATTGGTCCCCTAGGCGAGATTCGAATTCGCAAAAGCCCGGCTTCTAAAGTCGGTAGGTGTACCGATTTCCATTGCCACCAGGGGATATATGAACTTGGAAGGGGGTGGACGATTCGAACGTCCGAATGTCGCGGTCAAAGCGCGATGCCTTAGGCCACTTGGCTAACCCCCTGTGAAATGGCATCCCGAGTAGGAGTTGAACCCACAGCCTTTGCGTTTGGAGCGCACTGCTCTGCCAATTGAGCTACCGAGATAGAAAAGGTTGACCACCGGTGGCAAGGCTGTATGAGCTTCACCTCGCCACCGGGGTCGGTCTGTGCAAACTCCTGCTTGCCATTGTGGTGCAGGGAACCATGGCGTGTTTGCGGACAGATTCTGCAGGTGCCAGTTTCAAACTGGCCCCTATTTCGACAGTGCTCACAACGCACCACTCGCATACGTTGCACCAGAGGCCCGGTGTGAACCTCTGGCACATCAGGCCGCGTCCAGAGCATGGGTCACCCCATGCCGAGCAGGAACTGCGCAACGGCCTTGTTTGCAAACACTGTCGAAATAGGGCGAGGACACACATGCTTTACCCCTTGGTACTAACCACGCATCCCCACTACTACTTCACCGGTATCGGCGCGAACCCACCTCTGTGAATTCGTGTTGGTCCCGATACCAGACATGACACCAACTTGTTAAAGATCACTTGCCACTGCGTCGATGCGCAGCTGACATGGCCGTATAGACGGCCCAGAAAGCAAAAAACCCGGTCCTCTTGCGAAGAACCGGGTTGCAGTGAAGCAATAGGGAGCTAGCTACAAGCTACCTCCTCCCGGTTGAAACGAATTCTCAAAATCACTCCCGATGGAAATGGTTTTGGCAATTGCGCTCTTGGACTGATCCAATGACCATCCGCCAATTTGTTGATCTCGCTGATGCGTGGGCAGTGCACACGGCATCGAAGCGCGCAGGTCCGCACCGCAGCCGACGGGGCTGTGTGTGTGGTGGAGTGCGGTTCTGGATATCACGATGGTTTCTTCTTGAACGTTGGTCTTAAAAATTGGTTTCAGGTTTAACGCATGCAACTTTGCCTGCGATGACTGAAGTGTAAATTAACTTTACTGTTTTGCGCAACCATAAAGTAAACAATATTTACAGCTGTTGTAAAATTGCAAACCTATGATTCCAGCTCTTCGCCTTCGCAATATCCTGACGCTGCACCAAGCTTTTGTGCAAGACCGTGTAACCAAGGGCGAAGCGCCTTCCGGTCTGGAACGCGCATTTGCTGCGCACCTTGAGATCTCTGCGAGTATGTGGAGCCAGATCAAATCAGGGCGGACTGTTGGCGACAAGCTTGCCCGGCAATTTGAATCCAAAGCCCACAAGCCCTCCGGTTGGCTTGATGAAGAGCATCCAGACACTGCTCCCGATCCTGCTGAAGAAAAATTCATTGCCTTGTGTCGCACGGCGTGGGCGAATTCCGATCGGGCTGGGCGGACTGAACTCAAGCGCGTGCTGGGAGCTGTTAAGCCTAAGCCCTAAGACAGGTGCGAAGTGATAGCCAAGATTGCAAAAGGTCGAAAGCAACTTTAGAACGTCTGCGCTGGGCTGGTTGTCCGTTTCGCTTGCGCAATAGATTCAGACGAGACTTCGTGTGGGACCAAACCAATGGCACTCACAATGATCTGAAACGAAAGTACTGTCAGTCAACAGACATTCGGAGCGATGACACAGTGTGGAGCAACATTCGATTTGTCGCCAATGCGCGACATACCCTCGATAGTGATTTGTCGGATCGCGCGTCATACGCTACAGTCGCGCCTTGCCGTTTCCGACGTGGCCTAAAGCTGCCACGCCGAGACTGCACCCTTCCACCCCTTTTATCCACCCACACGGAGAACAACATGCAAAACAAATCTACCTCCCTTTGGGCTGGGTCAGCGGTGGTAGGGCTTATCGAATAAGCCTCGCCCCCTTCTATAGCGTCCCACGGCGCGCTGCATAACGCTTGAAGCGTTTTCGGCGCGGCGTTGGTGCGCGCGTCTGTCCTGGTCCGGTTTCAACGTTTTTGAATCTGGATTATTTATGGGCAATTTTGTCAAACACGTGTCGGACCGCGCCTGTGTGGTCGCGTCTGACACTACGTGGATGGAAGACGCTGCCATTGCGCAGCTCATCACCACATCGCAATTGGAGGGCATGCAGCGCGTAGCAGGCATGCCCGACTTGCACCCTGGGCGCGGCTATCCGGTAGGAGCTGCATTTTTTTCAACACAGTTCATCTACCCCGCTTTGGTGGGCAACGACATCGGCTGCGGCATGGCGCTGTGGCAAACCGACTTGCGTGCAAACGCAGTCAAGCTCGACAAGCTGGAAAAGCGCGTTGGCAATATCGACGGTCCGATGGAAGACACCGATGCTGTGGCGCAAGCCATGGCAGTGGCCGATGTACAGCTGAGTGGGCACGAAGCAACGTTGGGCACCATTGGCGGCGGCAACCATTTTGCGGAATTTCAGCAAGTGGATACCGTGTACGAACCTGAAGTGCTGGCCACACTGGGTATCGACAAGCAGCATTTGCTGTTGTTGGTGCACAGCGGCTCGCGTGGGCTGGGCGAGCGCATCCTACGCCAGCACGTGGATGCCTTTGGCCACCGTGGGCTGCCAGCGGACATGCCTGATGCCATTGCCTACATGGCTCAGCATGATGCGGCCCTGCGCTTTGCTCGCTGTAATCGCCAGTTGGTGGCCCAACGTCTGCTGGCGAATGTGCGGGCTGAAGGTCGTTGTGTGCTGGATGTACACCACAACTTTGTGGCCAGCGCCAACATCCGTGGCCAAGCGGGGTGGATTCACCGCAAAGGCGCCACGCCTTCTGACCTAGGCGCAGTGTTGATACCCGGCTCGCGCGGGGACTACAGCTACCTGGTACTGCCTGCGAAGCTGTGCCACGACACTTTGCTGTCGTTGGCGCATGGTGCGGGGCGTAAGTGGATTCGTTCAGCCTGCAAAGATCGCCTGTTTAAGCTGATGACGCCCACGCAAATGGGTCGCACAGCACTGGGCAGCCGCGTGATCTGCAATGACAAGCAGCTGATCTATGAGGAAGCACCGCAGGCCTACAAGGATATTGATAGCGTCGTGCAGACGCTTGTCGGAGCGGGGTTGGTAGAACTGTTGGCACGGACCAAGCCGGTACTGACCTACAAAACCCGTGGGGAGTGTTGCGAATGATCTTGCTACAACTTACCGCCAACACAGGACCAGAGGAATGCTGTTTGGCCGTGCGCAAGGCTTTGCAGGTCTTGCTACTTGAATGCACGGGTGCGGGTATTAGCGCCGAACTGCTGGAGGAGGTACCCAGTGAAAGGCTTGGAAACCTGCGATCGGTGCTGCTGGCGTTGGAAGGCGATGCTGCCCAGACCGTGGCATCGCGTTGGCGCGGCAGCGTGCAGTGGAGTTGCCCTAGCCCCTACCGGCCGCTCCACAAGCGTAAAAACTGGTTTATAGGCGTGGAGGTGTTTGCGTCCGATGCGCCTGCCGCCGGCGCGGCCAGCAATTCCGAGCTGCTTGACAAAGACCTCCGCTTTGATACTTTGCGTGCAAGCGGCCCCGGTGGCCAGCACGTCAACAAGACCGATTCGGCTGTGCGAGCTACGCACCTACCCACCGGGCTGAGCGTAAAAGTGCAAACCGAACGCAGCCAGCATGCCAACAAGCGCTTGGCTCGCGCGCTGCTGGCGCACAAGCTTGCCAGTGCCGCTGCCCAGGACGCCAATGTCGCTCGCGCCGAACGGTGGCAACAGCACTATGGGGTTGAGCGGGGCAATGCCGAGCGTGTCTTCAAGGGGATGGCGTTTGTGGAAGCAGTGCAATCAGGCTATGGCGAAGTGCGACCAACAAGGGAATAAAAATGCAATCCACCATTCAACTCAATCAATCGCAGGCTATTGATTTTCTGCTCAACGTTGCCGTGGTGCGCCCCGTCTTTATGTGGGGTGCGCCTGGTATCGGAAAGAGCACACTGGTCCAACGGTTCTCCCATGCCGTCGGCATGGAGTGCGTCTCGCTGTTGGGCAGCCAACTGGCCCCTGAAGATTTGCTCGGAATTCCTAAGATCGACGGCGACTGCTCACGCTTCTACCCCCCTGCCAATATTGTTCGCAAGCAACCGTTCGTACTGTTTTTGGACGAACTCAATGCCTCATCGCATGAGATTCAAAAGGCTTTCTACTCGCTGATCCTCGATCAGCGCGTGGGCGAGTACCAGTTGCCCAAAGGCACAGTCGTCATTGGCGCCGGTAACCGTGCCAAGGATGGTGCCATCGTCAAACCCATGCCCTCTGCACTGATCAACCGCATGGTGCATATCCATCTGCGTGCCGATCACCGCCAGTGGCTGGACTGGGCCATCAATGAGGGCGGGATTCACCCCTGGATTGTTGAATACATTCAATTGCGGCCTGATCATCTGTGGAACGAGCCGCCCAAGCACGAAGAGACGTTTTCGACGCCGCGCAGTTGGCACATGCTGTCTGACGCACTGCACTCCTTTGGCAACGATATCGGCGATGAAATGATGGAAGCGGTGGTCTACGGTTTGCTCTCCCCATCCCATGCGGCACACTTCAAGGCCTTCATTAAGCAGGTGCACCAAAAGCATACGCTGCACGCCATCATCAAGGGCGATGCGTATTGGCCAACCGGCCCCGAAGACCGCGATGTTCTGTACTTTCTCGCCCAGTCCTTCCGTGCACATTTGCGCAAGGAGCTGCCCCAGGACGAAGCGTCTGTTCGCTCGGCGCATCAACAGTTGGGTATTCGTGCCAAGGACATGCTGCGCGACTTGTCACGTATCAGCGTAGAGATTGCCCAATCCGTAATGAGTGAAGATGAGGCTGGCCAACGGCTTCCCTCCTGGTTCCTGATTGAGGTAGCCCGTGATCTTCCGCGTCTGGCGGGGCGTGACAGCAAGGTGACGCCATGAACAAGGGTTTGCGTCAAAACACCGCAGCGGAGTCGCGCAATGCCGCGGTGGGTCTTCTCAAGTCGCATCCCGTATTGGCTCCGCTGATGGCGTCGGTTTCTGTCCAAATCGATACCAACCACCGGTATGTATCCGCCAAGGGCTGGCTCGCGGTGTCGCCGTCCGGCATCCTCTATCTTCACGCCAAACGCAAGGCAGATGCCGCCGCGTGGACCCGCGTCATTGCTGTGGCTTTGGTCTGCCTGGGATTTGGCTTGGTCCGACGGGGGGAACCCCGCGAGCTTTGGGAGCTGGCCAGTATTTTGGTTGCAGATCGGTTTTGCGACGAACTCAAGCTCGGCGCACTGCCTGAAGATCTTCATTACACGCCCATTGTTTTGCCGGTAGGCGGGGCCGAGTCATTGTTGCGGCAGTTCTGCGTGTCGGGAGCGGACCCTTTGATGAGCGAGTTGTTCACCTCCTTTGTGGGCAACAGTTCATTCTTCTGCGGATTTGATGCCCCCCGGCCCACATGGCAGCGTCAACCCAATTGGCCCGACCTGCTGGCGGACGGGATCGCGCGCGGAGTCGGACGGGCGCTACTGGTAGCGTCCGGAACAAGTAACGCAGACGATGCCATCAAGCCGCTGACGCGGGCGATGCGTGCCAAACGCCGGCTTATGGACCACTATCCTTTGCTAGGTGCGCTCGCAGCCGGCTTTGACATTGAAGAAGACATCCTGCTGTGCAACCAATATGAGATACGGGTTGCCGCGATTGATGTTGGCGCGCGCCGGATTTGGATGAATCCGGCCGCCGGCCTGTCGGAATCTGAATGCCTGTTCGTATTCGCCCACGAGCTGTTGCATGCGGGGCTGAATCATGCATCGCGCAGGCGGGGACGTGATCCCTTGCTTTGGAATATCGCCTGCGACTTTGTGATCAATGGGTGGTTGCTAGAAATGGCGATCGGAACGCCGCCCCATATCGGCTTGCTACACGATGCGGGATTTAGCAGCCACTCGTCCGAAGAGGTGTACGACATCTTGGCAAAGGAGATACGGCGCGCCCGCAAGCTCGCCACGCTACGCGGTGTTGGCGCGCAAGATCTCATTGGTGAAGATGAAGGTCAGCTGTTCACAGACGCTGAAAGCTATTGCCGCCGCGCACTGGCGCAAGGTTCGGACCGGTTTTGCATGGGCGAGTCTCGTGGCTTGCTTCCAGCGGGATTGGCAGAAGAAATCCGTAGCTTGAACCAGCCACCAATTCCTTGGGATGTGAAATTGGCTCAGTGGTTTGATGAGCGCTTTGCGCCACCTGAACTGCGCCGAAGCTACGCCAGACCGTCGCGCCGACAGTCTGCAACACCGGACGTTGCTCGACCAACTGTCGTCAAGCCCACTGAAGAGCAAAGGGCAAGCCGCGTGTTTGGGGTTGTGCTAGACACGTCAGGTTCCATGGAAACCCAGCTGCTGGGCAAGGCTTTAGGCGCCATTGCGAGCTACGCCTTGGCGCGGGATGTGGCGTCTGTCCGACTGATTTGTTGCGACGCACAGGCCTATGACAGTGGTTGGGTTGAACCCGAACGGCTATTGGACCGCTTCAGCTTGCGGGGCCGAGGGGGGACGATCTTGCAGCCTGGATTGGATCGGTTAAAAGAGCTGGCCGACAAAGGAGAGTTTCCTCGGTTAGGCCCGTTACTTATCATCACGGATGGGTATTGCGAAGACAAGCTCACTATCGCAATGGACCATGCGTATTTATTACCCGAGCATCGTCGATTGCCGTTTCGGGCGCAGGGGGAAGTTTTTGCTGTGAAGTGATGGATTGCAACTGCTATGGCTTATAGGATGCCCACCGACGTGGGCATGTCTGTAACGTGGAAAACACCGCAAATAGTGGGCGTTGTACAAACCTTAACTTCAACCGCCCATCGACAGCAAACACGGAATCGGACTGGCTGCGTACATCCACCGAGATACGCCCAACGCCAAGTACCCTTTTCGAGGTTGGAAGTACCATGCGTCGGGTTTTTGTTTCCACGGTGTTGGCGCCGACGCGAAATTGACCAGTTGGGTTCAAATTTTCGCAGGCACCAACAGTCCATGCAATTTTGTACGCCAGAAGGCTTCTGTAATTTGTGGCCTCGCCTGGTGTTTATCGCCCCCGAATATGCCATTGTTAATTGAGTAAATGTTCATGTCGCAGATGCCAAAGACTGCCCATCAACAGGGATGTTCTTGTAAAACGCCGACATGTCGGCCAATAAGTCTTTGGGGCGGCTTGGGTTGCTGTCCACAAAAATCGTATGTCCGGCCTTGGAGTTCTCAGCGACATGGTACATGGTGCGTACCGAACCCAGGTAACTGCCTTCATCCAGCAGGGTGGCGTGTACTGCCGCTGGAGCGGTGTCAGCAAAGCGCTCGCTACACAGGGCCTGCAGCACCTTGGCCTGCTCCGCTTCGCTCAAAGCCAGCGGTGAGCGTGGGCGCACTGGCCTTGGGGCCGAGGGCGGCCCCACAAAGGTGGTACGGTGTGCGCGTGCTTTATGCCGGCCAGGGGCACCGCGCCACAGCCCCATGGCGCGGCATGCAGCGGCACTGCCAAGTGCCGGGGTTAGTTCATGGGTGCCAGCCATCAAGGACTCGCGAACTTCGTGATCGGCTCGAGTTGCTCCAACAACGCGGCAACTTTTTTTTGGACCTCGATGACCAGTTGAGCATTGCTGAGTTGCACTCGCAGTTTGTCGCGCTCACGTGTCATCAGCGCCAGTTGCTTGAGCTCTTCACGTCCAGGGGCCACTTTGGGACCACGTCTTTTTGAGTCGGCCGCATTGAGCTCACCTGCCGCATATTGGCGTCGCCATGTAGCCAGTGCAGATGAGTACACGCCTTCTCGACGCATCAGTGCGCCGATTTCACCGGGCTTGGTGCACGCGGCAGCGGCGAGCACAATGCGGCGTTTGTCCGCATTGGTAATGCGCCGACGTTTGGTAACGGGCACCACTTCGGAATCGATGCCGGGTGACAATGGCCGCGCCGATACAGGCGCATCTCCAGTCGCCCTTCGGGCTCCTTGCGATGTGCCTGTATCGACTTGATCTGCGGCTGCATGCATCTGTGACTTGCTTAGTTTATTGATCTTCATACCTACCTCGTTGCTCTCTAAACTAACAGGGGTAGGTGTAGCAGGTCATTCTGGCACGGGGGGAAGCAAGGATTTCCAGGCTTGGGGTGTTGACAACAAATAAAGTCTCATCCCAACGAATTAAGTTCTATCCTGAAAATAAAGTCCTATCCTAAATTCACGGCTGTACTCGCAACGCTCGTTCGCCAAGACTGGTAATTTAGGTGACACCGCAATGGGATCAATGGAAATTCGCCAAAATCAGGGTAGGACTATTTTGGTTTTTTTGCGCTGTGAAATTGTTTTCGTGGCACTCAGGATAAAACTCGTTTTCACGAACTTGTAAGTCCAAACCGACCACAAAAAGTCAAACTATTCTGACCTCGCCCAACAAATCGGGGTGACGATCCAGCAGCTTTAACAGCTTGACCAAGGCCAGCGGCGGCTTGGTCTTACCGTTCTCGTAGCGCGAGAAGGCATTGACGCCACCGCCGAAGAGTTCGGCAGCCTGCCGCTGGTCAAGATCGAGCTTCCGCCGCACCTTGGCGATGTAGTCTGGATCGACGTAAGCGGCATTCACTTGACGCTGAAAAAGACCGACCAACTCACTGTAGCGGTCGCCGTGCTCACGATTCAAGACGACTTCCCCGCAAGCAGGGCAAAAGTCGCCCGTCACCGCTGGAATGGTGTTGGTTTCGCCCTTGTAGATGTAGGGCATGTCGCGCGTGTCGTGGATCAGTTCCGCCGCGCCGCAGCATGGGCATTTCATAGTCATAACTCCTTGAAGGAAACGAGCAACACGTCATCAATGACGGTTAGCTTTAGGTACACCTCATCGCCGCTTGCTGTCTTGGTGTGATACACGTCCTGCCATACTGTGTGATCGGCATGGGTGGTCATGCTTTTGTAAAAGTCGGCGGGAGTGAGCGCCAAGACAACGGCACACATCCCGGCCAGGTCATTGATGCCAAGCTCACGTGCCCCGTTGTAGGCGGTTGCTGTGGCCCTGACCTGCCCAGCCTCTACACAGGCTTTGACGACGGGCAGCTTGCAATGTGGGGTGCCTTTTTCCATACGGGATTATAACCTAATCGGTTAATTTGTCGAATAGGTTAATGGCGGAATTTTCTGAAGTTTTAGTTTCCCCCCAATCAACAACTTGGCGCAGTTTTAGGATAGAACTTTATTTGTTGCCAACATGGGGTGGTGACACATTTTCCATCCGTGGCAGATTCCGGTGACACTTTTACCCTCGCAGCTCACAAATCCAGTATCCATGCGTCTTGGCAGACGGTTTACCTCCCTTCCAAAGAGGTTATGACACATTTACTCTCGCAAGAGTGACACATTTACCTTCTTCTACGTGTGCCAACAAAGTCGATTTGCGACCATCCATTCTCACTACCCGTTAGCGGTCGCTGATTCCCAGCTTTTCAGGGTACTGTCAAGTTGACGGCACCATCAAAGATGTTTGCAAGATGCCACTGACTGTCGATACCAGTTCTCAATCCCATCGACATCGTTCTGGAGTTTGACGATCTGTGCCAGCTTCTTCCTGCGCAAGACTTGTGCTTCCTTGAGCTGTCGGGCGATCGATGCCGGCGCGTTGGTCGGGATTGCTGGCAGGATATTTGAGGCGGGTACAAGCTTGATGATTGACTTTGTGGCTCGTAACGGTTCGGCCTTGACAGGATCGACTGCTTGGAGGACCGCATGTACTTTGGCTGACTGCACTGGTGTCACCCAGATATTCAAAGCCTGTTTGCCGTCTTCGCGCATTCTCGCCCTGAACTCTGCCTGGCGTGTGCTGTTGGTCTTTGCCATAGTGGCGCTTTGTTACTAATAACAAACCAGTGTAGCTCGTTATTAGTAACATGACTAGGCCCAGCTGCACCAGTGCGCCTGTGTTTGCCTACTCCTCCACTTTAAAAATGCGGAAGACGAGAGAAATTGAGCCACAGCATTGCATCACTTCACTGTGAAAACCTCACCCTGAGGCCGAAAACGGCAGCCAACGATGTTCAGGTGTGTGGGCGCCAACGTCAGATTGACCCAGATACCGACTTTGGGCTGACCCAGCCTCGCGAACCGCCATTCAGCACGCAACAAAGATTTCGATGGAATTTCCTGGGTCACTGCATTTCGGCGAGCTGGGTCAGTCTGCCGTCGGTGCGAACACCTTGTTCACGCTGCTGGTGATAAGGCTGCGGCGGAAATCAAGCATGGCCCGGATTGTCGTTGTTGCTTATCGCAACAGAACCCCAACCGTGTTCATGGCCACTGCTGCGAGCCATGCAACAAACGCAACATCTCGATTCGCTGCCCCTTGATCCGGTAGACCATGATGAACGGCGTACGGCTGATAACCAGCTCACGCGTGTCCTTCTTGCGTCCTGGTCGCCCCATCTTGGGATGGTCGATCAACATATCCACCTGCTCTTCTATTCGGTCACCTTGACTGACCGCCGCAAGGGGGTTGTCATGGGCAATGTAATCAATGTGCGCGTCCCGATCGTTGATTGCCCTTTTAAACCAGACCAAGATCAAACAGCACCTCCTGCACGCTTGATCAGTTCATCACGTTTTTCCTTCCAAGAAGCCTTGGCATCCGCCGCTGATACCCACTGGGCATCGGGTGCATCAGCCTCCTTGATCGCCAGGTCGACTTGCTCACGAAACCATTTGTCGTGACCAGCGGCTTCATGCGCGCTTCGCAGACGCTCAGAAGCATCAGCACGGGACTTTCCAGCCAATGGCTCAGCAGCCGAAAAATTGGTGGCATCCAGAAGATCAAAGCGGGCGATTTGCAGCTCGCTTTTTAGATACGCCACGGCGCGGTCCAGGCTTCGCCAGGTGCGTGGCTTGTCACTGCGCTGCGCGCCAAGGGGGCGTTCTTGCGAGCCCATCTTCAGAACCACGGACCAGCCACCGGGCTGGCCAATGATGGAGGCTCCACAGATCGCAGAAGCCTCGACCATGCGTTTGGCCATGGCGGTGTCTATGGTGTGCGTGTTCATGGTATCTGTCTTTGTAAAGTGAAGACAAATTGTGCATTTTATTTATGAAATATGCAAACAACACTAGAGAAAGTGTGCCATCAGCCTAACACAACGCCCAAGCGTATGCAGTACAGCTACCCCAAGACTAATGCCGTTGTAGACCGGTAGTGTTAGAGAGAAAAGTCGCCGTGCGCAACTTCGCTTCTGCCGAACCAGCGCGGTGCATCTGTCGGCGCCGATTGAATTCTGACCGTCAATCTGCCGTCGGCGCGAACACTCAAAGGCCCCCCTCAATTCGCGCTTCGATAATCATCCTCATGACGACCTCCCAAATTGCTTACGGGGCAATCAGGATATCTCGAATTCGAAGTTTGAACTGCCTTCGGTTTTAACTGCTCTCAGTTCGTTTCACTCAAAGACTGCGTGCAAGGTTTAGGCACGTTCGAAGTCGATAAAGCTCTTTTCCGCATCCACCGCCAGCAACCTGACGCGGACCGGATCGCCCACGTCCAGTCCTTCAAAACCGCGCACCACCCGGCCTTCGAGCATGGGACTGTGGATGCGCACAAAAGTGCCCTTCGTGGCAGCGCCGGTGACGAGGGCGTCAAAGACCTCGCCAAGGCGCCCGTGCAGCAGCCATGCGCCTGCGGCTTTGAGCACCTGCCGCTCGACCTTGCTCGCGTTGTCTTCCTGCAGCGTACAGTGCTGGGCGATTTCGGTGAGTTGCTCGGCCGAATAGGGTGACGCCTCGCCCGAAATGGCGGCTTTCAAGAGGCGCTGGGTCACCAGATCGGGAAAGCGCCGGTTGGGCGCGGTGGAATGCGCATAGTCGTTCAGCGCGAGTCCGAAATGCCCCAGGTCCGCTATGCCCCCCGGACCGGTCGCCACAGCAGGTGCAACCGCATATTCGCCCGAACCCAGCAGCTTGACCACAGCCAGCGACAGATCAGAAAAACCCGCAGGATCGGCACGGCGGCGAGTGCTCAGGAAACGGTCAAGCGCCTGTGCATCGGGCGTCGCTGGCAGCTGCATGCCGTGACTCGCCGCCAACAGGACGATGCGGTCCCACCGGCGCGGTGCCTGCAAAAAACGGCGTAAAGAGGGGAAGCCCTTCTCCACGAGAAAGCGTGCGGTCGCGCCGTTGGCTGCGATCATCAGGTCGGCAATAAGGTCCTTGGCGCGGTTTTTTTCGTCGGGGCGCAGGTCCACCAGTTGCCCGTCCTCAAACACCGGGCGCGCGGACACCGTGTTGACATTAAGCGCGCCGCGCGCCTGGCGCCATTGCCGCAAACGGCCAGCCAGGGTGTCGTGCAGACGCAGCTGGTCCTCGAGTCCCGGCACGCTGGCCATCTGCGCCGGCGCTGGCGCCTCGCCATCGAGCCACGCGGACACCCTGTCGTAGGTGAGCTTGGCGCGGTTGAGCACGGCCGCTCGGTAGACGCTGGAGTTTGAAACCGTGCCGTCCGCTTCCACCTGCATCTCGACCACCACTGCCAGGCGCTCTTGGCCCTCATGCAGTGAGGTGAGGTCGGTGGACAGCACCTCCGGAAGCATCGGGAATACACCCGCTGCCGTGTAGACCGAGGTTGTGTTGGCGGCCGCATGCCCATCCACCGCGCCGCCTTGCGCTACCTTCGTGTCGACATCGGCCACCGCCACCATCAGGCGCGTGGCGCCTTCGGGCAGCGCCTGAGCCACGCTCAGCTGGTCCAGGTCGCGCGTGTCGTCGTTGTCAATGGAAAACCAGGTCAGATGGCGCAGGTCGAGGATGGCATCGTTGCGTTCTAGACTGGTCTCGCGCGCGGCCTCCGCCTCTTGCAAGGTCTGCGGCGCAAAGGCGGGCAGCAGGCCCCGGGTACGCATGGTCTCGACGGCGATTTGGTGCAGGTTGATCGGGTTCATGGAATGCGAGTGGTTGAGTCGCCCGAATGTAACCGCTGGCTCGCCATCACCGGGCCTGGTTGCGGCGCAACCAGCGAGTACCTCATCAAGGCAAGCGTTCTGGACGCGCCTTTCAAGTGTCCCCATTGCCGGCGCAACTACGGCAATATGTCGGCAAGCTCTGTGCATCGCTTTCCATGGCCGCCGTGCGATAGAGCAGCCATTTTTAGGACCTTCATCGGTTGAAAAATCGCAGAAAGCAAGGATTTCCAGGCTTGGGATGGTGACGCATTTACCATCCGTGGCAGATTCCGGTGACACATTTACCTTCTTCTACGAACTCCTTGAGCGCATGAACATCACCCTTGCACAAGCAGTCGACGCGTGCCGCAGCGCTATGCGCGTTTTGGTGGTTTTGGTGAGCCGTGGCGATAGGAATCATCCAGCATTTCTATGGGCCAAGATTTGCGGGTCATAAAGCGATCGGAGCTTGGCACTTGCAACTTGACTTCCAGGGCTGTCGATATCCACACAAAAACACTTGGTGGCAAGGATGGATCTCTGGTGGTTGCCAACGGCAGCACTGCACACCACATAGCCGGAACCGCGAATCGTACTCTGCTCACCGACGACAACTAACTCAATATTGAGCGACGAAGCAACTTGATGTACATGGTGTCGATGAGCCCGGTTCTGGTTCATAGGTCCTGCGTAAAAGGCCCATCCGCGATGGATGCTCAACCGGGGTCGCGGACTGAGTGAGACATTCATTCGTGGCGTTTGATGTTTTCCGGCTTGGGCGACTGTTGCAGTCAAGCCTGCCTCTTGGCCTCACAGCATCCCTGTTGCTTGAATACGATGGCGAAACCTGCCCAGTCAGTTCGTGCCATTGTTTTTCTCGATTTTTTGGTCTACTTCGCGGGCCGAATGTCAGTGATCACAATAGCACTACCGGATTGTTCGGCGCTGAAGCGTATTTTGTCGCCTACTTTTGCTCTACTCAGTAGGGCAGCGTCTTTGACCTGAAAAACCATGGTCATGCCCGGCATGTCCAAGTTTTTGATCACGCCATGCTTGATGGTGATTTTTTTGTTCTCCATGTCCACTTTACGAACTTCGCCGTCGGCCATGTCGGCATCGGTTTTTGTGGCCATGTCTTTTTTGGCGTCGCCGGTCATAGGTGCACCGCTATGTGCTCCCGCGTGGGCAGAAGCAGCGCCAGCCAACAGGGCAGAGACAAGCAAGAGGGTATTGAGTTTTGTCATGAAAATTTCCTTTAAGAGGTGGTGGGGGCGGAGGCCGTATAAGACTTGAAAACGCGCGAGCTGCCGTCTTCGAGGACGAGCAGTACGTCATAGGCATCAACACGTCCGCGGTAAAGCGCGGTGTCCATGCCGGGAGAGCCAATCGGCATGCCGGGTACTGCCAGGCCGATGGCCTTGGGTTTTTCTTTCAGCAGGCGTTGGATGTCGCGGGCTGGCACATGCCCTTCGATGGCATAGGCGCCGACTGTTGCGGTGTGGCAGGAGCCCTTTTTTTCCGGGATACGCAGCCGGGTACGGGCTGCGGCGTTGCCGCTGTCATGGACTTTCACGTCAAACCCATTGCTTTGCAGGTGGGTGACCCAGTCTTTGCAGCAACCGCAGTTGGGGTCTTTCCAGACCTCGACCTGCGGGCGGGTTTGTGCGAACGCCCATGGGCATGCCGTGGCTGCCGTGAGGCTCGCGATGGCTTTAAGAATCAAACGTCTTTGCATGATGGTGCCCTTGAGATTGGGTGGTGTTTGGCCATGGCCTTCTCGGTTAACGGGCAGCAACCGTGATCGTGCCAACCATGCCCGCCTGGTAGTGGCCTGCGATCAGGCAGGCAAAGTCAAAATTGCCGGCCTTGTTGAAGGTCCAGATGATCTGACCCGTCTTGCCTGGGCCAACGTGTGCCATGTAGGGCTCTTCGTGTTCCATACCCGGAAACTTGACCATCAGGGCGGCGTGTTCATCGAGTTCCTTCTTGGTGCCAATCACCAGCTCATGCAGGATCTTGCCCGTGTTCTTGATTACGAACTTGATGGTCTCGCCCTGATTGACCTCAATTTTGTCGGGTGTAAAACGCATGGTGTCCGCCATTTGGAAAGTGATGGTGCGGGTGACGGCTTTGGCGTCACCCGCAATACCCCATTCCTTTTGTTCTTTTTTGACGGGCCCGGCCTTTTTGGCGTGGGCCGTGTCTGTGTGGGCGAAAGTGAACGTACTGGCACTAGCGATCAGCGTAGCGAGTAGGACGGAGGTCAACGTTTTCATAGTGGTTTCCTTTAGTCGGGGTTGTTGTCTAATGCTTCATTCCGTCCATGTGGCCTTTGCCACCCATGACAGGTTTGCGGACCTGGACTTCCACTTCTTTTGCGGGCATGTTCTGCGCCTTCATGGTTTGCCCGCCTTCGGCTGCAAAACGTGCGGGGTTCGGCAGCGCGCCGGTCCACTCGTAGGCCACCTCACCGGGCGGGTGTTTGTACCAACCGGGGTCCTTGTAGTCGCCCTCCTTTTGGTCTTTGCGTACCTTGAGCATGCTGAACATGCCACCCATCTCGACCGAGCCGAAGGGGCCTTCGCCGGTCATCATCTTGGCGGTGTTGTCGGGCAGGGGCATGTCCATCTCGGCCATGTCGGCCATGCCGCGTTCGCCCATGACCATGTAGTCGGGGATCACGTTGGTGATGTCTTTCACGATCTTGCGGTGGTCCACACCAATCAGGGTGGGCACGTCGTGGCCCATCGCATTCATCGTGTGGTGGCTCTTGTGGCAGTGGAACGCCCAGTCGCCTTCTTCATCGGCCAAAAACTCGATCTGCCGCATCTGGCCCACCGCCACGTCAGTCGTCACTTCATACCAGCGCGTGGATTTGGGTGTCGGCCCGCCGTCCGTGCCGGTCACCAGAAACTCGTGGCCGTGCAGATGGATCGGGTGGTTGGTCATGGTGAGGTTGCCCATGCGGATACGCACCTTGTCGTTCTTGCGCACCACCAGTGGGTCGATGCCGGGGAAGACCCGGCTGTTCCAACTCCAGATGTTGAAGTCCAACATGGTCATGATCTTGGGCGTGTAGGCACCGGGGTCAATATCGTAGGCATTGAGCAGGAAAACAAAGTCGCGGTCCACCTCGTCGATCAGCGGATGTTTGGCCTTGGAGTGCGTGATCCAGAAGCCCATCATGCCCATGGCCATTTGTGTCATCTCGTCGGCATGCGGGTGGTACATGAAGGTGCCGGGGCGCCGCGCGACAAATTCGTAGACAAAGGTTTTGCCGACAGGAATCGCGGGTTGGGTCAGACCCGACACGCCGTCCATGCCATTGGGCAGGCGCTGTCCATGCCAGTGCACGCTGGTGTGCTCGGGCAACTTGTTGGTGACGAAGATGCGGACACGGTCGCCCTCCACCACCTCAATCGTCGGGCCCGGAGACTGGCCGTTGTAGCCCCACAAATGGCCCTTGAAACCAGGGGCCAGTTCGCGCACCACGGGTTCGGCCACCAGGTGGAATTCCTTTACGCCATTGTTCATGCGCCAGGGCAGGGTCCAGCCGTTGAGGGTGACTACGGGGTTGTAGGGGCGCCCGGTGTTGGGCACCAGCGGTGCCATGGTGTCGGGTTTGGTTTGCAGCACCGGCTCGGGCAGTGCGGCCATGGCGACCCGGCTGACCGATGCTGCCAATACTGCACCGGTGATGGCGCCCGCGCCGCTCAGGAAATTGCGTCTGTTGTTCATGGTGTTTTCGTTTTGAATGTAAGGGAGTGGGCGGCTCAGTGGCCGCCACCGGCGGCGCTGGGAGTGGCCGTGCGCGCAAGGGACGGCACACCACCGGCCAGGGGTTTGCCCAGCAAGGCGGTGGAGAGTCCGGCATCGGCCAGCCAGAACTGCTGCTGCGCATTGATGGCGGCAATCACACTGGTGATTTGCTCACGTGTGTCAGCCAACAACTCAAACACACCAATCAACATGGCGTTGTAGCGCAGCACGTTTTCCTCGGCCATGGATTTGCGCAGCGGCACGATTTCGTCGCGGTAGTGGCGTGCCAGGTCGTAGCTGGTGCGGTAGACGGAGTAGGCCTCACGCAGCTGGGGCGCGGCGGCGCGCAGCACACCCTCGTAGTGGCTGGCAGCGGCCAGGGTTTGGGCATTCATGGCGTCGCGCTGCGCACCACCCCAGTCAAACAGCGGCAGGCGAATGGCCACCTCGTAACCCTTGCGTTCTGAGGACTGGCCGCTGTGGGTGTCGGTGATGGTGTCGCGGCGTATGCCCAGTTCCACATCGGCTAGCGTGTTGAGCAAACTCAGGCCCTGGGCCTTGCCAGCACTGTCGAGCTGCAAGCGCGCCTGTTGTACGTCCAGGCGCTGCCGCATCGCTGTGCCGCTGAGTGCCGTCGCAGTGCGTGCCTGGTCGGGCAGTTCGGGCAGGCGGTCGGGCAGTTTTAAGAGGACGGTTTGTGCATCGTTCAGACCCAGTTGGCGCACCAGCTCTTCCCGCGCGGCCGTGGCACCATGTCGGGCCAGCGCCAGTTGGGCAACCGCATCGGCATATACGGTGTGTTGGCGGGCGCGCTGCAGCTTATTGAAGTTGCCCGTTTGCAGCATCCGTTTGGCCAGCTCGGCGCTGGCATGTGCGGCTTTGTTCACCTGTTCGGCATAAAGCGCGGTCTGCTCGGCTGCTACGGCTCGCACCCAGGCTTGTCGCACCTGGGCCACCCTGTCCACCACATTGGCGCTGAGCTGGATGTTGGCCTGTGCCGTCTGGTACCACGCCACTTTCTGGCGCTGGGGCAGAGTCAGCAGGTCCAACAATCCAAAGGACAGCAGCCGCCCCAGCTCCACTTCGTCCAGCGACTGGTTGCGCTCGAAGCTGAGAACCGGGTTGGCGATGCGGCCCGACTGGTTGATGCGCGTCATGTCGGCCCAACTCTGGGCCAGCAGGGTTTGCAGGTCCGGGCTATTGGCCAGCGCCAGCTCCACGGCGTCTGCCATTGACAGGGGTTTTTCCAGTAGTTGGGCGCTGCGTTGTGCAGCGGCTTGGTATTGTTCGCTGGTCTGGCGCAGCTCCAGCGTGTTGGGCACCAAAGACTGGGTGGCTTGGCGGGTGTCGCTCAGGGCGTGGTCAAAGTTCACAGAGGCGCAGCCCGCGAGCATCATGGCGGCTGCGCCTACTGCCAAAAGGCGAAATGGTTGGGGAAAGGCATGGGTCATAACGTGAGGCTTTAATGTTTGCCGTGGCCAGCGTGGGGGTCGGCAGGCGCTGCGGGTGTTTTGGGGGCCGTGGAGGGTGAGGTGGCCGCGGCTTGGTTGCCTTTGGCTTCTGGTTCGGCCGCTTCTTTGGCGTAGGCGCGCCAACCGCCGATTTTTTCGACGGTGGTGTTACTTTGCTTCCAGGGCCTTAGTTTTTCGTCGGCGAAGGGCAGGTAGCCCTGCAGCGCAGACGTGTAAGGCATTGGGGTAGGAGCGGACTGGGTGGTTGAAGCGCTCGCAGCGGTTGCTGATGGTGGCGCAGCGGGCGCTGGTATGACCTGGGCCATGGCCGATTGCGCAAACAGGGCACACACAGCAAGCGGCCAGGAGATTGGCGAATTGGGGAGCATAAAAAGCCTCGCACGAAAACAGGGAAGATAGGCGCCATAAAGCCGTGGGTGGGCCAGTGGCGGACGTACCAAAGCATCCGCAGCCCGCAGTCGTTAAACACGACGGGCCGCAAAAGGCTTATGCCCGAGGCGGTTTGTCGGGGACAGGACTGGGCAGCGTGTGAACCCGCACGAAGGGTTCGGCCAATTCCGCCTGCGGTGCGGGCGGCATGGCCGCCATGTGGCTCACGCCCACCAAGGCCACACCGTTGCAGCAGGTGGCGCAGATGCCGCACGTGTGATCGGCATCGGATGATGCGTCTGGGGCCGGTTCAGCTGCGTGGGTATGGAATGGATCTGCAGCGCCCATGTCGCCGTGCATGGTTGCGTGGTCATGGGGTTCGCTGGCTTGTGCAGTGTGCTGGTGCTGTGCACCCCTGCCACACAACAGCATGGACGTCGCGGCAAACCCCTGCATGGGCACTGCAGCGATCAACAACCAGGCGAACAATATGCGCAACATGAACGTCGTGGGGCGATTCTACTGGTCGTGCGCGGTTGTCACACCGCGCATCCAGGCCATCAGGTCGATATGGCTGCCGGGCCCGGTGGATGGTTTTTTGGGGGCACCGCCAGCTCCTTCGGCATCTTTGCGCCCGGTCTTGATCAACTGGGCGTTGTGCAGAGGTGCGGCCGGGCTATCCACCGCCAGGTTCTCCAAGATTGCGCAATGGGCGTGGTCGTCGCCTCTGCAGGCGTTTACCAAGCGTTCCAGCGCGCTTTTCATCTCGGTGATTTCACGCATTTTTTCTTCCAGCCCGTCCAGGTGGCGCTGTGCCACGGCCTTGACCTCGCGGCTGGAGCGGGCATCGTCGCCCCACATACCAATCAACTCGGCAATCTGCTCCATGGAGAAGCCCAGGCGACGCGACTGGCGGATAAAGCGCAACACCGACACATCACGCAGTCCGTACAGGCGGTAGCCAGCGTCGCTGCGCTCGGCTGGTGGCAGCAGGCCAATCTGTTCGTAGTTGCGAATCATCTTGGTCGACACGCCCGCCGCCTTGGCCGCTTCTCCAATGTTCATCAGGGTGGTCATGGTCTGTTCCTCGTCTGTTACTTGGGACCGATGTCTGCACTATCAAGCTTTCCACGGTGGGAAGGTCAAGTGCCCCTGATTGTGCAGGGGTCTTGGAATGGCAAGTGATCAGGCGGGTGGGTAGCCCGCTTCGGTCAAGGCTTCTACCAACGTAGATTTTTCCTCGGTTGTCTGTACGCTGACCTTGCGCTGCGCCAGGTCGACACTGACCTTGCAGTCTGGATCGGCCTGGGCCAGTGCGGAACTCACCATGGAGGCGCAGTGGCCGCAGGTCATGTCGGGGATTTGAAATTCGATCATAGATTACTCCTGAAAAGTTAAGAGGACTTCAGTCTCGTGTTTGCCACGGGGGGAAGGTCAATTGGGTTCGGCCTAAGCTTGTCCGCTTGACTGAAATTCGCCGTTTTCTTCTACTGAGGGACTCATAAAACTCCGTCCGAAAACTGGAGGCCTATCTACCCGCAGATGTCTCTTTCGGTGTAAAGAAAACATCGGCATACAGATCTTCCGCCCGCAACCCCCGTTCCGTGCAGATTTGCATAGCAGCTTCGACCATGGGTGGTGGTCCGGCGACATAGGCTTTCCAGCCATCAAAATCCTGCACGTCCTTGGCGACGGCGTCGGACACGAAGCCGGTGCGCCAGCGCGACCCCAAAGGACCATCGGAGAGGACCGGTATAAAGGACAGATTGTGGTGCCGTTGCGCCAAACCCTCGAAATGGTCAATGAGATAGAGATCGCGTTCGCTGCGAGCGCCGAAATAGACATGGATCGGCTGCTTCATGCCGCGTGCAATTGCCGTCTCGACGATCCCTTTGATCGGCGCGAGGCCTGAGCCGCCAGCGACGCACAGGATAGGTCCGGCATGCTGTTCGCGCAGGTAGGAAGAGCCGAATGGCCCTTCGACCATCACCGGATCGTCGAGCTTCAGCAGCCCATGGATGCGCTGGGTCGCGGCACCATCCGGCACTCGGCGGATGTGGAATTCGAGCGCTCGCTCGTCCGGACTGCTTGCCATTGAATAGTCGCGGGTGGGAGCGCCCGGGAACGTGAGCCGAGCGTATTGGCCTGCCGCAAAGGCAAGCGGATCGGTCCCGTCGATGGCGAGCTGGATACGCTTGATGTCGTGCGTAGCGTCCGTTATTGCTGCCACACGGCAGTTCAGCCGGCGTCGCGGATGGGATGGAGTCTCCTCGTCGCCGCCAAGCCAGGCGACGATCACATCTGTTGTTGGGATCGCGCGGCAGGCGAGGATAAGCCCCTGCGCCTTCTCCTCTTCCGATAGTGCGAAACGGCTGTGATTAAGTAGATCGACCTTACCAGTCACTAGGCGCGACTTACAGGACCCGCACCGGCCGGAGCGGCAGCCATGCGGATAGGCGATTCCCTCAGAGAGCGCCGCTTCCAGGATTGTGACGCCCTCCGGCACTGCGATGGTGCGTCCAGACTGGCGTATCTCGATATGTATAGCCATCACTCTCTCACAGGCGATATGGACAGACCGAGCGCCGCGGTCAGCCCCGGTCTTTGTGACGGGAACGTGCCGTAGAAGACCTCCTTACCCACCAAACTGATCGGTGCGACACGCACACCGGTGCGTGTCTTGGCTTCCGCCATGATCATGGGGTCGGAGAGATCACGTTCTTCGAAGGCGATCTCCTCTCTCTCCAGCCAAGCCTTCAGCGCCCAGCAGTCAGGGCATGTCGGTGTCGTGTAAATGATGACTTTGGGATGAGATGCGATAGCCATGACGGCCTCCTTAATACTCTGTTGGCATTCAGTTAGGCCGGGCTTCAGCTAGTGATCCGTGCTCGTTCGACAGGCGTGATTTGTTCGATGGCGCCCTATCCCTGGAAATTTCGGTGTGTGTTTCGACCGTCATCGGTGCCCGGAAGCGTTTGAGCCGAAGCGCGTTGCCGAGCACGAAAACACTGGAGAGCGCCATCGCGGCCGCAGCAAAGATGGGTGAAAGCAAGGTACCGTTCACTGGGTAGAGCGCGCCCGCCGCGACCGGGATCAGCACGGCGTTGTAGGCGAAGGCCCAGAACAGGTTTTGCTTGATGTTGCTGATCGTCGCCTTGCTGAGCGCGATGGCATTGGGCACGCCACGCAGGTCGCCCGACATCAGCACCACGTCAGCCGCCTCGATCGCCACATCGGTTCCCGTGCCGATGGCGAGCCCAACGTCCGCTTCAGCGAGCGCCGGTGCGTCGTTGATGCCGTCGCCGACGAAGGCGACCCGCGCGCCATTGATCCGGAACCTCTTCAGCGCGGCGACCTTTCCGTCTGGCAAGACCTCAGCCGCGACTTCATCAATGCCGAGCTGCTTGGCGATCGCCGCAGCCGTCGCCGCATTGTCGCCGGTGATCATCGCGACCTTGAGTCCGAGCGCGTGCAACGCCTTGATCGCCGCGGGCGTGGTCTCCTTGATCGGATCGGCGACCGCGATCACCGCAGCCAAGCGGCCGTCGATCGCGGCGTAGAGCGGACTCTTGCCTTGCTCGCCGAGACGCTGGGCGGTCGGACGGAAGCTCGCCACATCAAGACCGAGCTGCGTCATGAACCGGTCCGCGCCGACGGCGACGGTCCGCCCGGCAACCTTGGCCGACACGCCGAAGCCCGGAGTTGCATCAAAGTCCTCGATGGGGGCGAGCGCGATGTCCCGCTGCTTTGCGGCTGCGACGATTGCCTCGGCGATCGGATGCTCAGAGCGGGTCTCGATCGCCGCAATGAGAGCCAGAACTTCGTTGTATTCGAAGCCCTCGGCGGGAACGAGGTCGGTCAACTCGGGGCGTCCTTTGGTCAACGTGCCGGTTTTGTCGAGTGCGATGACGCTCACATCGCGCAGCGCCTGTAAGGCTTCGCCTTTGCGAAAGAGAATGCCGAGCTCGGCCGCGCGGCCTGTACCGACCATGATCGACGTCGGCGTGGCTAGCCCCATGGCGCAGGGGCAGGCGATGATAAGAACCGCGACCGCATTCACGAGCGCGAAGGTCAGCGCCGGGTCGGGCCCGAAGATCAGCCAGACCAGGAAGGTCAGCGCGGCTGCGGCCATCACCGCCGGGACAAACCACATGGTCACCTTATCGACCAGAGCTTGGATCGGTAGCTTGGAACCCTGCGCCTCTTCGACCAGGCGGATGATCTGCGCGAGCACCGTGTTCGCGCCGACCTTGGTGACGCGAAAACTGAAAGCCCCCGTCTTGTTGATTGTGCCGCCGACGACTTCGGCGCCCACACCTTTCGACACCGGCACCGGCTCGCCGGTGATCATGCTCTCGTCAACATAAGAGGCTCCCTCGATGACCTCGCCGTCTACCGGAATCTTGTCGCCCGGACGAACGAGAACGACGTCACCGGTCGTCACCTGGTCGAGCGCAATCTCGACTGTTTCGCCGTTGCGCTCCACGCGCGCGGTTTTGGCCTGGAGCCCGACGAGCCGCTTGATCGCCTGCGAGGTTCGCCCCTTGGCGCGCGCCTCCAGCGTGCGTCCGAGCAGGATCAAGGCCACGATGACTACAGCGGCCTCGAAATAGACGTTGGCGGTGCCCGGGGGAAGCACTTCGGGGACAAAGGTTGCGACGACCGAATAGCCATACGCGGCCGCCGTGCCGAGTGAGACCAACGAGTTCATGTCGGGGGCTCCGCGCAGCAACGCCGGTACGCCCTTGCGGAAGAAGCGCAGACCCGGACCGAACAGGACCAGGGTGGCGAGCGCGAACTGGATATACCAGCTCGTCTGCTCACCTAATACCCCCATCACCCAATGGTGCATGGCGGGAATCAGGTGCGAGCCCATCTCGAGGATGAAGACCGGCAAGGTGAGGACCGAGGCAATGAGCAAAGCGCGCCGCAGGCCCTTTGCCTCGCTCTCACGACGATCGGCGTCCTGATCGCCCGCAGTCGCCGTTTCGGCGGACAAACGGCGGGACTTGTAACCGGCCTGTTCGACCGCCGCTTCAAGGTCGGTCGTAGAGACGACTCCAGCAAGGTGCCTCACCCGCGCGCGCTCGGTCGCCAGGTTGACAGTTGCCTCGAGCACGCCCGGGATTTTTGCGAGCGCCTTCTCAACCCGGCCTACACACGATGCGCAGGTCATATCCTCAATCGCGAGCTCGGTGGTCTCTTCGCGAACGGTGTAGCCGGCGCTCTCGATTGCACGGACAGCAGCCTGCGGATTGGCCAAACCGGTGAAAGTAATGTCAGCGCGCTCAGTGGCGAGATTCACCGCGGCTGATTGCACACCCGGCACGCCTTTGAGCGCGCGCTCGACGCGACCGACACACGACGCGCACGTCATGCCTTCAACCGGCAGGCTCAGGCGAGTGACCGCGGATATGGGTGAATTGGCGCCTTGTTTGACAACGGAAGTCATTGAATTACCCCTAATATGTTTCTGATGAAGAAAATCTTGAAGCTTCCCATCGCAGGAATGTCAAGGTCGTTTAGAAATCTATTTCGCGGCGTGCAAGTTAAACCCAGCCCCCACCCAGCGCCCGTATCAACCCGACTGTGGCCGCATACTGCGCCGCCTTGACCTGCAAGGCCTGCCGGCGGTTGCGCAACTCGCTGCGTTGCGCATCCAGCAACTCCAACTGGCTGACAAAGCCATTGCGGTAGCGCGCGTCGGACAACACGGTGGCGCGGCTACTGGCGGCGACAGAGCGGAACTGGGCTTCGGACTGCTCTGCCAGCAGGCGTAACGCAGCCAGCTGGTCTTCCACGTCGCGAAAGGCGACCAGGACCTGCTCTCGGTAGTTGGCCAGTGCAATGTTCAGCTCCGCGTTGGCGCCCTGAACCCCGGCCTCACGTCGGCCGCCATCGAACAGGGGTAGTGTCAGCAGCGCACCCACCACCCAGGCCTGGGTCGACAGCTTGAACAGATCCTGGACCTCGGGTGTGGCGTATCCACCGTTGGCCGTGAGCGAAAAGCTCGGGAACCACGCGGCCTTGGCCACGCCCACCCGGGCCTGAGCGGCCTGCAGGGTGTTTTGTGCCGCTGCGACGTCGGGCCTGCGTGTCAACACGGTGCTGGGCACGCCTGCGGGAATCACCGGCAAGGCAGTGGACCAAGTGGTTGGCGCGATGGCAAAGTTCGACGCAACCTCACCCACCAGCACGGCCAGTGCATGCTCCAGCACCGCGCGACGCTGGTCCAGTGCCATAGCTTCGGATTCTGTTGATGCTGACTCGCTGCGTACGCGGGCCACGTCCAACTCAGCCATATCACCTTCACGCAAGCGCACTTCAGTCAGGCGCAACGTGTTCTGGTACGCCTGCAGCGTGCTGCGCACCAGCTCCCGCTCGGCGTCCAATGCGCGTAGGCTCAGGTAGGTTTGCGCGACATCGGCCTGCACTAGCAATTGCGTGCTGCGCAACAAGGCTTGACGCGAAGCAGCGTCCAGCGATGCGGCACTAGACGCGCCCGACAGCTTGCCAAAAAGATCCACTTCATACGATAGGTTAGCGCCCGCGCTCACCACGGTTTGCGCGACATTGCCGGTTGTGGCATTGATCTGCCGGGTAGCGCCTGCGCCAATACCGAATTGCGGATAACGGTTGGCATCCAACTGGCCCGCTAGGGCACGTGCCTGCGCCAAACGTCCTGCTGCGACCTGGATGCTGTTGTTGTTGCTGTTCGCCCTGGATATCAAACCGTCCAGTACCGGGTCGGCAAAGGCTGTCCACCATTGGCCCTGCACCTGAGGCGTCGCCGTGGTTGACGGTACGGCCGTAGCGTTTTCCTTAAAGGCTGTCGGCGCAGCAGGTAGCTGGGATGGGTCGATGACGGTAGAGCTTGCGCAGCCCGCCAGCACCAGGGCCATGGCGAGTGGCACCGAGGCCGTGCGCAGTATTGAATATGTGTGGTTCATCGTGAACTCCTTTGATCTTTCAGGGGTGTTACTTTTGCTATTCATGGTGCTTGAGGGGCGCAGCAGGTTGCGTGTGCAAGGTGCCACCACCACCGCCAGAGCCACCTGAGCCAATGGCCTGCTCGATGTGCGGCACCTCGCCATGCAGCTTGAGCGCGCGGTTGCCGGTCATGGCGCGCAAGGCCACATAGAACACCGGCGTAAGGAAGAGGCCAAAGGCCGTCACACCAATCATTCCCGAGAACACCGCCACGCCCATCGCGGAACGCATCTCTGCGCCGGCACCGGTGGACAGCACCAGGGGCAGCACACCCATGACAAACGCCAGCGAGGTCATCAGGATGGGGCGCAGGCGCAGGCGGCTGGCCTCAATGGCGGCCTGCAGGGGTGTGCGCCCCGCAAACTCCAACTCGCGTGCAAATTCGACGATCAGAATCGCGTTCTTGGCCGACAGGCCCACGAGCACCATCAACCCGATCTGCGTGAAGACATTGTTCTCGCCGCCCGATATCCACACGCCGGTCATCGCCGCCAGCAGGCCCATGGGCACGATCAGGATGATGGCGATGGGAAGCGTCAGGCTTTCGTACTGCGCAGCCAGCACCAGGAAGACCAGCAGAATTGCCAGCGGGAATACCAGCACCGCAGAGTTGCCGGCCAATATCTCCTGGTAGGTCAGCTCGGTCCATTCAAAACCAATACCCTTGGGCAAAGTCTCTGCGGCAATGCGTTCGATCGCCGCCTGTGCCTGGCCCGATGAATAGCCGGGTGCCGGGCCACCGCTGACATCCGCCGACAGGTAGCCGTTGTACCGCATGGCGCGCTCGGGGCCAAAGCTGGGCTGCACCTTCATCAGCGCAGACAGCGGCACCATTTCGCCGGTGGTCGAGCGCACTTTGAGCAGGCCCACGTCTTCGGCCCGTGCACGGTAGGCCGCGTCGGCCTGCACCTTTACGCTGTAGGTGCGGCCAAACTTGTTGAAGTCATTGGCGTACAGGCTGCCCAGGTAGATCTGCATGGTGTCGAAAATATCGGTCACCGGCACATTGAGCTGGCGGGCCTTGGCACGGTCGATGTCGGCATACAGCTGCGGCACGTTGACCTGCCAGCTGGTGAAGGCACCGGCTATTTCAGGCGCATGCGCAACCTTGCCCATGAAGGCTTTCACGGACGCATCCATGGCGTCATAACCCAGCGATGCGCGGTCTTCCAGCTGCAGCTTGAAGCCGCCCGTGGTGCCCAGGCCTTCCACCGGTGGTGGCGGGAACATCACGATGAAGGCATCCTGGATGGCGCCAAATGACTGGTTCAACTGGCCGGCCACCGCACCACCGCTCTGGTCCTTGCGCGTGCGCTCGGCGAACGGTTTGAGCGTGGCAAACACGATGCCCGAGTTGGAGCTGTTGGTGAAGCCGTTGATCGACAGGCCCGGAAAGGCAATCGCGTCTTCCACATTCGGGTTTTTCTTCATGATGTCGCCCATGCGCTGGATCACGTTTTCCGTGCGGTCCAGCGTGGCGCCGTCGGGCAACTGCGCAAAACCAATCAGGTACTGCTTGTCCTGTGCGGGCACAAAACCGCCCGGCACCAGCTTGAAGATGCCGACCGTCGCCGCCACCAGCACCAGATAGACAGCCAGCATGGCGGTCTTGCGTGAGACGGCGCTTTTGACACCGGTGCTGTAGTTGTTGGCACCGCGGCTGAACAAACGGTTGAAGCCTGCAAAGAAACGGCCAAACACCTTGTCCATGCCACGTGTCAGCGCGTCCTTTGGCGCATCGTGGCCCTTGAGCAGCAGGGCGGCTAGTGCGGGTGACAGTGTCAGCGAATTGATGGCCGAGATCACGGTCGAGATCGCAATCGTCACTGCAAACTGACGGTAGAACTGGCCGGTTAGGCCGCTGATAAAGGCCAGCGGCACAAACACGGCAACCAGCACCAACGCAATCGCGATGATGGGGCCGGACACCTCACGCATGGCGCGGTAGGTGGCTTCGCGCGGGCTCAGTCCGTCGCCGATATTGCGTTCTACGTTTTCCACAACGACGATGGCGTCATCAACGACGATTCCAATCGCCAGCACCAGCCCGAAAAGACTGAGCGCATTGATGGAGAAGCCCAACAGGTGCAAAACGGCAAAGGTGCCAACCACAGACACGGGCACCGCCAGCAACGGGATGATGGACGCGCGCCAGGTTTGCAGGAACAAAATTACTACCAGCACGACAAGCGCAATCGCTTCCAGCAGGGTGTGGGTGACCGAGGTGATTGAGGCACGCACAAACTGGGTCGGGTCATAGGCAATGCGGTACTCCACACCTTCGGGCATGTTCTTGGACAATTCGTCCATGGTCTTGCGCACCGCGTCGGAGATTTCCAGCGAGTTAGAGCCTGGCGCCTGGAACACCGCGATACCGACTGCCTGTTTGTTGTTCAGCAACGAACGTAGTGCGTAGTCCGCTGCACCCAGCTCAAGGCGCGCAATGTCGCGCAACCGCGTGATGGCGCCATCGGCCCCAGTCTTGACGATGATGTCACCAAACTCTTCTTCGTTTTGCAAACGGCCTTGTGCATTGATGGAGAGCTGCATGTCCACGCCGGCGAGGCCTGGCGATGCACCGACTACACCGGCGGCGGCCTGGACGTTTTGCCCACGGATGGCGGCCACTACATCACTGGCCGACAGGCCGCGTTGCGCCACTTTTTGCGGGTCCAGCCAGACACGCATGGAATAGTCGCCACCGCCAAATACCTGCACCTGGCCCACACCCTGGATGCGCGCGAGACGGTCTTTGACATTCAGCACTGCGTAGTTGCGCAGGTAGTTGATGTCGTAGCGGTCATTGGGCGAGACGAGGTGTACAACCATAGTCATACTGGGCGAGCTCTTGACCGTGCTAACGCCCAGGCGACGCACCTCTTCAGGAAGGCGAGGCTCGGCTTGCGAGACACGGTTCTGCACCATTTGCTGCGCCTTGTCGGGGTCGGTGCCCAACTTAAACGTCACGGCGAGGGTCATCACACCGTCGGTGGTGGCCTGGCTGTTCATGTAGAGCATGCCTTCGACACCGTTGATGGATTCCTCCAGCGGGGTGGCCACCGTTTCGGCGATAACCTTGGGATTGGCGCCGGGGTACTGTGCCCGAACAACGACGGTCGGTGGCGCGACTTCAGGGTATTCGGAGATCGGCAGCCCTCGCAGCGCGACGAGACCGGCTATAAGCATCAGCAGCGACAGCACACCGGCAAAGATGGGCCGGTCAATAAAAAATTTGGAGAGATTCATGGCAGTCTTCCGGTTTACTTTTGCGCGAGCAAAATGGCCTTGTCGCCGCCTGAGAGTTCGGCCTTGGCCGTCATCTCGACCACTTGTGGCTCGACCCGCGCGCCAGGGCGGATGCGCTGCAGGCCGTTGACAACGATGCGCTCGTTGGCAACCAACCCGCTCTTGATGACACGCAGGCCGTTGACCGATGTGCCCAGCGTCACTTCGCGGTATTGCGCCTTGTTGTCAGCATCCACGACCATCACAAATTTCTTGTTTTGGTCGGTGCCCACTGCGCGCTCGTTGATCAGCAGCGCGGTAGCCTTGGTGGCCTGGCCCATGCGGATGCGCGCGAACTGACCGGGCATCAACTGGCCGTCCTTGTTTTCGAAAACGGCACGCGCACGCACGGTGCCGCTTTTGGCATCGACCTGGTTGTCGACCAGCTGCAGCTTGCCGTCAAACGGTGTATCGATGCTGGCGGATGTACCCATCTGTACGGGGATGCGGTCCAGTTTGCGGTCACCGCCAGTGCTTACGTCTTTCAAAGCCTTGGCCACGACCTGCTCGTCAGCGTCAAAACTGGCGTAGATGGGGCTGACGGACACAAGTGTCGTCAACACCGGCGCACCAGGACCGGATGCCACCAGGTTGCCCACGGTCACTTCCAGCTTGCCGACACGACCGGACACCGGTGCGCGGACTTGGGTGTAATCCATGCTGAGCTGTGCGGTTTTCAGCGCAGCCTGTGCGGCGCGCAGGTTAGCATCGGCCTCCCGCTTGCCATTGGCGCGTTCGTCGAGTTCGCGTTTGGAAATTGCCTGTTCGCTCCACAAGCGCTGTGAACGCTCTTGTTCGCCTTTGGCTTGCACATCCTTGGCCTGCGCCGCGCCAACCAGGGCTTCGGCGCGTTGGACTTCGGCCGCGTATGGCGCCGGGTCAATCGTCAGCAGCAGGTCGCCCTTTTTGACGAGTGCGCCTTCTCGAAAGTGAACGGCCTGTAGGGTGCCAGCCACACGCGAACGGATATCGACTCGCTCAACAGCTTCAAGCCGACCGGAAAATTCATCCCATGCAGCTACATCGCTTTGCACCACGGTGGCGACCGATACCGGCATGGCGGGCGTCTCTGCAGCAGCAGGTTGTGCGCGTGAGCTGGTCACGCCAAAGATGGTGGCGGTAACACCTGTAAGGGCGAATACGGCGATAGTCGTGGCGAGCAGGCGGCGTCTGGGGGTTTGGAAGCGAATGGTGTGCATGATGGTCTAGTCCTTGAAAAGTTAAAGAGATGAAGTGGAATTGGGGGATGAGATAAGCGATGGTTGGCTCAGGGGTATGCCTTGTGCGACTGCTGGTTTGTTGCTGTTGAATTCACTTATGAAATCGTTGAACTGCAGTTGTACGCAAGCCGACCAAATGGTTCTTTGTTTCGCTTTAGCGCGCTCGACGCCTATTGCTGCAGTGATTAAGGTTGCGTGTTTGACTTTCATAGCACTTCCTTTCGTGACTGGAATCAACTTGGTTTATTGAGCCGAAGTAGCTCTTGCTGCGTTTATCCGGCTTGCCACGCGTGGAATGTCAAGCTCTTTTTTTGATTCGAGAGTTCCGTTGCATGGCGCGGTTGAGCCAGCACAATCACGGACTCAGCATTCTTTAAGCGCTTCCCGCTTGTGGAACACTCCACACAGGGTTCGTGCAGTTTCGATTTCAGTCTGACGGCGCGAGCTGCGAGCGCCTTGTGTTGCAGTTCGATGAACGCTGGGCTGTTTTCCGGCACCACTGCGGGCCGTGTCTTCGACGCGTTGTTGGACGCAGTAGCATCTGATGTCGACGGCACAACCCAGGAGACAGTGAAGGCGACCCAGAACACCGGTAGCGTCAGTTCACTTTTCGGCGGCGATGCATGCCGACCGTACTGGTGGGAGTGCACCGCGCGTTGCGCGTCATGGGCGGCAGATCTCATGGCGTGGGCTCCACATCGACTGCGGCTGGGCCAAAGTGCCAACCGTCCCGCCCATCTTCGCCAAACGCTGCGGGACGGGTGCGACGAATGCCCGACGTTTTGCGCCAACCCGTCTATCGGGATAGTTGTCTTTACGGTCCGCGCAGGGTGCCCGGTGTGCGCTGCGCTCCCGCAATCTCGCTGGGTGTGGTGTCCACGACACGCAAAAAAGAACGCCGCATCGAGTCGGCGCTGCCGAAACCGCACTTGGCGGCCACCGACTTCACGCCCACCCCCGACGCTTCGAGCAGGCTGCGTGCCACCTCGACGCGCACACGCTCGACGAAGCGCGCTGGCGTTGTGCCCTTCTCGCTGCGAAAGACGCGCGTGAACTGGCGTGCGCTCATGTGCACGTTGGCGGCCATGCGCTCGACGCTGATGTCCTCGGCGAGGTGCTCGAAGATCCAATTCTCTAAGTCGTCAAAGGGCTTGATCGAGCTGGACTGCAGCGCGAGCAACTTGCTAATCTGCGAGTAGCTCGACGTCCGCCGAACGAAAAGAACGAGCCATTGCGCTATTGCGAAGGCCTTGCGTGGGCCGAAGTCCTCCTCGACGAACAACAGCGCCAGGTCGATGCCGGTGGTAATGCCGGCAGAGGTGTAGATGTGGCCGTCCTTCACGAAGATCGAACTGCGTACGACCTCGACACGCGGGTAGCGCTCGGCAAGGTGGTCGCACCACTGCCAGTGCGTGACCACGCGCCGATCCTCCAGCGCGCCCGACGCGGCGAGGACGAACGTGCCGAGGCAGCTCGCGCCGACGCGACGAGCCTGCGACGACATCTCTTTCAGCCAGCGCAGATAGGTCGGATCGTAGTGGCCCGAGGGAGCCTCCGGTCCGCCCACCACCCAGAGTGTGTCGATGGGACGATCGAAGCTGCGGAAGTCGACGCCGCCCGTGACTCGCAGCCCCCGATTAATAGCGGTCGAGCCATCACGCTCCGGCGATACCAGTTCGATCTCGTAGTCGCACTGTGAGAAAACCTCCAGTGGCCCCGCAAGGTCCTGCACCTCGAACGGCGGTACACCGGTGAGTACGATTCTGCGCATAGATTGTCATTGTGTCCGAAAACGTCGGCACACTGTCTGTTTTTGTCGTCAGCCAAGCTAGTGGCGTCACAGATGGCCGCAACTCGCATCAGGTCCGCTCTGCTGTGCTTCGCGACTTGAATCCCGCATTCGGCTTCGCAGCGGGAGTTGCCGGGAGAGTGAACCGAACCGTGGGAGGAAAAATCATGCGGTCTGGCGTGAGTGCGAGGAGTTCGCGCACGGCATCATGCGCAATTCTGCAAGCTTCTTGACGGAGAATTCCCCAATGAGAACAGCGACCATGAACTGGGCCAGACAGTCCGTTCCCTCGTCGGTCCAGCGCATTCGTTGCTTCTTCGCCATACGAGAGAGTGAACCAAAATGTGGGAGGCCTCTAATGTCGTAGAACAGAGCAGTTAAAACCGGAGGTAACGCTTGGCAAATCATTGGCGATCTTCGCGCTAGCACTCTGAGTGGATTCGTCTCGGCTTGGGCATGTCCCGCATTTTCAGATCACCGTTCAGAACAGCTGCCCGAACCTGAACGAGCAGGTGTGCCCCTTGGTTGGTCCAGCGCACCTACCGTTTTTTGGCGCACCGCAAGCTGACTACTTCATTCACCGCCGATTCTGCAATACTGCTGCTGATGGGCATGCCGTGTAGATAGCGCCACCCATAGTTGACCAGGTATTGCTGGTTTGAATCCAGATACCAATATGTCCCTCGAAGATTCCACCACAACGTCATATGCGCAGGGTCATCGGGTACTGCGCCGAACATGTCGTGGATGGTCTTGAGTCTTTGCACAGCTTCATCACCCTTGCCGTGCCGTGCCATGTCAGCCATTTTGCTGAAGCAATCTCGTCTCGTACGGGGCGACCGCTCGGCGCCAACATTTGCGGAAACTTTTGTGCAGATTGCTCAATCGCACGGCCAGCGATGATGTTCACATGTCGACCCGTGGGCGGTGGTCGCTTCGAGG
This sequence comes from Rhodoferax sp., assembly GCA_046598245.1. Classification (GTDB taxonomy): domain Bacteria; phylum Pseudomonadota; class Gammaproteobacteria; order Burkholderiales; family Burkholderiaceae_C; genus Allorhodoferax. The sequence goes on from JBKJJC010000262.1 coordinate 37,723, forward strand.
GAAAATACTTTGCCAACTTGTCTTCGTCTTGCTCTTGCCGTGAAGGGCGGTGTCGCAACCATGCGGAGTCGGCAGACAGGGCAATGATCTTGACCAAACTTCAACGCCCAACTGCGAACCGTTTCGTAAGTGACTTCAATGCCACGTGCAGCCAGCATTTCTTCAACCATTCGTAGGCTCAGTGGGAAGCGGAAATACAGCCAGACCGCATAGCTGATGATCTCCGGCGAAAAACGGTAGCCGGCATATGAGACAGCCGTATTGTTGCTGGCGTGCGTCGCAGTACTTGGTTGCTTCATCGACTGCAATTTTGTCAGCCAGCTAATCGATGTGCGACAACTTGACAGTACCCGGTAATCCTATGTTTTTTTCAGCAAAGGGTCTTCTACGATGCGACTAAGTACCGCTATCGAGGCGCCATGCGCCGACCGAGGCGACCAGATGACTCGGGATCGGAGCGCTTATGGAGGCAAAAGGCCGCTCTGAATCCAACAACACATCAGCGCCCAAAAATGGATTTCATTGTCGATGAATTTTTGGTGGTCGCGGACCCGTCTAGTCACCTTGAAGCCGCGTCTTCTCCTCTGATGCAAAAACGGCACTCACGTCGCTCCCCTCAGGAACACACTTCAAAAGGTAGGTGTAGCCTGGCCGTACAAGTACCTTCACGGTGCGATGAAAATCGTACGTGGGCACTTTAAAGCAATACAACTCAACGTCGTATTGGCCGGGCAGCACCTGAATGTCATGCGGATAGTCGGTAAAGCCACGTATACCAAAAGCCTTCTTTTCCGACTCTCCGCTCGGTAGTCCTGATGCGTATCCAGATATCGTGGAATGGATCTCGTCCGTAAATGGAACGCCAACATGGGCTTTGATCACGGCTAGCTCTGCCAGATTTTTTTTCGCCCCGTCGTACTGTTTGGCCGGTGTCATAAATCCGCACGAACTCAGTAGTAAGGCTGTCGCAGTGGCAAAAAGAATTTTCATATTAAATGTTCCGATGTGATTTTGGTGTGAATGGCTGCCGAATGATCCATTCGGCGACTACGACATTGATAAGCCAGGCGAGAGTCATTAACAAGTCCCTGGTAAGTCCCAGCGTTTCTCCTGAAACAAGAAACGCCGGTATAAAAACCAGTACTTGCGTCCCCGCACCCTGGGCCAGTGCGTAGCCTCGAATCATCCAAGCTCTGTGCACGGGAAAGTCACGGCGCACAATGGCCATGACGGCAAGGGCAATAGAGGCCACCATTGCAAAGCCCACGACAAGGCGAACGTAAAACAGCAGTACACCCTGCAGCGGCGCTCCGATGGCGTAAAACAGGGTCATCCACAAGCCCGACAAGGCAACGACTAGGCCACAGGGAACGAGAATCCTGCCCGAGATACGATGCCAAACGGGCTGGCGCTTGCGAAAAGCACTTGAAAACTGGAATGCACCTAAAACGCAAAATAAGGCGGCACACAGCACATGCAGTACAACAGGTGTGGGCGCTGCTACAAATCTGGCGTTACCTGGCGTGACGGCTGCACCGTAGGCTAATCCGGCCAAACGAACGCCGCCCCCAATGAGCGGAATCACGCTAAGCGCAATCAGCGCAGCAGGCACTTTCCACTGGGATAGGTTGGAGGAAGACATAACTAAGCACGGTGGTTGAACTGGGGCCCAGTCTATGTATCTGAGCTGCCAAAGTAACCGTACTTAAGTATGGATTTGGGGCGACGCCTGCTTAAAGACGGAACAAATTCAGCTCTAGGGCTCGCGCGACTGCCTCGGTTCGCCGCTTAACCTGCAACTTATCAAAAATGTTTTGGTTGTGCCATTTCACCGTGCTGAGGGAAAGAAACAGTTTTTCACCTATTCGCTGATTGGAGTCACCTTGCCGTATCAAATGCAAGATGTCCATTTCACGTGTGCTAAGCGGATCAAGTAATAGAAACGTATTGGCTTTCCGACCGGCATTTGTGTCGCCACTGGGAGCAGCGGCTGAATCCCAAGCTGCTAACAATTGGTCGATGTAGTCGGGCATCGTTCCCCGTGCTGCCAACTTGGACAAAAGGATTACCATTTTGGGGCCTTCATCCACAAAGGTGCGAACATACCCCGCAGGATGAGCAATCACCAGTGCATCACGCAAAACTTGCAAGGCGACGTCGGATTGGCCAAGTGCATCCAGGGCAACGGCCTGTACCGCCATCGCCTTGAGAGATTCGTCGACACAGCCTTTCTCGTCCAGACTGGTGCGATGCGATTCCAGCACCACCAACGCATCGCCCGCTCTGCCATGGGCAAGCATTGCTTTTGCCGTCGCGATCGGAAGCTGGTGCTGCAGGGCAAGATCCATTGCAGCTGAGACCTGATCACGGCGCAACAAAGCCAAGGCTTGAATTCCGACCACTTCTTTCAGGCGACTAACAAAGTTCCGTGTTTGCGCCGCAATGGCGGCTTGGGTCAATAAAGCGCTCGCAGCATCCGTACGGTCGCGAAGCATCAATATGCGCGCACACAGTACATCGGCGCTCAATCCTGCGCCATTTTCCAGTGGTTCCGCTAGTTTGCTGCCCAGTTGGGCGTGCGAGTCTGCGGCATCTAGGTCGTTCCATTCATAAAGAATTCGTGCCAACCCGAGGTGCGCCTCACAAACCATCAAGTGGGTCGGATCTTGCATCCTCTGCAAGACGTCACGGTATGTTTTGGCTGCCAGATGTAGTTGACTTTCCATCACCTGGATGCTCGCCAACCCCATGGCGGCCACCATCGTAAACATAAAGTTTCCGGAACTTTGCCCGGTAGATACCACCCGCTCGTAAGCAGCTTTGGCGGCCAGGCGATTACCGGCGAACTGGTGGCCAACACCCATGACACAATGTGCGGATAGCCGAACAGCTAGGTTGCGTGGACTCAACTGTTCTAAAGCCCGATTGGCTTGTAGGTGGACGAGCGGAACATCACCTTTTGCAACAGCGGCCCATGCTCTCAACGTTGCAACTTCTCCCCAAAGGTCTTGCGAAACCGACGCTTGTGTGGCGTTTTCCATCGCGGCCACGGCACTCTGCAGTGTTACCTCCACTTTTTTGGGATACCCAGAAATCATCAAAGACCATGCGAGCATCACCCAAAGACGAGGATACTCATTCAAATAGCTTTGGGGTTTCAACTGTAGCCATTGGATGACGGGGGCCATCGCGCCACGGAAATACAGTGGCATGCCATCACCCTCAACCAGGCGTATGGTCCGTTCGATGTCCCCAGCTGCCAGCGCCTGCTGAAATCCTTCTACCGGCATGCTGTTTGACACATACCATTCGCTCGCACGAATGTGGATGGGCGCAACGCTTTCTTGCTCAACCAATCGCTGCCGCAACAACTCTGCAAATAAATGGTGATACCGAAACCAGCGTCGCTCGGTATCCAGCGGAACGATGAAAAGATTGGCCTTCTCGATGTAACCTAAAGTGCGTTGCCCATTTGAGGTTTGCATCACCGCATCACACAAAGGCGCGCACAGACGGTCTAAAACCGAAGTGCGTAGCAAAAAAGACTGCACCTCTTGCGGCTGCCGATGGAGTACTTCTTCCAACAGGAAGTCCTGCACAAAGCGGTTGCTTCCAGTAAATGACTGAATGAATTGGTCCGGGTCTTGTTGGCCCCTTAGGGAAATGGCAGCCAATTGAAGTCCAGCAATCCAACCTTCTGTGCGCGCCTCCAGCGCCGCAATATGGGAGGGTGAAAGCTTGAGCGCCATGCCGGTACTGAAGAAAGTATCCGCCTCGTCTTTTTGGAATCGCAAATCTTGCAGGCGCAATTCGGTTAACTGACCTTGAACGCGCAGTCGGCCCAGCGATAGCTCGGGTTCTTCCCGGGTAGCGAGAACAAAGTGCAAATTGGGCGGCAAATGGTCGATTAGGAAGGCCACTGCATCGTCAATTTCTTTGGACGCGACGGTTTGGTAGTCATCCAAAACGATTAACAAGCGCAGTTGCACAGCGGCCAATTTGCTGAGCAGCATGGCCAATACCGATTCGACGGGTTGCGGCGGCGACGCGTGCAATAGGGCCCAAGCGGCAGTACTAACGTCATCATTCACCGTCTGAACAGCACCAACGAGGTAGGCCAGAAATTGGCGTGGATCTCTATCTCTTGCATCCAGGGATACCCACGCACAAGGCCGATCCAACTGGGCGACCCATTCACCGAGTAGCGTTGACTTGCCAAAACCTGCGGGTGCACACACCAGCGTGACCTTGCGTGACAGCCCCGCGTTGAGTCGCTCTATCAGTCGTACGCGCGGCACGGCGAAGGGGGCATGCGGCGGTACAAAGAGCTTTGTCGCCAATAGGGGAATCGCCATGTGGTCACTATACAAGCCGCCCGGGCTTCTTGCGTATGAAAACCATACTTAAGTACGGTGACTCTTTTGCAAGGGCCACCTACATTACCAATCGTCGCCCCTGCCACACCGTATTGGTACTGCGCTTGCAGTGCCCTTGTTGGCGTGGCAAACCGCAGTGAATGGAGTGTCTCTTAACCCATTCCTGCCCCCATTCTCTACATTAAACGCTATGAAAAATTTCCCTTTCCAATCCAAACCCGCCGTTTTTTTGGGTGTGCTGCAGGCATCTCTTTGGTTCTAGCCTTATTGGTTGGTCACGCTAATGCCGCTAACTCGACGACTGAGCAACCAGTGGTACCGACCTCAGGCGGCATCATTGGGGTCGGCATGGCTAATACCCCTGCCTATATGGGTTCTGATCAACAACGCTACCAGGTCACTATTCCGATCGATTACCGCTGGGCAAGCGGTGCATTTGTCAATAAAAGCGGCCTTGGCGTTAATGCTTCATCCAACCCCACGATTCAATTCGGCCCCTTGCTTAATGTCGGTTTGGAGCGTAAAGAGAACCTGGATTTCGCGCTGCAGGGCATGGGCGATATTCAAGCCAATGCGGAGTACGGCGGCTTTGTGAGAGCCAAGTTGACTGAAGCTTGGGAAGTCAATATGGCGTTGATGTCCGGGGCGGGAACCGACCACACGGGCAGTGTCATTAGACTCGAAACGGAGTACAAAACCGGCCTCGCGCCCAAATTGGATCTGATCCTGAACCTGAGTGCCACTTACGCCAATGAAGCGTATATGAACACCTATTTCGGTGTGAACGGCCAACAGGCTACCAATAGTGGCTACAACAGCTTTCAGTTGGCTGGCGGCTTGCGTGATGTCACAGCGGGTGTGAACTTTAGCTTCCAATTCGCACCGCGATGGTTTGCTTTGGGTGGCGCAAGTGTCAGTGCTTTGCCTGACGCAGTAAAGAAGAGCCCAATAGTTCGTAAGGGAGAGGGAACCACGGGCTATCTTGGACTGGCGTATGCGTTTTAGATCAATCTCGTGAGCAACATTACGTTTGTGGAATCGCATTTCACATCAAGGTTAGACTTCACACGCGTCACCCCAAAATGCTCACCCAAAGTCTAGGTTCAAGTGATCCCTTTATTACCGGCTGAGCCTGTCGTGCCGCTCAGCCACATCGCGACGCCTTCGATAAATTTCTTACGTCGAATTCAGCCAACGAGTGCAGTGATGGTGAAGCCCAGACTCAGCCTATTTCCGAAATATGAGCGCGAAGACAGCAGGGCGGAACACAAGGCAGGGTAAGCCGAGATGATGCCCTCGTTCAACGTGGCAGGACGAGGGCCGCGATCTTTGCCGCCAGCTCGTCTGGAGCGGGATCACCAGCGTCATTGTTCGCCAACACGGCGATGAAAATTTCCTCCTGCGGGAAGCGCATCATGTCGGCGCTGAAGCCGCCGATATCGCCACCGTGTTCAATCGCAGCGTTGCCTCGTACGTTGCGGATGAAAAATCCGTAGCCAGAGCTTGTCGCGCGTATGCCGTGCAGTCGGTAACTGGTAGCCATCCGCTGCCAGGATTCGGGTTTCAGCAACTTGCCGTGAACAATAGCCTGGTCAGGCTATTGATGTGTGTCTTGTGCACATGGCCAGACACCGATCCGAAAAATATCAAGAGTGACGCGGCCACAATTTCGGGTACCTCTAACTGTGGCCAGTGGCCTACCGTTTCCAAGCCAACGATGTCGGCGTGGGGCACCAATTGCCGATAGCGGTCTGCCATATGCTTGCCACTGTTGGGGTCCAAGAGCCCATTGATGAATCGCATGGGTACCAGGTGTTCAAGCACTGGCGCAGCAAGGCGTTCGCGCAGTGCAAGACGATCTTTCCAAAACCGGCTTATGCGGTGAGTGACCTGCAAACCATCGTTCCAGCAGACCAAGGTCCATAGATCGTCTATCAGGTCCGATGAGGGCTTAAATTCGGGGCCAAAAAGCGGGTACATAGATCGCTCAAACGAACCCCGTGACATACGCGCCCCTATGAGCTTACCAATAGGAGATGACAGGAGGCGCAAGATAAACCGGGCGTGGTAAACCTCGGGAAATACGCCCCCATTGATGAGAACCACAGAGTCAATGGGCGCGAAGTTTTGACCCTCTTTGCGCCGTGCGAGCATCTCTTGGGCAATGCTCACGCCTAAGTCATGCGCGACGATGCTCACACGATCGAGCCCCAACATCTCGACTACCCATTCTTGCAAGTCGGCATGGTCTGCAATGCGGTAGGGAAAATCGGTGGGTTTGCCCGATAGGCCCATCCCCAAAAGATCCACCGCAACCAGTCTAAAGTGCGGCGTTAAAAGCGGCCATATACGGTGCCAGTCGTACGAACAGGTGGGGTAGCCGTGAATGAGCAATAGCGTCGGCCCCGTTCCTTCAATCGCTACAAACACATCGCTATTTTTATAGCGTATCAACCTGCCGCGCTCACGCCATTTTTGCGCGTTCGGGGTCAGTGCGAGGCCAGTCATCGCAACAACTCCACTGCCATCACAAGTTGCACCATTACAGAGGCCACATGCGCCAATTGGCGCAGCGGCAACCAGCGGCGAAAAATTGCCAGTGTGTGCAGCACGCGCGCCACGAGAAAAACGCCGAGTGGCCATAACAGCCAGCCTGGGCTTCCCGACTGGCGAAACTCCAATGCGAGGACCAATACCGCAAATAACAAAGCCTGTTCCAAGGCGTTTCCATGGGCGCGTATGGCCACGCCAAGGTCCTTGTGCCCGCCGTCACCGAAGCTGATTTTGTGTTTAAGTCGCAGCTTGGATACGTTGAGTGACAGGCCGATGAGCCAGATTACCAAGAGACCGATAGCCTGCGCAGTTTCAACTCTCATATGAGGATCCAGCATTCTTAATAGTTAGGAAATTTCTAACCCCACCCGCTTGGCCTTTTTTCCGCAAGACTTACGATGTAAGGATTGTTGAATTTTATAACCTTACAGCGTAAGTTGTCAACACATCATAATAGGCACCCATGACAACAAGTCCGAAAAAAACACCATCCGAAGCCTCCCCTACCAAGCGCGAGCCACTGAGCCGCGAACGCATCGAGTTGGCGGCACTGGGGCTGATAGATTCGCAGGGACTTGAGGGATTTAGCGTACGCAAACTAGGCGAAATGCTGGGGTGTGAGGCCATGAGCATCTACCACCACTTTCCCAGCAAGGCGCACATCATCGATACCCTGGTCGATCGCCTGGTCAGTCGCCTGCCCATTCCCTCGCATGATCTTGATAGCGTTGGGCGAATACGGGGCCTGGCCAACGGCTGGCGCAACCTGGCGCGACAGAACCCGCGCTTCTTTCCAGTGTTGTCGTTGCACCGCCTGAACTCAGAGGTTGGTGTCACTTTCCTCAACGAAATTATGTTGACGTTCCGCGCGGCCGGCCTGGAGCGTGAAAGTGCCGCCCGCCTTTTTCGGGTAATGAACTATTACCTCATGGGCGCTGCGCTGGATGAGATCTCCGGTTATGCCAAGGGCCCTTCATCGCTCAATCCCATTAGCGACGAAGATCTGGCCCTGAAGTTTCCCCATATTGCGGATGCAGGGGAGTTCTTTGCGCCAGAGCAATTTGATCAGACCTTTGAACTAGGGCTGGACTTGCTAATGGAGGGCGCAGGGCTGTTGTGAAGAGTTAAATTGCCATCATTAGCGACAAAACCGACCGCAGTGCAGCGAGGAATCCACCCGGTGAATCACTTGGTCGGTTTCCGGCAATGGTTGGCGCCTGTCGGATCCTCTTGGCCCGTCGGCAAGATTCGTGCAAATTCGGCCACTCAGCCTCTTACGCTAGTTTTTGACCTTGTTATCGTGTCCAGTCCTAACCTTTGGGTACCGAATGACACCGACTACAGCACGCGTAATCTATCCAGAACTTCCTGATCCGCTGAGTCCAGGCGATTTGCAGCAACTCTTCAATCCGAGCTTCGATAAGAGTAAGTGGACACCTGTTGTGGTGCACAGTTAGCGCTAGTGATGCTCACCAATCATGCAAGTGAAAATTCGCTCGAACCCCGCATGAATAAAGGCTGTCCGGCCATTTTTCACCGCACTCAAGCTGTTGCAGTAAGCCATGTCCGACAATGCCGACATGACAACGACAAACTAAGTGGCGATGATAGGCGAGCTGGCGCAAGGTCCTTAAGCGGCTTCACTATCCGCTGGAAGTGATGCTGGTGTGTGCTCGTTGGTATCCAGCGTATCCATTAAGCTTCCGCCATTTGGAAGAGATGATGCAAGAGCGCGGGGTCTTTGTCGATCACTCCACCGTACACCGGTGGGCGCTGGAAATACTGCCAGTCCTGGCGCTCGTTTTTCGGCGACGCAAACGGCCTGTTGGCACCAGTTGGCGGCTCGATGAAACCTATATGGCTAAATACGCCCATCCCCTCGAAAAGGTAAAACGAGCGGATTCCCCCTCTGAGGGAAGGCAAGAAATGGCGCGTTTGGTTACATTTCTCCAGCACTGAAAGCCAATATTCCCGGCTTCGGGAATGTCGCCGGAAGCTATCGCGTCTTCCGGTCCCGGCGCTGACGCCGCTTTCACCGGCAGCTTTGGGGCCCATAGCGGGTGCACGTCGCGGTATCCTCTATTTCAACAATGCTGCGATAGCTGCCTTTCAAGTTGGGCGCCTGTGCCCCAAGAATTGCCCGGCTGCGGCCATACGCAGAATCGTCCGAGACCCGTCATTCGCTACTAGAATCTGCAAACCACCGTCGCGGTGTTTCACTGTGGTTTATTGACCTGAAAATTAAACGCTATCCGTCACCAGCCAACACTGGCTTCAAAATTGGGGGAGTTTTATGACCGATTTATGGAGCAGTGACCGACTTCTAGAGCAGGTTTTGCTCTGGACAGTACGTTAAAAGGCACGAGCAATGAAGTGGCTGGCGTACGTATTGATCGCTCTTCCGCCGGTCACGCTGGTTACCCAGTGCACGGCAGAATTTCTCTTGGTCGATGCCTGCCTTGATGCTGGGAATGTCTACGATTTCACGAAGGGGCTCTGTCGATCCGATGTGGAGCATCTACCGCATAGTTCGTACATGGAACGCCTCTCCCCTTGGGTATTGCTCGTATGCGTTGTCAGTTTGATTGCTGGCGTCCTGATTCTCAGTCGCGCTAAGCGAGGGCGGTAGTGATCGCGGTGCCTTTTAACCTGGCGCCCCACACGGACCGCTCGCCTGCGTCACTTCGTTCCTTAGCTCACGGCTGGTGGGCTCCAGGTTGAGGTTGTAAAAAAGCCTTCTCTGCCAGATGAAATGAAAACACCATGAAAAATCAATCGCAAAGAACGGCCTACAACGAGCAATCGCGAATCCTGGAAGGGGTCAAATACCCTCGACAACTTTCATTTATGACCCTCGCCGACATATTTTTGCAGCCTCGTTAGGCCTCGCAAGCACCACTGCGCAACTCCATGCTTTTTAAACACAAACTTCCATGCATCAAGGTTCCTGCCACTGCGGCGCTGTCAAACTCAAGCTACCTTCCACGCCTACAGTGGCAACTTCTTGCAACTGCTCGCTGTGTCGGCGCATCGGTGGACCGTGGGTCTTCTTTGAGTTCGGCACCGTCGAGATCGAAGGTCACCCCGAGAACACTGAGGAGTACATCCAGGGCGATGGAACCTTGAGAACTATCCGGTGCCGAACCTGCGGTTGTGTCACGCATTGGGAGCCGCTCGAACACAAGCCAGGCGCAAAGCATGGCGTCCACTTGGGAAGCTTTGCTCCCGAGTTCGTAGCCTCGATACGCGTACGCAAGTTCGACGGCGCGAACACCTGGAAATTCTTTGATGAACTACCTTTGCACAATGAGCCACCGCCACAGAGCGAGGCTTAACCCCTCACTGGAACCACCAGTAAGCGCAAAATGGGTCGAAACTGCGGCAATTTTTGGAGATGAGCGCCAAATTCTTGAAAGCTGATCCTCGAATCACTTGCAGCCGAATTGGCGCGTGCGGAAATAGAGTTTTTTGCAGCCTCGTTATGCATCGCTAAACTGGAATCTTTCATCTTCCCGAGGCTCGAAATCATGTTCATTCTTGACGTTGCTATCACCATTGACGGGTACTGGGCGGATGCCAAAGGCGAGAGCATATTCCCGATAGAGGAAATGCACGGCGCAGGACTTGTACAGCCTCTTAGCGAACGTGCTGGCGCAGCGGTGCTAAGTCGGCGGTCATTCGAGATGGCGGAAGACCCTAATTGGTACGCGGACAACTATGAACTGCAAGTTCCACTCTTCGTCGTCACAGGCAGCGTGCCAAGTCGCCATCCCAAAGAGAACGGCAAGCTGCGATTTACGTTTGTAGATCGGTTCGATCTAGCGTTCGAGCAAGCCCGAGCGGCTGCTGATGTCAGGGACGTAGTGGTCATTGGAGAGGCAAGCGCTGTGCACGCTGCTCTTGAGTCGCGGATTCTCGATGAGATTTTTCTACACGTAGTGACACGTACGCTTGGCGCGGGGTGCCCGGCATTTCAACCGGGAGGCATTCCAGCGGATGATTTCGACATTGTCAGCACAAGTCAAACCGCCAGTGCCGTACACATGCGTCTTCGGCGGCGCCAGGATGCTCGCGGCCATGCCTAATCGGGTAGGCACCGGCCCTTAACCGTCGCCCCCCACACCACCCACCATGCGGGTCCGCAGGGGGCGGTTCAACAAGTCGGCTCGCTCGACGAAGCCTTTTGCAGCGTCGATGTGTGTGCGCTACGCGCTTACAGACCATCGCCTGATACCAGTCGTTTACGGCCTAGAATTCGGAAAAATTTCGCAGCTTAACCGGTTCGGTTGAACGAGGTATATGTGGAAAAAAGGGGTAGTGGCGGAGTCATTCA
>JBKJJC010000293.1:0-4151 GCA_046598245.1 Rhodoferax sp.
AATCTCTCCCAATGACACCCGACACTGACCGCAACCTGCAACTGTTTCAACGCGCCCAAAAAGTCATACCCGGCGGCGTCAACTCCCCGGTACGCGCCTTCAAGGCGGTGGGCGGCATACCCCGCTTTATTGCCCGCGCCCAAGGGCCGCACTTCTGGGACGCCAATGGACAACGCTATATAGATTACATAGGCTCCTGGGGGCCGATGATCCTGGGCCACGGGCACCCCGCCGTAGTGGAGGCGGTGCAAAAGGCTGCCCTGGATGGCTTTTCCTTTGGCGCGCCCACCGAGCGCGAGGTCGAACTGGCCGAGGAAATTTTGGCCCTGGTACCCAGCATGGATATGGTGCGCCTGGTCAGCAGCGGCACCGAAGCCGGCATGAGCGCCATCCGTCTTGCCCGCGGTGCCACCGGCCGCAGCAAGATTTTGAAGTTTGAAGGTTGCTACCACGGGCATGCCGATGCGCTATTGGTCAAGGCTGGCTCCGGCCTGGCCACCTTTGGCAACCCCACCAGCGCCGGGGTGCCGGCCGAGGTGGTGCAGCACACGCTGGTGCTGGAGTACAACAACGTCGAACAGTTGGAAGAAGCCTTTGCGCTGCATGGGCCAGAACTGGCCTGCCTGATGATCGAGCCAATTGCGGGCAACATGAACTTTGTGCGCGCGTCCGTGCCCTTTATGCAGCGCTGCCGCGAACTGTGCACCCAGCATGGCGCGCTGTTTGTGTTTGACGAAGTGATGACCGGTTTCCGCGTGGCGCTGGGCGGCGCGCAAAGCGTGTATGCGAAAGCCATCCCCGGCTTTGCGCCCGACATCACGGTACTGGGCAAGGTCATTGGCGGCGGCATGCCGCTGGCGGCGTTTGGCGGCAAACGCGCGGTTATGGAAATGCTGGCGCCGCTGGGCCCGGTCTACCAGGCCGGCACCCTGTCCGGCAACCCGGTGGCCACCGCCTGTGGGTTGGCCACACTGCACGAGATTCGTAAACACGGTTTCTACGAGGCGCTCGGTGCCAAGACGCTGAAACTGATGGCGGGATTGAAGGGTGCTGCCGACAAGGCTGGCGTTCCGTTCAGTGTGGACAGTGAAGGCGGCATGTTTGGTTTCTTCCTGTTTGATGCCTTGCCGCAGAACTACGCCAAGGTCATGACTACGGACAACCAGCGCTTCAACACGCTGTTCCACGGCATGCTGGAGCGCGGCGTTTACTTTGCGCCGGCGTTGTACGAGGCGGGCTTTGTCAGTGCGGCGCATACCGAAGAAGACATTGCGCAAACTGTGCAGGTAGCTGAAGAAGTTTTTAGATTGCTATAGTTTTTATAGCTATAAATGTAGTATTTACGGGGGCTGACGGCCTACTTTCCTCGTAACCGCTTTCTATTGCCCTGAATGCAAGCACCTCGCGCACGGCGGGCGGCGTGGCTTTGGGGTATGGGCCCCAGACTACAGAAACTCGAAAAGCCGCAACACCCAACTGGCGAGAAGCACAACAAGCGCCGCTCGCCACGCGTCAGCCCCCATCCGCCAGCGCTGCACACGCCGTCCGGTCCACGCCTCAACCCCCAACTGCACCGAATGCACCGCTGCCAGAACCAGCAGCACCATCAATCCGGGATTGAGCTGCCAGGCGGCTAGAAAATTGCCATCTGCGAGTGCCGCACAGGCACGGGTGCCGCCACACAGGGGGCAAGGAATACCAGTCAGATGCCGAAAGCCGCACAGCGGAAGGTCGCCCAGCGACAGCACCAGCGGCGCACCTAATAGCGCCACCGGCCAGCCCAGCGTCAGCGCCGAGCGCCACTGGCGCTCAGGACCACTGAGCAGCACGCCAGTACTGGCGACAGAGGCCATAGAGTCGCTATCAGGCAAGCGTAATGGCGACAGGCGGATCACCGCCGTCGGTCAATTGTTTGGCCATGTGGTAACTGCCTATGAAGCCGATCGGCAGTGTAAGGATGATGCCGACGCCGCATAGCAGACTACCCAGTGAGCCGATGATGCCCAGCACCAGTGCACAGAAGAACGCGCTCAGCAGATTGTTCTTGACCGCGTCAAACGCCCGCTTGATAGCGTTGACGCCATCTTTCTCCCCCACCGCGACCAGGTAGGCCGCCGTGGGAACCAGGGCCATGATCAGCAAACCGGGGATAAAACACAGCATGAAGCCAACGCAAACGATGATGCTGGACAGCAGCACCGCCAAGAGCGCGGGCACAAAGTCGTCAAAGCCCTTGAACACATCGGCAAATTCGGCCTTGTGGCCTTCGTCTTCGCGCTTGATCATGCGCATATAACCCACCATCATCGGACCGGTCAACAAACCGGCCGTCACACCGCCCACAATGCCGATCAACAAAGAGGTCACGATGTGGGTGACCGGATCTTTCTTCAGACCATTGATGCCAGCGGAAACGCACGCACCGATATCGGGAGCAGCCATGTGGATACCTCTCTCTTAGTTGAACGGGTTGGAAACGTTCATGCTAACACCTCGAAATGGCGTTAGTGCGAAACCAACAGGACTTCGACCCAAGAAGTTGCTATAAACCCTATAGCTACCTACGCATAATCCACGGGGGCTGGCGCCCTACTTGTGCAAATATCTTTGGGTCAGCATGTCTCTATCGGCTGCCCACCGCAGGGTGGACAGGCACAGCACCCACTCAGTGCCGGAAGTGGCGCACGCCGCTGAACACCATGGCCACACCGCGCTCGTTCGCAGCAGTGATCACTTCGTCATCGCGCATGGAGCCACCGGGCTGGATGACGCAGGTGGCACCTGCATCGACCACCACGTCCAGGCCGTCGCGGAACGGGAAAAACGCGTCGCTGGCGACCACGGTACCGGCCAGAGACAGATTAGCGTGGCCGGCCTTGATGCTGGCGATGCGGGCAGAATCCAGACGGCTCATCTGGCCGGCACCCACACCCATGGTCATGCCGCCTTTGCAGAAAACGATGGCGTTGGACTTGACGTATTTGGCGACCTTCCACGCAAACAGCAGGTCGTTCAATTCTTCGGCTGTGGGTTGTTTGGTGGTGACGACTTTCAAGTCGCTCAAGGCCAACTCGTGGTTGTCGGCGGTCTGCAGCAGGATGCCGGAGCCGATGCGTTTCATGTCGATGGCGTTGCGACCATTGTCCCAATCACTGGCGCCTCCCTTGGGCAGGTCGATCTGCAGGATGCGCACATTGACCTTGGTCTTGAAGACTTCAAGCGCCGCGGCGGTGAAGCTCGGGGCCATCAACACTTCAACAAACTGCTTGGCGATCTGCTGTGCAGCGGCTTCGTCCAGTTCGCAGTTCAGCGCGATGATGCCGCCGAATGCGGAGGTGGGGTCGGTCTGAAAGGCCTTGCTGTAGGCCTCTAGCGCATTCGCGCCCACCGCCACGCCACAAGGGTTGGCGTGTTTGACGATGACACAAGCAGGGGTGCTCGTGAAGCTTTTGACACATTCCCAGGCCGCATCGGCATCGGCAATATTGTTGTAGCTCAGCTCCTTGCCCTGCAATTGCTTGGCCGTGACCAGCGAGCCGGGTGCGGGGTACAGGTCGCGGTACAACGCGGCCTGCTGGTGCGAGTTTTCACCGTAACGCAGGTCTTGCACTTTGATGAAGCGGCCGTTGGACTGGCCGGCAAACAGGTCCAGCTTGGGCGCCGCGTCACCGGCTGGCACACCACCGCCTAGTTGCACGGCGCTGAGGTAGTCGCTGATGGCGCCGTCGTATTGGCTGATGCGGTTGAAGGCGGCCACACTTAATGCGAACTTGGTCTTCTCGCTGACTTTGCCACCGGCTTTGAGTTCGGCGATCACGGTGGCGTATTGCGACGCGTCGGTCAACACCGCCACGTCTTTCCAGTTCTTGGCGGCGCTGCGCACCATGGCGGGGCCACCGATGTCGATGTTTTCTATCGCGTCTTCCAGCGTGCAGCCCGCCTTGGCCACCGTGGCTTCAAACGGGTACAGATTCACGACCAATACGTCGATGGTGTCAATCTTGTGTTCGGCCAGAGCGGCCATGTGCGCGGGCATATCGCGGCGCGCCAGCAGGCCGCCGTGCACGCGGGGGTGCAAGGTCTTCACGCGTCCGTCCAGCATCTCGGGGAAGCCGGTCATCTCGGCCACTTCAGTCACGGGCAGACCTTTG
>JBKJJC010000212.1:0-7138 GCA_046598245.1 Rhodoferax sp.
CTGTTCCCCGAGGCCTTTCGCGAGTTGAAGGTGCAGCGTCTAGCCGCATCGTACAAGGCCCTGATCGACGGCATGAAAGCGGCCAGCCCGGCGCGTCGCAGCGGCGAGGAAAGCCGCATTGTGCTGCTGACACCCGGGCCCTACAACGAAACCTATTTTGAACACGCCTACCTGGCGCGCTACTTGGGCCTGACCCTGGTCGAAGGCAGCGATCTGCTGGTGCGCGATGACAAGCTGTACCTCAAAACCCTGCAAGGGCTGGAGCCGGTGCACGGCGTGCTCAAACGGCTGGACGACGAGTTTCTGGATCCGCTAGAACTGCGCTCCGACTCCACGCTGGGCGTGCCCGGACTGCTGCAGGTGATTCGCGCCGGCAATGTGCTGGTGGCCAACGCACCGGGCTCGGCCTTTCTGGAGTCACCCGCCTTGCTCGGTTTCATGCCTGCGCTGGCCAAACATCTGTTTGGCGAAGAGTTATTGCTACCCGCACTGCCAACCTGGTGGTGCGGCGAGCGGTCGGCGATGGAGGCGGTGCTGCCGCGCCTGCACAGCTGCGCCATCAAACCGACTTACCCCGGCTCCGCCGTGCATGGCAATTTTGATGCAGTCCTCGGACGCAATCTGTCCGAACGTGAGCTGGCCGAATGGGCCGGCCGTATTGCCCTGCATGCGGATGACCACACCGTGCAGGACTACATGCCGCTGTCGCAGATGCCTACCTGGCACAAACATGAGTCAGACGAAGGCATCGTGCCGCGCTCCGTCATGCTGCGGGTGTTTGCCGTGTCGCAGGGGCCACAGTCCTGGTGTGTTTTGCCCGGTGGCCTGGCTCGGGTGGCCGGGGACACCGGTGTGGACGTAGCGTCCATGCAGCATGGCGGCAGCAGCGCCGACGTCTGGGTCATGACGCACGGCGATGTGGACAAAACCACGCTGTTGCGCCCGCCCATCACCCCCGCCGTGCTGACCCAGCGCACCCGCCAGGTCACCAGCCGTGCCGCTGAAAACCTGTTCTGGCTGGGGCGTTACACCGAGCGAGCCGAAAACTCCGTGCGCTTGGCGCGGCTTACGCTGGAGAGCCTGGCCGGGGAAGACCAGTCATCTCCCACATTGCTCAGTTGGCTCGGCCAGATGGCGCTGAACAACAACCTGGTACTGGCTCGTGTGCCGCCCTTGACTCCGGCGCCCCAAGCGCGCCGCGTATTTGAGCGTTCATTGATCGCCAGCCTGGGCAGCAGTGAGCACGCCACGAGCGTGGGCTACAACTTGCGCGCCGTGCGCCTGGCCGGTGCGGCGGTGCGCGAACGTCTGTCCCAGGAGCACTGGAGCCTGATGCAGCGTACCGAAAACGCGTTCCTGCAAAGTTGCGCCCATACCCCCACAGGCGCAGACTATTCCGCCATCCATGCACTAACGGCCCTGAAGCGCGCCAGCGACCACCTGGCCGCCCTCACCGGCCTGCAGACCGACCGCATGACACGTGACGATGGATGGCGCCTGCTCAGCATTGGCCGCCATGTTGAACGCCTGGGTTTTCTGTCGCATGCACTGGCCACAGGGTTCGAACAGGGCGCCGTACACCACGATGGCGGCTTTGAGGCCATGGTGGCGTTGTTTGACAGCACCATTACCTTCCACGGCCAGTACCAACAGAGCCACGACATTGCGCCGCTGGTCGATTTGCTGGTGCTAGACCGTGACAACCCCCGCGCGCTGGCCTGGGTGGCGCACACCCTGCGCGGGCGCCTGGCCAAGCTGGCCGGTAGTGCACCCGACCAACTCGGCCTGCTGTCGCACAGCGTGCCCGACCCCCGCCTTTGGCAGTTGGAAGCCTTGTGTGAAGCCGGTGAGGACAGGGGTTATGACAGCCTGACCGACCTGCTGCTGGGCTGTGGTGAGGCTGCCTACCAGGTGTCAGAAGAAATAAGCGCCACCTATTTCACCCACTCCGGCGAGGCCGGGCAAAGCCTTGGCGCCTAGACGCGGGATTGACCATGCAATTGCACATCACCCACGAGACCCTGTATGACTATGCGCCGGCGGTAGACATTGCGCAGCACATGGCCCACCTCAAGCCACTGAACACCGCCAACCAGCAGTTGCTGAGCCACGCGCTGTCGATTACGCCGGATCCCACCGAGCAGACATCGGTGCTGGACGTGTATGGCAACACCCGGTCATTCTTCTCGCTGCAGGTGGCACACACCCGGCTCCATGTGGTGGCATGCAGCCTGGTGTCCACCCAGGCGCTTCCGCTTTGGGACAACGACGTGCCCTGGGAGCAGGTGCGCGAGCGTTTCCGGTACAGCGCCACAAGCCCCTTTGATGCGGCGGCTGATTTTGTTTTTGCCTCGCCCTATGTGCCACGGCATGCCGATTTTGCGGACTACGCGCGGCCCAGCTTCACCCGTGAACCCACCCTGTTGCTGGCCGCACGTGACCTGATGCAACGTATTTACCACGACTTCACGTACGAGAGCCACAGCACCGAGATCAACACCCCCGCACGCGAGGCACTGGCCCAGCGCACCGGCGTGTGCCAAGACTTCGCCCACATCATGATCGCCTGCCTGCGCGCCTATGGCGTGCCGTCACGTTATGTGAGCGGATACCTGCTGACGCACCCCGCAGCCGGTCAACCGCGTCTGGTGGGCAGCGATGCGTCCCACGCCTGGGTCTCGGTCTACCTGCCCGAGCCGCAGAGTAGCGCAGTAGGTGGACGCTGGTGCGATTTTGACCCCACCAACAACCGCGACGGTTGGGGCAGCCCGGGCGAGGACTACGTCACTCTGGCACTGGGCCGCGACTACGCCGACGTATCGCCATTGCGCGGCGTGATACACGGCGGCGCCAACCACCGTTTAAAGGTTGCAGTGACCGTAGAGCCGGTTGACACAACACAATGGACCAGCCAAAACCAGCACCAAAGCCAGGGTCAGAATCAGTCACAATCACAATCCCAGACCTTGTAGATTGGTAAATTTGCTATTATTTATATAGCAATATAACCATATTCTACGGGGGCTATAGGCACTTTTTAACATAAATCATCTCGCCAAGGGCCACCATGAACATATACGACACCCTCACCAGCCTGGGCATCACGCTGCCTCCCGTAGCCATACCGGTAGCGGCCTACGTGCCGTTTGTGCAAACCGGCAATCTGGTATTTTTGAGTGGCCACATTGCCAAAAAAGATGGCAAACCCTGGGTCGGCCAATTGGGCAAGACCATGGCCACCGAAGAGGGCAAGGCCGCGGCCCGCGCCATTGCCATCGACCTGATGGGCACGCTGCATGCCGCCGTGGGTGACCTGAACAAGATCAAACGCATCGTCAAACTGATGTCGCTGGTTAACTCCGCCGGCGACTTTACCGAGCAGCACTTGGTGACCAACGGTGCCAGCGAATTGCTTGCCCAGGTCTTTGGCGACAAGGGTGCCCATGCACGCAGCGCCTTCGGTGTGGCCCAAAACCCCATGGGCGCTTGTGTGGAGATCGACCTGATTGCCGAACTGGCCTGATGGCAACACCGACCGGCGCACCAGGCGACGGTCGGTACCCCAGGGCCGCCACACGGGCATTTCCTTCTGTCGCTGAAGCTGGCACACTGCACCATGCTCGTGAAAGGTCTGGCTTTGATGCTTTGTGTGTTGGCGTTTGCATTTGCAACGCCAGTAACCACAGCTTCGTCGGCACCGGCTGCACCAACCGCATCGCCCTCCAACCCCAACTTCCCGATTCTTGAAATCGACCAGGACGGGCCCCACCGCCTAGAGATTGGCACACGCATGGGGGTGCTGGTGGACAGCAGCCGCGCACTGGTGCTGGACCAGGCCCGCGCACCCAGCGAAACCTGGCAGCCTATCGCGCGCCAGTCTCCCAACTTTGGTTTCACACAAGACAGCTACTGGTTCCGCTTCCAGTTGCACAACCGCAGCACCAAAGTGCTTGCGCGCTTCATAGAGCTGCCCATTCCCTTCCTGGACGATGTGCGGCTGTACCACTTTGCGGGCGCTGCACTGCAGACCCAGTACAGCTTAGGGGACGAACAACCCTTCGCCCAGCGGGCGGTGCGCCACCGCAACTTCATCATGCCGCTGCAATTGGCCCCGGGCAGCAACGAGATCTACTTGCGGTTGACCTCGAGCGGGACCATCGAGGCACCGCTGCGGGTATGGGACCCGGTGCAGTTCCACGCCGCCAGCAATGACGAGAACCTGGCCCAGGGCGCGGTCATCGGCGTGTTGTTGATCATGGTGGTCTACAACCTGTTTGTATTCTTCTCCACACGCGACATCAACTACCTGTTCTACATCGGCTTTGTCGCCAGCTACCTGTTCTTTCACCTGACGCTGACCGGCTACACCTTCGCCCATCTGTGGCCCAACGCCGTGCGTTGGAACAGCTTCGCTATTTCCACCTTTGCGGCCAGTTCTGCCGTGTTTACCTGCCTGTTCACCGACAGCTTTCTCAAGTTGCGCAGTTTTTCCCGCACGGCGTGTTACCTGGTGCGCGGCATGATGTTGTGCAGTGCGATTTTGATGGTGCTGAGTTTTGTGCTGCCCTATAGCCTGACCATCCGGATTGTGGCGGCTATCACCCTGCCCATTACCACTACGGCCCTGGTCTTGGGTTACTGGCGCTGGTGGCAGGGCGCGCGTTTTGCACGCTTTTATTGCCTGGCCTGGACGGCCATTCTGGTAGGCCTTGCGGTGCTGAACGCCAGCAAGTTTGGCTGGATTCCGCACAACGTCTGGACCGAGAACGCTTCGCAAATTGGCGTCGTGTTGCTGGTGACACTGTTGTCATTCACACTTGCTGACCGCATCAACAACGACCGCACCTTGCGCCAGAATGCACAGGCGGTGGCGCTGAGCCTTGAACGCATGGCCCGCGCCAGCCAAGCGGCGCTGATACGCTCCAAGGAACAGGCCAACCAGGAGCTGGAACAGAGGGTGTTGGCCCGCACCAATGACCTGAATGCGGCCATGGCCCAACTCAGCCAGGTTAATGAACGGTTGCAATTACTCTCCACGACGGACGGCCTGACACAGATTGGCAACCGGGCCTACTTCGATGCCGCAGCCGTCACCGAAATGCGGCGGGCTGAACGCCAAAAAGGCTCTATGAGCATCATCCTGCTGGACATTGACCACTTCAAGACCATCAATGACACCTTTGGCCACCCGGCGGGTGATGCCTGCTTGCGCGCGCTAGCCGACATGCTGCGACCCCGCATCGACCGGGCGGGCGACATCCTGGCGCGTTACGGTGGTGAGGAATTTGTCATCGCGCTGACGGGGGTGGACCTTGCCGGAGCCATCGCCCTGGCAGAAGAGCTGCGCAAAGCCACCGACCGTTTGCGGGTGGAGTTTGATGGCAAACCGCTGCGCTTCACGGCCAGTTTTGGCGTGGTGTCCGCCATGCCCCATGG
Source organism: Rhodoferax sp. (assembly GCA_046598245.1). Taxonomy (GTDB): domain Bacteria; phylum Pseudomonadota; class Gammaproteobacteria; order Burkholderiales; family Burkholderiaceae_C; genus Allorhodoferax. The sequence continues at coordinate 5,437 of JBKJJC010000212.1, forward strand.
CTCGCTCAGCCTAGAAGACATGGTGGGTGCCGCCGACCACGCGCTCTATGCTGCCAAACACGACGGGCGCAACTGCGTGCGGCACGCCAGCATCAGTTGAAGACTACCTAGGCATCAAGCGCGGGGCATTTCAGTGCAGGCGCGTGATGTCCTGCCCCTCCACGGTTTTCAGCTGTTCGGCAGTGACACGCTGGGGTGCAACCTCGGCCAATGGCAGCAGCACAAAGGCACGCTGCCACATGCGGGGATGGGGAATGCTCAGGATCGCACTGGACACCTGCGCATCGCCATACAACAGAATGTCCAGATCCAGCGTACGGGGTGCGTTGCGGTAGGGGCGCTCCCGGCCCGCTGCTGCCTCAATACCCTGCAGGCAGACAAGAAGTTCAGGTGCGGTCAATGTGGTGCGAACTTCGACCACGGCATTGGTGTAGTCAGGGCCACTCGAATCTACAGGTGCCGTGCGGTAGTACGAAGACTGGGCCGTAACCGAGACACCGGGGTGTGAACCCAGTTGCTGCACCGCATCGGCCAGGGCAGCGGTTGGGTCGCCTAAATTGGCACCCAATCCGATATAGGCCGTGACAGGCTCACGCATGGCCAGCGATCCAAAAAATCAACTATTGGAATCGCCCCCGCCGCTATCCGAATTACCCGGATTACCCTCACCTTTGGCCGCGCCGGTGCGGCGACGGCGACGGCGTTTGCGCGGAGCACCGGCATCACCTTCGACGGGCGCGGTAGCAAACTCAGAAGTGGCCGTTCCGCCATGCAGCTGCGCGCCGGTGGCAGGTACCGAGCCCTCACCAGCCGGAGTGTCAGCCCGCGGCACACGCGCGACACGCGCCGGGCGCTGGCGTTTTTGTTGTTCTTCGCGAACCAAATCGACCAAGTCCTGGCGCAGGTTGTCGTCGGCCATGCTGAATTCTTGCCACCAGTCAGCCAAGACTTCTTCGACCTCACCAATGTCCGAGCGCAGGCGCATGAAGTCAAACGCCGCGCGAAAACGGGGCTGGTCCACCATGCCAAAAGGCGTACTGCCGACACGCTTCTCGAAGCGCGGCTGCATGACCCAGATCTCGCGCATATCACCCGCCAGCTTGCCGCCACCGGATACGTCACCAATACGGGAGTGGAAGACTTCGTCAATCGCATCCATTAGCGCGGGGTGTGAATGTTGGCGTTGCTCCAGGCGGCGGTTCCAGCCATCGCGCACATCGGCCCACAACACGCAGGCCAGCAGGAAGCTTGGCGCTACCGGTTTGCCCTCACCCACGCGGCGGTCGGTGTCTTTCAAAGCGGCGTTGACAAACGGCTGCTCGGCACGCTCGACCACGACATCCAGCAGCGGGTAAATGCCGCGGGCCATGCCCAGCTTCTTCAACTGCTCGATGGAGGCCAGCGAATGGCCGGTTTGCAGCAGCTTGAGCATCTCGTCAAACAGGCGGCTCTGCGGCACATCGGCCAGCAGCTCTTGCGACTTGACCAGTGGCGCGGCAGTTTTGGGCTCCAGCGCAAAGCCCAAGGGGCTCAGCTTGGCGGCAAAACGGACGGCGCGGATGATACGCACCGGGTCTTCGCGGTAACGGGTGGCCGGGTCGCCAATCATCCGGATGACGCGATTCTTCACATCCTTGAAACCGTTGTGGTAATCCACCACGACCTGCGTTTGCGGGTCGTAGTACATGGCGTTGATGGTGAA
>JBKJJC010000034.1:0-3069 GCA_046598245.1 Rhodoferax sp.
ATATGGGTTGCCATTGTCTCTCAGACGCCCACCTGATTTGACGACGATTTTGGTTCGACGATGTTGGTTCGCCTACATCCAGATCGCGCGCCACAGCATCACCGGCACATCCCACCAGCGCAGGGTGGGGCGCTGGTTGAGCGTGGCGTAGCCCAGGCTCTTGATTTTGTCCAGAATGCGCAGGCCGCCTTGCACGACCAGGCGCAGCTCCCAACCGGCGCGGCCCGGTATCTGGTGGACCAATTGTGAGCCAAATGCCATGCTAGCCCCCGCGAATGCTACACAGTGTGCTATCAATTGTGTAGCTTCTGGAGTTTGACGCCGGGCCAGCATGTCGGCCTGTGGCACGCCAAATCGCGCGCAGTCTTCGGCTGGCAGGTAGTAGCGGCCCCGGGGAATGTCCACACTCAGGTCTTGCCAGAAGTTGATCAATTGCAGCGCGCTGCAAATCGCGTCGCTGCGCTGCAAGGCCAGCGCATCGGTCACACCATACAGGTGCAACAGCAATCGGCCCACCGGGTTGGCCGAGCGGCGGCAATAGTCCAGTAATTGCGCTTGGGTGGCATACCCTTGGGCGGCGGCAGATTTGCGCGTGTCTTGCGCAAAGGCGTTCAGCAGATCGTGCAGCAGTGCGGGTGGCAAGTGGTGGGTCTGCAGAGCGATCTGTAGCGGGCCAAACACTTGCGGCCACCGGGCGCTGGTGGTGGCGTGCAGTACTTCACCCCCCGTGGCTGCAGCGCAGGTTGCGTCCAGATCATTGCGGTAGGTTTGCAGTTCGTCCAAGCGCTGTTGCGCTGTTGCGTCGCCTTCGTCCGCAATGTCGTCTGCCGTGCGGGCAAAGTGGTAGATGGCGGCAATGGGTGCACGCAAATGCGCGGGGCACAACCAGGACGCAACGGGGAAGTTTTCGTAATGGGTGATGGGGGCCGGTTCTGCCTGGGTTGGGTGCATGGCCTGATTTTGCCAGCAGGGCAGACGCGCACGCGAATTGCATTCCATGCCCCTGTTGGTGCGCCCTGTCGCATGGCGCTGGCCCAGCCAGCGAGGTCTGACTACAGTCGCGCCCATCGGATTCTGTCCGAACCCTATAGCCAACAAACGTTCACTGCAAGAAGGACTCTATGACCACTGCGACCTCTGTTTACCTGGGCGGCACCGCTGCCGCACCACTGGGCCAACGCATCCTGCGCTTTCCGTTGACCCGAATATTGTTGTCCGTTGCCTTCTTTATGGTGCCGTTTCTGTTGATACAGGCCGCATCCACCCAATTCTTTGACGTAAAGCTGTATTCGCGTTTCGGGCAGCTGTTGGGCGCTGTGATGGGCTGCCTGTCGTATGCGTTTTATGTGATCCGCATAGAAAGGCGTGCGGTGTCCGAGCTGGCGCTCAAGGGGGCGGCGCGGGAGTACGGTGCCGGGTTTGTACTGGGCGGTTTGATGGTGAGTCTGTCGGTGGCGTGTATTGCCGCGCTGGGCGGCCTGGATACCATGTCGATGGCGCCCAGTAGCATCATCGTCCTCCCCCTGTTGATGCACGTCGCCGTGGGCCTGATTGAAGAGATGTTGCTGCGCGGCATTTTCTTTCGCATCGTGCAAGAGACCTTCGGAAGCTGGCTGGCGTTGCTGGCATCCGGCCTGGTATTTGGTGCCATGCACCTGATCAACGACAACATCTCGGTGCTGGCCATTGCCAACATTGCCGCCGCCGGTGTGTTCTTTGCCGCAGCCTTCTTGCTGACCGGGCGCCTGTGGTTGTGCGCCGCGCTGCATGCAGGCTGGAATTTTATGCAGGACGGTATCTTCTCGCTGGCTGTGTCCGGCCACGAAGTCAAAAATGGCCTGTTGACGACCCAGCTCAGAGGTCCCGATTGGTTGACAGGCGGTGCATTTGGTATCGAAGGCTCTGCGGTGGATCTGGTGCTGGTGGTAGTGGCCACCGTGGTGATGGTAGTGTTGGCCCAGCGCAAGGGGCGTTTGGTGCAACCGGCGTGGAAACGCTAAGGGCAGACCACCCCTTACGATTCTTGCTTGAACGGGCTGCGCTGCTTCAGGTCATCCAGATAATTGCTGATCCCCTGGTCTTCTTGCTCCAGAAAGCGCGCCACTGCATCCGCGAACGCCGGATGCGCCAGCCAGTGGGCGCTGGTGGTTTTCACCGGGAGCAGAGCGCGCGCCATTTTGTGTTCGCCCTGGGCGCCGCCTTCAAAGCGGTGGTAGCCGTGTTCTATGCACCACTGCAGCGGTTGGTAGTAGCAGGCCTCAAAGTGAAGGCAGTCCACTCGCTCAAGAGCACCCCAGTAGCGGCCATAGGCTACTTTGGTGCTCTCGCTACGGAGACTGGACGGCAGCATGTTCTGCTCCGTGTCCCCCGCCCGCTTTGCGGGCTCCTCCTTTACCTGCGCAGAACCCGCTTCCGCCCAGTCTCCTGAGAAATTTTGGCTCTTAGCCCCCGTGGAGTATGCATCTAGCGCTATCAAACTACTAGCAATTGCTTTGCCACCACGCTCGGCGATGAACAGCAACCAGTGCTCGGGCATGGTGCTGGCCATGCGGGCGAAGAAGTCGCGGTTGAGGTAGGGCGCGTTGCCGTGTTCAAGGTAGGTGCGCTCATAGCAGTGGTAGAAGAAGTCCCAATCCGACTGCGCAATGTCGTGCCCCCGGGACCAGCGGAAGCTGACGCCAGCCTCAGCAACCTTGCGGCGCTCTTGTCGGATCTTCTTGCGCTTCTCTTGAGAAAGGGAAGAGAGAAAGGCTTCGAAATCCGAATAGCCGGTCTCGGTGTTATTCCAATGGAACTGGATGGTATGTCGCAGCATCAAGCCGGCCTTTTCGCACGCTGCGGCATCGTCTTCATTGGCAAATAGCAGGTGCAGGGACGACATGCCGTTTTGGTCGCACCAGGCAACCATAGCTTGCACCAGTTCCACGCGCGCCGCCGCGTCACGCGCCATCAACCGTGCTCCGGGCACGGGTGTGAAGGGCACGGCCGCGGTTGCCTTGGGATAGTAGGGCAGGCCGTGCTGGGCGTAGGCATTGGCCCAGGCCCAGTCGAAGACGTATTCGCCGTAGG
>JBKJJC010000299.1:0-2710 GCA_046598245.1 Rhodoferax sp.
GGCGAGTCGGCGTTGAGCAAGCCTTCCTTGCGCGCCACCGTGCCCTCGCCGATGAGCCTGGCGATGTCCTGCTCAAACGTTTGCGAGCCTTCGGCCATGGATTTCGCCATCGCCTCCTTGACGCCCGAAAAGTCTCCTTTTTCAATCAGCTCTGAGATCAGCTTGGTATTGAGCAGTACTTCGATAGCGGGCACGCGGGAGCCTGACGTATTGCGCAGCAGCCGCTGCGACACGACCGACTTGAGTGCGGCAGCCAGGTCACCCAGCATGGTGGGGCGCACCTCCACCGGGTAGAAGCTCAGAATCCGGTTCAACGCTTGGTAGCTGTTATTGGCGTGCATGGTCGCTAGGCACAGGTGGCCTGACTGTGCGTAGGCAATGGCTGCCGACATGGTTTCGCGGTCGCGGATCTCGCCAATCAAAATCACGTCAGGCGCCTGGCGCAGCGCGTTTTTCAGCGCGACTTGCAGCGATTTGGTGTCGGAGCCGATTTCACGCTGGTTGATGACGGACTTTTTGTTCTTGAACAAAAACTCCACCGGGTCTTCAATGGTCAGGATATGGCCTGATACCTGGCCATTGCGGTAGTCGATCATGGATGCCAGGGTCGTGCTCTTACCCGCGCCGGTAGCACCCACCATCAGCACCAGCCCGCGCTTCTCCATGATCAGGTCGCCCAGAATGGGCGGCAACAGCAAGTCAGCCAGCGGCGGCACATCCACCGAGATGTAGCGGATGACCGCAGCAATACTGCCGCGCTGGCGCATGGCGCTGACCCGAAAACGCCCCACCCCCGCAATGGGGAAGCCCATGTTCAACTCCCCCTCGGCATCCAACTCGGCCATGCGCTCGGGCGGCAATATTTCGGCCAATAGATTGCGCGTGGCCTCTACTGGAAGCGCCTGGTTGTTGATGGGCACACACTGGCCGTTGATCTTGATCAGTGCCGGTGAGTTGGACGACAGGTAGACGTCCGAGGCCTTCTTCTCGCTCATCAAGCGCAGGATGCGCTCCATGGTGCCGGGTGCGGTGGGGGTCGTCGTAGCCATAGGTTCAACCTCGGTAGGGTGTCAACTAATAATTTCAGTCGCGCAGCAAGTCGTTCAGCGATGTCTTGGCGCGGGTTTGCGCATCCACACGTTTGACGATGATGGCCGCGTAGAGGTTGTATTTTCCACCGTCTTTTGGCAAAGTGCCACTGATTACTACGGATCCGCTGGGAATGCGGCCGTAGCTCACTTCGCCCGTGGCGCGGTCATATATCGGGGTGCTTTGGCCAATGTACACCCCCATGGACAGAACCGAGTTCTCTTCGATGATTACGCCCTCGACCACTTCGGAGCGGGCGCCGATGAAGCAGTTGTCTTCGATGATGGTGGGGTTGGCCTGCATGGGTTCCAACACGCCGCCAATGCCGACGCCGCCGGACAGGTGCACGTTTTTGCCGATTTGTGCGCAGGAGCCGACCGCGGCCCAGGTGTCGACCATGGTGCCGTCATCCACATAAGCGCCGATGTTCACAAAACTCGGCATCAGAATGGCGCCCTTGCCAATGAAGCTGCCCCGTCGTGCAACGGCGGGCGGAACCACCCGGGTGCCGGTGGCGCGCATTTCTTCGGCCGACAAATCGGCAAACTTGGTCTGCACCTTGTCATAAAAACCCAGTTGGCCGGCTTGGATGATTTCGTTGTCACGCAGGCGAAAGCTCAACAGCACGGCCTTTTTGATCCACTGGTGGACCATCCACTGGCCCACAGCCTCACGGGTAGCGACGCGCAAGCGCCCACTGTCCAATTCGCCGATCACATGTTCCACCGCGTCCCGTACTTCTGGGGTAGAGGACTGGACCGAGATATTGGCGCGGTCTTCCCACGCGGCGTCGAGGATTTGTTGGAGTTGTTGGCTCATGGTTCGCTTTCTTTAATGGGTTGAGGACAGTGCCAAAGGCCTGTCCCGCACAATTTCATGCTCGGGATTTGACAAACTGGACGATCCGTTGGGCGGCTTCCACACATTCGGCGGTTTCGGCCACCAGCGCCATGCGAATCCGATTCGCGCCAGGATTGAAACCCTGCGCCTCGCGGGCCAAATAGCTACCTGGCAAAACGGTCACATTGTAAAGAGCGAGCAGGTCGCGGGCGAAGTCGCAATCACTGTTAGGACTGCTGCCCGGTACTTTGGCCCACAGATAGAAACCAGCATCGGGAAGTGTCACGTCCAGCACCTGGGCCAGTATGGGCGTCACTTGGGCAAACTTGGCCCGGTATTGCGCACGGTTGTCGCGGACATGCTCTTCATCGTCCCAGGCTGCAATGCTTGCCGCCTGCACCACCGTGCTCATGGCGCTGCCGTGGTAGGTGCGGTACAGCAAAAACTGTTTGATGAGGGCCGCGTCACCTGCCACAAAGCCACTGCGCATGCCCGGCACATTGCTGCGTTTGGACAGGCTGGTAAAGGCGACCAGGTTCTTAAAATCGGCGCGGCCTAGCTTGGCTGCGGCTTCCAGGCCACCGAGTGGCGGTTCGTCGCGGAAGTAAATTTCGCTGTAGCACTCGTCCGAGGCGATCACAAAGCCGTGTCGGTCGCTCAGTTCAAACAGTTTTTTCCACTCGTCCAACGGCATCACCGCGCCGGTCGGGTTGCCGGGTGAACACAGAAACAACAATTGGGTGCGGGCCCACACGGCCTCGGGCACGCTGTCCCAGTCCTG
>JBKJJC010000110.1:0-14426 GCA_046598245.1 Rhodoferax sp.
TCCCGGTCGGGCGATTGACGTGCGTGACGGGGGTGTCCGGCAGCGGCAAGTCGACGCTCGTCAACGAGATCATCTACAAGGCCGTCGCGACCAAGCTCAACCGGGCTCGCAAGCGCGCCGGCGCGCATCGCACGATCGAGGGGCTCGACCACTTCGACAAGGTGATCGAGGTCGACCAGGCGCCGATCGGGCGCACGCCGCGCTCGAACCCCGCGACGTACACGGGGCTGTTCGACCACATCCGCACGCTCTACGCGAAGGTACCCGAGGCGCGCATGCGCGGCTACAAGGCGGGCCGCTTCTCGTTCAACGTGAAGGGCGGACGCTGCGAGACGTGCAAGGGCGATGGCTCACGGCTGGTCGAAATGCATTTTCTCGCGGACGTGCTGCAGATGAGCGTCGAGGAGGCGGTGACGTTCTTCGGGAAGATCCCGACGCTCAAGCGTCGCCTGCAGGCGCTCAGCGACGTCGGCCTCGACTACATCAGGCTCGGGCAGCCCGCGACGACGCTCTCGGGCGGCGAGGCGCAGCGCGTGAAGCTCGCGACCGAGCTCGCGAAGGTCCAGACGGGCCGCACGCTGTACATCCTCGACGAGCCGACCACCGGCCTACACTTTGCCGACATCGACCTGTTGCTCAAAGTCTTGCACCAGTTGCGCGACGCGGGTAACACCATCGTCGTCATCGAGCACAACCTGGATGTCATCAAGACTGCTGACTGGCTGATCGACATGGGGCCCGAGGGAGGCTCTGGCGGTGGCACGGTGCTAGGTGTGGGCACGCCGGAAGACATTGCGGCCAACCCGGCCAGCCATACCGGGCGCTATTTGCAGCGTCTCTTGTAAAAAGTTTACGACCCCCCGCGCACTTTGCGGGGTAGCGGCCTCATTTTGCTTTGGCGCTGGGGCGGTCTGCCACGCGGTCGCGCCAGGTCTGCAGGGCCAACATGCCCTCGCGGCCGGGGTGGAACTTCATGAGCCGGGCAAATTCAATCGCACAAAAAGCCGTGATGTCGGCAATGGTGAAGCGGTCTCCCGCCAACCAGGGCTGGCGCTCCAAGACCTTGTCAAACCAGGCGGCGACTTCGCGCACTTTTTGCGCTTGCGAATGCCCAAACTCGGGGAACTGGGGCTGCTCCAGCGGCGCCAAGCCGGGGTGGGTATGGCGCACCGTATTGGCTATGCCGGCCAGTAAGTACAACTCGGCGCGGCGGTCTGCCATTTCAATAAAAGCGCGCTCCTCGGCATCCACCCCCATCAGGTTGGGCTCGGGATACAGGCCTTCCAGGTAGGTGCAAATGGCACGCGTCTCGGTCAACACCCGGCCATCATCCAGCTCCAGGGCGGGCACTTTGGCCAGCGGGCTCTTGGCCCGGTAGGCCTCACCCTTGTGCTCCTGCGCATTGAGGTCTACTGTGACCAGATCAATGCCGGTGATGCTTTTCTCGGCCATGAACATCATGACGCGTCTGGGGCTCGGCGCGCCCGGTGAGTAATACAGTTTCATGTTCCGGATCACGCCATAAAGCCTAGGTTGGTCGGGTAATCAGGGCGACCGGCGGCCGTACCAAAGCGCCGCAGGTTGGGCAAAATGCCCGCCAGCTCGCTGTTGGCCACACCGAACCAACTGGCCAGCGTCGCAGCGTATTGGTCGACCGAGGTGCTGGGCAACAGGCGGCCCTGGCCCACATGCCACTGGTCTTGTGGCGCTGTGGTGCTGCTCACACTCACCGGTGGTGCAGTCCCATAAAACGCAGCCCCCTTAACCGCGCCACCCACCATTAAGTGGTGGCTGCCCCAGCCGTGGTCCGAACCATCACCATTGGAAGTCAGCGTACGGCCGAAATCCGAGGCGGTAAACGCGGTGACCCTGTTGGCCACTCCCAGCTCCACCGTGGCGTTATAAAAGGCAGTCATGGCCTCGCTAACCCGGCCCATCAACACTGGCTGCTGGGTAATCAGGTTGTCGTGCAGGTCAAAACCACCCAGCGATACCAGGAACACCTGGCGCTTGGCGCCCAGGCCATTGCGTGCACCGATCAGGCGGGCCACCAGTTTGAGTTGATCGGCCAAGGAGTTACCGGTAGGGAACACGGTACCTACCGTGGACGCGGCCAGGCCAGAAGCGATTTGTGCCTCCGCACCAATGGCCCGTGTAGTGACACGGTTGTACTCGTTCTCCAGCGTATGGGTGCGCTGCTGCTGCACCAACCCTGCCAGGGCGTTCTTGACGGCACTGGAGCCGTACACATTGTTCTTGACCGCGTTGATAGCAACGGCTCCGTTGGTGCTGACCTGGTAGGACAGTGCGCTGTCACCGGACAGAAATACTGCATTGCCGGTCATATTGATGCAGGTGAACAGCGAATTGCCATTGCCAGACATCGCAAGGTCACCAATATTGCCACCCCAGCCCACTGTTGAGCCTTCAGGCGATGACGACTGCCAGATGGACTGTTGGTCGTTGTGTGAAAACAGCTTGGGAGGCAACGGGTAGTTGGCGCGGTCAGAGCTCTGGTATTGGGCCTTGGTCAGTGGTGCAACCAGTGGCCCAACATTGAGTTGTACGGCGGCCATGCCACTGTTGAACAGATTGGCAAGACCGGTCATGGACGGATGCAAGGCGTACTGGCGCCCGCCGGGCAATGCCGCTGCGGGGTTGAGCAGCGTGGCAGCCAATGCAGACTTCGCCAGCGCGATGCCGCCGGCCGTCTGACCCGCACCGCCACCGCGTATGGCGCTGTACTGGTTGTAGCTGGCGTCGTCATAGGTGACCACGGTATTGGCGTAGTCATTGCCGCCATACAAGAACACGCAGACCAGGGCCTTGTAGTCCGTGGCATCAAACGCCGCAGCCTCGCCCATGGCCGCCAGGTTGAGTGCAAAAGGCAGTGCAGTGCCCGTGAGCGCCAGTTGACCGCTGCGACGCAGGAAGGCGCGACGGGTGTGTTTGTCGGTATCGAGAAGGTACATGGCACGTCCTATTTCGCTATTTCTGGATGAGGTATTCGCTGGAGGCCATGACCAACAGTACTGCGGCAGCCACCCGGTTGAGCTTGACCGCGTCGGTGCTGCCCGCTGTAACGGGAGTGGCATTGAGAGCCGTGACGATCAGGGTCTGCGTCGCTGCAGAGAGCTGGCCTGCGCACAACAACAAACCCAGGCGTTTGACCAGTGCCGCGGGGTCCAGAACCAGGGCCAGTTCGGCCGTATAGGAAGCCGTGATGTCGTAACCATTGGTCGCATTGCTGGTGTTTTGCGGCATATCCGGTGCGTTGACAAAAATGCCGTTGCGGATGACGCCTTGCATATAGTTCAGGTAGCCGCCCACGCTGCTTTCGTTGACCAGTTGGAATTCAGGAGCCGGTGTCTGACTGGCGCTCAGGGCCGTGCTGGGCGGCACGTAGCCGGGGCGAAAGAAGTTGAATACGCTGGGTGAGCGCATAGGGCTTTGGCCGAGCTGGCTGGCGGGGTTGCTCAGATCGCTCATCTTCCAGCTGCCACGGGCGGAATTGATGCCAAAGGTGCGCCCCCATTGCACCATGCGCACGATCGGCTCGCGCAGCTTGCCAAAGCCTGCTTGCGACAGGCCGGCCGGGCCGCGCGCCTCGTTATCCAACAAAATGGCTGCAAACACGGCTTTCAAATCACCCCGCACGCCTGCGCCATTGTTGTTAAAAGCACTGGCTACACGGCCCACATAGGCCGCGCTGGGGTTGCTGGTGACCAGGCGCTGGATCATCTGCTTACCAAAGAACGGGCCCACATTGGGATGGTTAAACAACGTGTCCATCGCGACTTTCAGCGCCTCCACGCCATCTGTACCGGCGGCCACGGTAGCACCCAAAAAGTTGGCTGCCAGGGTGGAATGGTTGTTGGGTGTCAGGCGCATCGGGATGCGCGTGTAAATGGTGTTGGGAATGGTGCGCCCTTTGACCGGCTCCACGGTGTTGACGTTTTGCGTTTGGTCAAAGTCCCAGCCGGTGAATACGCGGGCGATATTGGTGATGTCGCTTTGGGTATAGGTTTCCAACTTGTTGCCGTTGCCATCGCGCTTCTCGGTGCCATCGTTGTTGAGCTGGTAGATGCCCAGCGTGAACAGCTGCATGACCTCTCGGGCGTAGTTTTCGTCCGGTGCACGGCCGGTGGCTGCGTTTTCCTTCAGATTGCCTTTGGTGTTGAGGTAATACCCCATGGCCGGATGCAGCGTCACGTCCTGGAGCAGATTGCGATAGTTACCAAAGGCATGGGTATTCAACATATCCCACCAGGATGCAATGGCATGGCTGCGCCATGCAAAGCCCAGCCCCGACAACGACACCACAAAGAATTCGGACAAGGCCAGGGCTATGCGTTTGCGCACGCCGTCACTGGACGTCATCAGCTGGTTCCACAGCATGTAATCGCCGGGGTAACTGTTGTCGTAGAAATTGGTGCTGCTGTTGATGGTGTCGTAGCCACGCTGGTTCAGCCAGTCAAACCCGGTGGTGCTGGGTGCCGCAGCAAATTGCTCGGCCAACCAGGTCGCGTACGGCTTGTTGCGCACAGCGGCAATTTCTGCATCAGACGCCGAAAATTGGGCTTGCAACAAGAAGCGCGCGGCTTCTTCATCATTGGCGGCAGCAGTGAAGCTGGCACCAGGCACGGTGACCGGCGAGGTGGGACTAGAGCCGGACGTGGATAAAGCTACCGTGCTGCTCCCACCGCCACCGCCACAGGCCGCCAACAGCGCTGTAGCCGCTAGTGCGGTCGTCAGTTTTTCGGGCGCGATGTGGGCGTTGTCAGCCTCCACCACAGGTTCGCAATCCATCTGTTCTGAGACTCGCATACTTTTAACACCTATTACAACCAGACCAGCAGCTTAACGGGGTTTTCGCGAGTGCAAGCCAGACAAATACCCATTACAGCGCTACAAACGTTACGCCCTGTAACTACCGCGAAGTGTTCAGCAATTCACGCGTGCGCAAGGCCTCTGCACGCGCCGCGGTGGCAAAGTCGGCACCCGGTGACGCATACAAAATGGCGCGCGACGAGTTCACGACGATGGGCGCCACGGTCTCACCATCGACACTGCGCCAACCGGCCTTGACCGTAGCCGCCGCGTCACCGCCTTGGGCACCTACGCCGGGTATCAGCAGGGGCACGGTGGGCGCAAGTGCCCGCACCCGTTCGATCTCGGCCGGGTAGGTGGCACCAACGACCAAACCGAGTTGGCCATTCAGGTTCCAAGGGCCCTGAACCAAGCGCGCAATGTGCTCATAGAGCAACGGCTGGCCGTCAACCGAGGCCAGGCGCTGCGACTGCAAATCGTCACCGCCCGGGTTGGACGTGCGGCACAACAGAAATGCCCCCTTGCCGTGGTACTTCAGATACGGCGCCACCGAATCAAACCCCATGAAAGGCGACAGCGTAACGGCGTCGGCACCGTAGCGCTCAAAGGCTTCTATGGCGTACTGCTCAGCCGTGCTGCCAATGTCGCCGCGTTTGGCATCCAGGATGACGGGCACCTGCGGAGCCGCGCGGCGCATGTGTGCCACCAGCCGCTCCAACTGGGCTTCGGCGCGGTGCGCGGCAAAGTAGGCGATTTGCGGTTTGAAGGCCATGGCCAGATCGGCTGTGGCGTCGACGATGGCTGCGCAGAAGTCGTAAATGCGGCTGGCGTCACCGCGGTACGGGTCTGGGAATTTGGCGGGGTCTGGGTCCAGGCCCACACACAACAAGGAACCGTTTTGGCGCTCGGCGGTGCGCAACTGGTCTAGGAAAGTCATGGCCCCTATTGTAGGGAGGGAGGCGAGTTAGTCCCCTCGGGGGGCAGCGACCCGCGCAGCGGCGGAGCGTGGGGGCTCCAATGTATCCATTGCAAGGCACAGGTCAGCCCAGGCCTTGGCCTTGTCGGCACTGGCACGCAACAAAAACTTGGGGTGGTAGCTGACGATGACCGGCAGGCCGCGGTAGCGGTAGACCCGCCCGCGCTGTTTGCCCAAGGGCAACGCAGCCTCCTGTGGGTGCTCATCCAGTAGCAACTGCACGGCAAAGCGACCCATGGCCAGAATCACTTTGGGCTGCACCAGCTCAATTTCACGTTGCAGGTACTGCGCGCACAGCGCCAACTCCGCAGCCTGCGGGAGGCGGCCAGCGGGCGGGCGGCACTTGACCACGTTGCTCAGATAAGCCCCTTGGCGACCCTGGCCGCTGCGACTGGCCCCGACGGCCTTGAGCATGTTGTCCAGCAGCACACCAGTCTGTTCTACGAAAGGCTGGCCCAGGCGGTCTTCGTCTTCGTCGGGTGGGTCGCCCAGTACCAGCCAATCGGCCTGCACCGGGGTGTCCGGCAAATTGAGGGTGCTGTTCTTGCGTCCGGCGCACAACCCGCAGGCCTGGCAGGTAGCCGCCGCAGTGCGCAGTGCCGCGCCATCCATGCCTTGCAGAGCCAGGGTCTCGCCCGAGGCCATTGCCACACCGGCACCGCCATTCGGATAGCCGCCGGTGCTGGCAGCGGTTGCTTGCGAAGCCGCAGGCATCACGCGCGGGGGAGGCCTGGCTGCGGCTTCTGCGGACGGCACAGCGCGCTGCGCTAGCGGCGCCTGCGGGCTTTCGCGTGTTTGCTGCGGCACAACAGCGTCTGGCTGCGGCAGCCACACGCGCACACCCATCTCTTGCAGCATGGCGCGTTGGCGGTCGTCAAGGTCTAGGCTCATGGTGGGATTATGGATTTACTGCAGGCGCAAGCCCATGACCACCGCGTCTTCGCGCTTGCCGTGGCCTGCCGGGTAGTAGTCCTTGCGCACGCCCACCCGGGCATAACCCTGGGCCTCGTAGACCTTCAAGGCGCGGGTATTGCCCACCCGCACCTCCAGCCACAGCCACTGGGCGGCGCGGCCGCGGGACCACAGCGCCAGCGCATCGAGCATGACGCGCGACCAGCCCTGGCCCTGGAATTCAGGCGCCACCGTGATGTTGAGCAAATGCACCTCGTCGACGCCCTGCATGGCGACAAAATAGCCCAGCAGGGTTTCATCGGCCAGCAACACCTGGGCCTGGTAACCCGACTGCAGCGCGTCCAAAAAGTTGGTGCGGTTCCAGGGATGGACGTAGGCGCGCTGTTCGATCTGCACCACGGCGTCAACACGCTCGGCCAGCATCGGTTCAAACCGGGCTTCGGTGGTTGTGGGGTTGGTAAGTAGCATGGTCACCGGCCAGCTGCAGTGGCGCCAACCTGCGCGGCGGCCTTCTCCGCCATGCGTTCGGCCGTGGTCTTGGCCACCTTGTCGCGGATATAGCTGGGCAAAGCCTGTTCGGCCGGCACGGCATGGCCTGCGGCCAGCAGAGCAGGCGCTAAGCGCAACATGGCCGCTGCAGTGGGCAGCGCGTGGATGCGTTGGACCGCCGCAGCGCTGGGGTCCTCTGAAGCCACCCGCTCGCCATATACCGTAAACACATTGCCGGCCAGCACCCAAGGTGCCGACGGCACGAGAGGCTCAACCGCCGGTCGTAGCAGTTTTTCGGGCTGCACCAAGGCGCTGCCTTGCAACTCGGTCCACTGGCTGGCGTCAAACGCAAAGGTGGCGCAATACATCTCGTCCATGCGGGCATCCAGCAGCGCGGTCACCACCGCGGTGGATTGCACACCCAGTGCGGTGTGCCGCGCGTCTTCAGCCACGGTCAGCAAGGAATCGATGGGCAACACCGGCACGCCAGCGCCAAAGGCCAGGCCCTGTGCGACCGAACAGGCCGTGCGCAGCCCGGTAAACGATCCGGGGCCACTGCCGAAGCAAATGGCATCCAGCGCCTGCAGGGTCAGACCGGCCTGCTGCATCAGGCCCAAGATGGCTGGGATCAGGTCGGTGGACGCCTTGGCCCCACCCGCGGTCGTGTGCTGCCATTGCTGCAGTTGCCCGTCGCGCGTGCTGCACACGGCAATGGACATGAACTCGGTCCCAGTATCAAATGCCAGCAGATTCATCGTTGTAGCCAAGTGATTTGTAACAAAATCAGCCTCTAGCCCCCGAAGGTGCTGTCTCAGATGCTCCTGATTTTATAGCATTAGTAGCCGCCCGGCGCACACCAAAGACGATGCCCGAGGTCACCAGAGCCAGCCCCAGCAGCACATTCCAGCCCAGGGGCTCGCCCAGAACCACGGCGGCGGCGATGGCCGACAGGCCCGGCACCAGCGCCGTGATCATGGTGGAGCGGACCGGCCCGAAGTGCTGGATCATCTTGGTGAAGGTGATGCCGGAAATGACCACCGAGCCCACGCCCTGGAAAAACATCTGGAAAGCCACGTCAGACCACGGTGCCACAAACACCCGCCCGGGCACCCACTGCAGCAACAGAAGTGCGGTGTAAACCGGCACATACACCACAAAGGCCAGCGCGGTGATGGCGATGGTGGCGCGCACCGCATCCAGCGCGAAGCGGCGCACCAACACGCTGTAGATCGACCAGACCAGGGATGCCAGCATGAACAACACATCGCCGCGCCAGACACCGCTGCCATCTTGCGCATGCAGCAGGCTGCTGCCACCCACCATCAGGTCGCCGACCACGATCAGGCCCAAACCCAGGGCCCGGGTCGGGGTGATGCGGTCCCCCAAAATAAAGACAGCCAGCAAAGCCGTCCACAAGGGCAGGCTGCCGGGCATCAGCACCGAGGCGTGGGCGGCAGGCGCAAACACAAAACCGCTGTAGGCCAGCATGCCATACAGCAGCCCGCCAAAAAAACCCACCAGCAGTGTGGTTCGCAGCGGCAGCGGCGACAGGCCCAGCAAGGACCCCGCATCTGGCTGACTACGACGGTCGCGGCGCACCAGCCACCAACCCCAAGGTAGCAAAATAAGTCCAGCGCCCCAGAGGCGGGCGTAGACGATGTCAAAGGGGTTGAGCACACCACCACGGGCCGGATCGGCAGAGGCGCGGGCAATCACGATGAACGAGGTCCAGATCAACACCGTAACCACTGCGGCCATCACACCCACGGCTTGGGGCGACAGGGTTTGGAGCGGGTTCTTGAAGCGTTGGGACATCGTTTGGATTATCGGGGATGCCTGGAGGCTATTGCCTGCACGGGATAATCGTGTGCATGCCACTTTGCCCACCCTCGCCGTCCGTAATAACAGCCGTCAGACCCACTGCCTACCGCCAGCGCCGCCCTTGGTGGTCTACCGCCACCTTGGTGTTTACCTTGTTTGGCGCGGTGCAGGCGCAGGGCCTTCCCCCCGAGGTGGACGCCGCACTGGCCCGCGCCAAGATTCCACGCGAAGCCATGGCCGTGCTGCTGGTGGACGCCCAGGGCCAGGCTGCCCCGCGCGTCAGCCACCGCGCCAACACCGCGATGAACCCGGCCTCCACCATCAAGCTGGTGACCACCTTTGCGGCACTGGAGCTGCTGGGCCCCGGCTACACCTGGGCCACACCAGTCTTCATAGACGGCGTCGTGCGCGACGGCACCTTGCAGGGCAACCTGACCATCCAGGGCCAGGGCGACCCCAAACTGGTGCTGGAGCGGCTGTGGCTGCTGTTACGCCGCGTGCAGGGCCTGGGCATCCACAGCATTGCCGGCGACATCATTCTGGACAACAGCGCCTTTGCCGTGCCGACCGCTGACCCATCAGCCTTTGACGGTGAACCGCTCAGGCCTTACAACGCCGCGCCCGACGCGCTGCTGGTCAATTTCAAATCCGTGGTCATGACGTTTGCACCCGAGCCCGGCAACGCCCTGGCCCGTGTGCAGTTTGACCCGCCGCTGGCAAGCGTGCAGATGCAGCCCACGGTGCCACTGGTGGCCGGTGATTGCCCGGACTACCGCAGCGCGTTGAAGGCCGACTTTAGCGACCCCAAAGCCATACGTTTTGCCGGTGGCTACGCCCAGAGTTGCGGCGAAAAGGTATGGCCTGTGGCCTATGCCGACCCCAAGAACTATGCTGCGCGCGCCGTGCAAGGCATGTGGCAGGACATGGGTGGCAAGCTGCGGGGCACAGTGCGCATGGGCACGCTGTCGGGCACCACAGCGGCGGCCTTTAAGCCGGTGTTTGAAGTGCGCTCGGCACCGCTGGCGGAGATCGTGCGCGATATCAACAAATACAGCAACAACGTGATGGCCCAACAGGTGTACCTGACGCTGGGGCGCGTGCTGACGCCACCGGCCGCTGTGGCGGGCGTTGTAGACCCCGTGACTGCACCCGGAAATTACGAGGCATCGCACAAAGTCGTGCAACGTTGGTGGACCGAGCGCCTGGGTGGTGACGATTTACCGGTGCTGGAGAATGGTTCGGGCCTGTCGCGCACGGAACGCATCAGCGCCAATGCGCTGGGGCGCCTGTTGCAGACTGCCTACGCTTCACCGCTGATGCCAGAGCTGATGGGCTCGCTGCCCATCAACGGCGTAGACGGCACGCTGCGCCGCGCCAAGCCCCGCGCCAACGGTTACGCCCACCTGAAGACCGGCAGCCTGAACGAAGTGGTGGCGGTGGCCGGATATGTACATGCCGCAGCTGGCAAACGTTATGTGCTGGTCGCCATCGTTAACCACCCCAACGCCCGCGCCGCCCGCCCCGCCATCGACGCCATGATCGACTGGGCTTCAAAGTAACACCCGCCATGCAACTCTCTGAAATGGTCGGCTACGCAGCCGCCTTCCTCACCACCTCGAGCTTTGTGCCGCAAGTGGTCCATACGTTCAAGACCAAAGATGTACGCGGCATCTCCTTGTCCATGTACAGCGCCTTTGTGGTGGGCATCACGCTGTGGCTGGTTTACGGCGTGCTGCTGAACGCTTGGCCCATCGTGATTGCCAATGCGGTGACGCTGGCTTTGGCGGTGGCCATTTTGACGATGAAGCTGAAATACCGTTAAGTCAACTTCGGCTAGGTTGTGCCACCAAGCCGGCTACTAGGTGCGCTGCGATTCCTGTTGTTTCTGGGTGATTTACCGCGTAAGGCAGTATTTACCCTAGATATGAAAACACCCCTACAGATTTACCATTTAGTTCGATATGAAAAGTGAACGGTCGTTCTTTTTTATCTTTTTCAACTGGAGAATACTGCAATGCGTCATTTAAAGAATTTTGCAATAAGCATCTGCGCTGCAGCGATGCTGGTCGCGTGCGGTGGTGGTGGCGATGGAAACCAATCCCCCAAATTAGCGATCACATCCATGGTCGCGTTTGGAGATAGTTTGACCGACAGCGGCACCTCCAACGTCGGATTCGTCAAAGCATTGGGCGGCGGCAAATTCACCGTCAATTCAGCTACTACGAAAACCTGGAATGAGCTTCTTGCTGCGCAGTACGGTTTGGCCGCCCCTTGTGCTGCACAAACCGGGCTTCCCAATGTTTCCGCGCTTGGTCTGGGTGCCGATACGCCTATTAAGGACGTGCCCGGCTGCACCAATTACGCGCAAGGAAGCGGTCGCATCAGCCACCCGGCGGGCCCGCACAGTGAAGGGCTGTACCAGATCGTATTTGGCGCGACCTACCAAGGCGCCATTGCGCAACTGGCTGCGGCAAACGGCCTCACACCGGCGCAAGCAGCCGGCGTGCCAGCCATCGTGGCGGGCGCTACCAATGCAGCGACCCAGGCCGGACTGGATGCAGCAGATATTCGGCTGATCGCCCTGCCGATCAAAGCACAGATGGCCAAGGTCAGCAGCTACACCGGCAAAGAACTAGTGGCCGTGTTGGGGGGCGCCAATGACGTTTTCATGCACAACAATGGTGTTGAGGCAGCAGCAGCAGGTGGTGGCGCCGCAGTTGTGGGTGGCATCATTGCCGGCTGGAATACCCGTGCCGACTGGGCCAGCTTGCAGGGCACGTTGGCAGGGGGTGGCCCAGCAGCGACTGCAGCCGCCAAACAAGCGGCGATACAAGGCATGGCCGAGGCCGGTACTGAGTTGGCCCAGCTGATCAAAGCCCAAGTCACCAAGGGCGCCAAACAAATCGTCGTGGTTAACACTCCTGACGTCGGCCTGACACCATTTGCGGCCAAGGGAGCTGCAGTCGGCTTACCTGCGCTGCTGACGGCGTTGACGGCATCGTTCAACTCGGCACTAAAAACAGGCCTGGGCACCGCGCCAGAAATCGTTTTGGTCGACCTGTTTACACAGAGTCAAGATCAATACAACCGCCCTGCGGCGTACGGGGTAACCAATATCACTACGCCGGTCTGCTCGACGATTCCAACCGCCAATAATCCGCTCAAGGGTAGTTCGATCACTTGCAGCGCGGCCAACTCCATCCCCGGCGACACCAGCTTCTATGGCTTTTCCGACGAAGTGCACCCCACACCCTATGCCCATAAACTGATCGCACAGTTTGTGGCTCGGTCGCTGGTCACAGCTGGCTGGCTGTAACCCCCAGAACTTCACAGAGAAAACACTATGAAAACACATTTGAAGTTCATCGCTGTAGCAACTCTTTCGGTGGCGACTCAGGCTGCCATGGCCCAGGCCGAAGGCGCCATCATGGCGCGCATTGGCGTAAGCACCATTGCACCGCAGGTGTCCAGCGGCAACCTGAGCGCGCCCAGCCTGCCCAACTCCAAGACGGATGTGGGCTCGGCCAGCCAGCTCTCGGGCGGCCTGACCTACATGTTGAGCGACAACATTGCCATTGACCTGCCATTGGCGCTGCCGTTTAGGCACAAGCTGTACGGCGCTGGCTCGTTATCGGGCCTGGGCGAAATCGGCGAAGTGCGGGCCTTGCCTTTCACCCTCAGCGCGCAATACCGGTTCATGGAGCCCACCGCAAAGTTCCGGCCGTACGTTGGTTTAGGCGTCACTTATGCTTACTTTTTCAATCCAACGGGGAGCGCAGCGCTCACCGCGACGACCAATCCCGGCGGCCCACCCACCAAGATTGAGATTGACTCCAAGTTCGCACTGACACCTCAAATTGGTGCCACCTTCGCGATTGACAAATCTTGGTTTATTGACGCTTACTACAGCATGACAAAGCTCAGCACCACCACGAAATTGTCCACCGGACAATCGGTGGAGGTGGCGCTGGACCCTATCAGTTATGGCGTGGCGCTGGGATACAAGTTCTAAACGGCGATTTTCCCGCACCAAAAAAGCAGCCTTCGGGCTGCTTTTCTTTTTGTGGGATGCTTGGGGCCTATGTATTCGCAACATTTCGGACTGACACAGGATCCGTTTTCCATCGCCCCGGACCCGCGTTACCTCTTTATGAGCGAGCGCCACCGGGAGGCGCTGGCGCATCTGCTGTTTGGTGTATCGGGCCCGCACAGCACGGCAGGCGGATCGGGTGGTGGTTTTGTGCTGCTGACCGGCGACATTGGCACCGGCAAGACCACCATCTGCCGCTGCTTTTTGGAGCAGATTCCGGCGGGTTGCCATGTGGCCTACATCTTCAACCCCAAGCTCACGGTGGTCGAACTGCTGCAGTCCATCTGCGAAGAATTCCACATCACGCTGGCGCCTACGGCTTACACGCCAAGCACGCCCACAACGGTCAAGGACTACATCGACGCGCTGAATGCCTTCTTGCTGCAAAGCCATGCGGCTGGCCAGAGCAGCGTGCTCATCATCGACGAGGCACAAAACCTGCAAGCCGATGTGCTGGAGCAACTGCGCCTACTGACCAACCTGGAAACCAACGCACGCAAGCTGCTGCAGATCGTACTGATAGGCCAACCCGAATTGCGCACCATGCTGGCACGACCCGAACTGGAGCAATTGGCGCAACGCGTGATTGCCCGCTTTCACCTGGATGCGCTGACCGAAGCCGAAAGCACGCAGTACATCCAACACCGCCTGGCGGTAGCTGGCCACACCGGCCCGCTACCGTTTGATCGCCAGGCCTTGCAGGCCATCCATCGCCTGGCGCGGGGCGTGCCCCGGCGCATCAACTTGCTGGCGGGACGGGCGCTCTTGGGGGCTTGGGCGACCGGGCAGCACAGCGTCAACCGCAGTATCGTGAACAAGGCGGCAGGCGAAGTGTTTGGCGGCGCTGAACCTGCATCTGGGCAAATGAAGGGCAGCACTCGCAACGCCTGGCTTCTAGCGGGCGCAGGCCTGCTGCTGGGCGCGGTCGCTACTGCGGCTTTCACGCTGCCGCAATGGCGAGCCACCATGCAGCGGCCCACACAACTTACAAGAACGCCAGTACAGACGCCCGCGAAGCCCGCAAGCGCAACGCCGACGCCGGTCGCAACAGCGTCTGCCCCAGCCGCCCTAGCGATAACCCCAGCGATGGCGGCCTCGGCCAGTGCCAGTGCAGCGTCCGCACCCACGCCCGCCATCACATCGCTAGAGGCCGTAATACCCCAACTGCCGGTCGACATCGCACAAGCCTGGACCACCTTGTCACCCAGTTGGCAATTGCCTGCCAGCAGTGCAGACCCCTGCGCCGCAGCGCTTGCGCAGCAGCTGCAGTGCTACCGCACAACCAAGCTGAACCTGCCGCTGCTGCGC
>JBKJJC010000271.1:0-5236 GCA_046598245.1 Rhodoferax sp.
TTGCCCGCACGGCGGTGGCGCGTTCAGCGGCAAAGACCCGAGCAAGGTCGACCGCTCGGCCGCCTACGCTGCGCGCTACGTGGCCAAAAACATCGTGGCTGCGGGTCTGGCGCGCCAGTGCCAGATCCAGGTGGCCTACGCGATTGGTGTGGCCAAGCCCATGAACGTGACCGTCTACACCGAAGGCACCGGCGTCATCTCTGACGACAAAATTGCCGAACTGGTTAACGCCCACTTCGACCTGCGCCCTAAGGGCATCATCCAGATGCTGGACCTGCTGCGCCCGATCTACGAGAAGACCGCAGCCTACGGCCACTTCGGCCGCGAAGAGCCCGACTTCACCTGGGAGCGCACCGACAAGGCGCAGATTCTGCGCGCAGCAGCGGGTTTGTCCTAATCCATGAAACTCCAAACACAACGCTTCATTGATCGCTGGGTAGGCCAGTTTCTGTGCGGCGTGGTGTCTGCCTGGGTGCGCATCACCGGGCTGTCTGGTGCACCGTCTGAAACCGCGATTGCACCGAAGAATATTCTGGTGATCCTGCTGTCCGAGATGGGCAGCATCGTGCTGGCTGGCCCCATGTTTGCGCAACTGCGCCGGCAGTATCCAAGCGCGGCCATCCACATTCTGCAGTTGAAGAAAAACCAGGAAGTGACCAAGCTGCTGCAACTCACGCAGCCGCAATACATGCACAGCCTGGACGACAGTTCTGGTGGCTCTTTGTTAGGTGACATCCTGAAGGTCAGCCTGGCGATGCGCCGCCTGGGACTGGACGCGGTCATCGACTGCGAACTGTTTTCCCGCGTCAGCGCCCTTCTGTCCTTCACCACCGGCGCGCCGGTGCGGGTGGGCTTTACGCCGCACACACAAGAAGGCTTGTACCGCGGCAGTTTTATCAACCACGCCATTCCGTACAACCCCTACCAACACATCAGCAAACAGTTTTTGTCGCTGGTGGACGCGCTGGATTCTGCGGGCAGCATGCCGCGCAACAAGGCCGCACCCATTCGCAGCCTTCCAGTCGACACGGAACTCTCTGTCGCCTTCACGCCAGTCGAACTGGCCGCCTACTGCGCCAAACTGGTCGCCGACCACCCGGTGCGCGCGGGCAAAAAATTGGTGCTGATGTACGCCGGTGGTGGCATCCTGCCCGAACGGGCTTGGCCAGCCGAACACTACGCGCGCGTGGCCCAAGGCCTGTGTGCGGCCGGTTTCGCCGTAGGGCTGATCGGCCTGAAGGACGACGCCCAGTTGGCCAAGGATCTGATTGCCAAGATTCAAAACAGTGCCTGCATAGACCTGACCGGCTACACCCGCAGCATCCGCGAGTTGCTGATGTTGTTCCATGCTGCAGATCTGCTGATTACCAATGACGGTGGCCCCGGCCACTTTGCAACGCTGACCCCTATACAAACCATGGTGTTTTTCGGGCCTGAGACCGGCAGGCTGTATGGCCCGCTGGGCACGCGCAACACCGTGCTCGAATCGGGCATCGCCTGCTCGCCCTGCCTGTCGGCCTACAACCACCGCCTGACCTTCTGTGATGGCGACAACCAGTGCCTTAAACGCATTGCACCTGACCCGGTGTTGGCCGACGCGTTGGCCTTTTTGCGCGGCAACCGCGAGGCAGTTACGGCATGAGTGGTGGTGTAGGTGACGGTGGCGCAAGCTCGACGCTGCAACGTGCAGTCTTGTGGGCGCTGGGCGTGCTGGAGCGTTACCGCTATATCAAGTTCGGCATCGTGGGTGCCAGCGGCACCGTGGTCAACCTGAGCATGCTGCACATTGGGCATGAGTACATCTTCAACCACATCGAAGCCTCGTACAACAAGCCCTACATCTCGTTGGCTGTGGCCATCAGCCTGGCCACGCTGAACAACTTCACCTGGAACCGCCTGTGGACCTGGTCTGACCGTGTCAAAAAGCTGGAGCAAGAAGAAAGCCCCGGCCCAGTCAGCCCGCGCCTGCTGGCCGCCGAGTTCGGGCAGTACGTCACCGCGTCGGCTTTTGGCAGCGGCCTGCAGTACGTGTTGACCTTGCTGCTGTCTGGCTCCATGGACTACCGGGTTGCCAACATCATTGCCATTCTGGCCGCCAGCGTGAGCAACTTTTTGGCCAACGACCGCTGGACCTTCAAGCGCAACAAAGACTAAAGTTATGTTGCCCCCACGCTCCGCCGCTACGCGGGTCGCTGCCCCCCAAGGGGGCGCATTTTTGCTTGGGGCGGCCCGGCGCAAAAGCTTGCCCCCACGCGTGCCAGTCCCCTGGCTTTGGCTGGCGTTGGTAGCAGCGGCAGCGCTCACCTATTTATTTGGCCTGGGCGGCTCATACGCGCCAACCAATGGCGACGAGATGGTTTACATCCACATCGCCCGCATGACGGCCGAGAGTGGGCACTGGTTGCCACTGCAGTCCGAGATCATCGACACCCGCAACACCAAGCCCCCGCTGCTGTTTTGGCAAGCCATGGTTGCTGGCAACTGGGGCCAAAACTGGAGCCTGTTCGCGTTGCGCTTGCCCAGCGTGCTCTACACCTTTGCCACCACGGCCTTCATCGCATTTTTTGCCCACCGTATCAGCGGGAGCCTGCGCTCGGCCTGTATTGCGGCGGTGCTGTACCTGCTGTTTTTCTCCACCTTTCGGTACGGCCGCGCCTACCTGACCTCTGCGCCGGAGACTTTCTGGCTGGCACTGCCCATGTGGTGGGTGTTGTGGCTGCGTATACGCAATACGGAAAAGGATGTTGCTGATTCGGCTGGCATGGACTGGCGTATCTACACGCTGATGGGTATCGCCATGGGGCTGGGTTCGGCCTACAAGTCCTTCGCGTTGGTGGCACCTGCCGCAGCGGCGATCTGGTGTGCCTGGCTGCTGAGCGCGCCGCGCCTGAACTGGCCGTTGGCCATCCGCAGCAGCGTCGGCCTGGCTTGGAGCACCATACTGGCCCTGGGCATCTTTGCTTTGTGGTTTGCGCTGGACCCGGACCCTGCTTCGGTCTGGCAAGAGTTTGTGGTGGCCGAGAACGCGGGCAAGATGTCCAACACCCAAGGTTATTGGCATGCCGCGTTGTTTGGCGCTTACCCCATGTGGACGCAGTTGCTGGCCTACCCGTTTAATGCCGGCCCGCTCGTGTTTACCGTGCTGGGCCTGGGTTGGGTTGCGCTCAGGGTCGCCTTCAAGCGCCAGACCTATGTGCAACTGTCGCCGGCGTCACGTGTGCTGTTGGCCTGGCTGGTGGTGTGGCTCATCGTCTTCACCCTGCCTAGCCAGCGGTCCGAGCGCTACCTGATTCCTGCCATGCCCGCCATCGCCATTGCCATGGCATTGGCCTGGGACCGGATTGCCAAGGCCTGGTTCTGGATCACGCTGGCCATGTTGGTACCCGCGCTGGTGATGTTGGCACGTGTGGCCTGGGTCATGGGTGACCTGCAAATCGCGAGTAGTCTTCAAGTTGCTATGACTTTAATAGCGGTATCGTTAGGTTTAACGGGGGCTACGGCCGGATTTGTCATAAATCGCTGGGCTAAAGCAGCTGCTTTGGTGGTAGTGCTAGCCGTGTACACAAGCTTTGGCCTGATGGTGCAACCGCTGGGCGCAGAATCCGCAGGCTACAGCGCGGCCGTCAAAGACACCATCAAGGGACAACGCTTGGCTGTGCCCAATGGCTTTACCGGCCAGTTTGAGCGCTTCCACTTCGTGTTGCCTGGCGCACGCATTACCCCCTATGACGCCGAAGGCCGCAAAACCGGCGCTTTCAAACCCGAGCTACCACCGGTTGAGCGCCTGGCCTACTTGTTGGACCAGTTTGACGCCGTGGTGTGGCTGCAAGAGAGCCTGGACCAGCCCCAGCCCAGTTGCCTGCCGCACTGCACGCTGTTGGGTTCGCGCTGGCACGTTAAAAGCCGACACAAAACGGGTGAAGTCACCCCGCAAAACCTGTGGTACCCCCAGGAGTGGCTGTTCCGCCGTGAATGGCTGGTCACGAAATCCCATCAATAGACGGACGGAGCGTCACCCATGCAGCGCGAATACGCCCAACAACTCTGTGCCCCCATTGAAACCCCGCGCCTGTTGCTGGAGCCGCTGGTCAGTGCGCACGCCGACATGGCCTTTGGCCCGATGCAAGACGACGCCATCTACGAATGGATTTCGATGAACAAGCCCCGAACCGTGGAGTCGCTGCGGGCGAACTGGGAACGCCTGGCGTCGCGCTTGTCCACTGACGGGGCGGACGCCTGGCCGGTGTGGGCCATCACCAGGCGCAGCGATGGAGAACTCGTTGGTGAAGTGGATGCCGTGGTTGATGACAACGGTGAGTGCACCAACCTAGGCTACTACCTGTTCCCAGCTTTTTGGGGTCAGGGCTTTGCAAGCGAAGTCGTCAATGCAATCACGGACCACCTGGTACGGCACGGCATTCACCGCCTGGTAGCAACCGTCACGGTTGGTAACCACGCATCCGTACGGGTACTCAAGAAAGCAGGCTTTGCGTTTACCCGCATCCTCCCCGACAACGACACCCTGCGCGGCGTGTTGTGCGACGATGAGGAATATGTTCGCGTGGCGTAGGCAGTCACATGGTTTAGGTCTAAAGTATTCCCAGCTTGTTGGAAATTACCGACACCACAGCTTTTCCCACGGTGTTAAGTTTGCGTGTCAGAACAACCCAAACGCCCAACACACCATGACCACTTTGCAAGACTGCCAGCAACGCGATGCCGCCGACCCCCTGCGCGGGCTGCGCGATCTTTTCGCCATCCCGCCTGGCGTTATCTACTTGGACGGTAACTCGCTGGGCGTGATGCCCAAAGCTGCCGCCGCGCGTGCTGCCGAAGTCATCACCCAGGAGTGGGGGACGGGCCTGATCCGCTCATGGAACACCGCCGGCTGGTTCGACCTGCCGCAGCGCCTGGGCAATATGATCGCGCCGCTGATTGGTGCGGGGCCTGACGAAGTGGTCACCACCGACACCACCTCCATCAACCTGTACAAGGTGTTGTCCGCCGCGCTGTCCATCGCAGCGCAAGACGCACCGCAACGCCGCGTGCTGGTCAGTGAGCGCAGCAACTTCCCCACCGACCTCTACATCGCCGAAGGCCTGTGCAAAGAGCGCGGCTACACGCTGCAATTGGTGGAACCCGAAGAGATTGCCGCCGCGCTCACAGCCGATGTCGCCATCCTGATGCTCACCCATGTGAACTACCGCACCGGCGCCATGCACGACATGGCCGCCGT
>JBKJJC010000149.1:0-10081 GCA_046598245.1 Rhodoferax sp.
ACCAAAGGCACGATCTGCAAGGCCATCAAGGAAAAAGGCCTGTTCACGCTGGACGAGGTCCGCAAACACACCAAGGCCAGCGCATCCTGCGGCTCCTGCACCGGGCTGGTCGAACAAATTCTGATGTTCACCGCCGGCGGCGACTACTCGGCCACGCCCAAGACCAAGGCCATGTGCGCCTGCACCGACCACGGACACCAGGCGGTGCGCGATGCCATTGTGACCAACAAGTTGCTCACCATTGCCGGCGTCTTCAACTTCATGGAGTGGAAAACGCCCAATGGCTGTGCATCGTGCCGCCCCGCCGTCAACTACTACCAGATCAGTTCCTGGCCGAAAGAAGCCAGGGACGACCCGCAAAGCCGCTATATCAACGAGCGCAGCCACGCCAACATCCAGAAGGACGGCACCTACAGCGTGATCCCGCGCATGTGGGGCGGTGAGACAACAGCCAGCGAACTGCGCCGCATTGCCGACGTGGTGGACAAGTACAAGATACCCACCGTCAAGGTCACGGGCGGCCAACGCATCGACTTGCTGGGCGTGAAGAAAGAAGACCTGCAAAACGTGTGGAAAGACATTGGCATGCCATCCGGCCACGCCTATGCCAAGGCCTTGCGCACCGTCAAGACCTGCGTGGGCTCCGAGTGGTGCCGCATGGGCACACAAGACAGCACCCAAATGGGCAAGGACCTAGAGCGAGCCATGTGGCGCATGTATGCCCCGCACAAGGTCAAGTTCGCCGTGTCAGGTTGCCCGCGCAACTGTGCGGAATCCGGCATCAAGGATGTGGGCATCATCGGCGTGGACAGCGGCTGGGAAATGTATGTGGCTGGCAACGGTGGCATCAAGACCGAGGTGGCGCACTTTTTGGTCAAGGTCAAGACCTCGGAAGAAGTGCTGGAGTACACCGGCGCCTTCTGCGAGCTGTACCGCCAAGAGGGCTGGTACCTGGAGCGCACCGTGCACTATGTGAACCGCGTGGGCCTGGACCATGTGAAGAAACGCATCCTGGAAGACCACGAAGGCCGCAAGGCGCTGTGGGAGCAACTGCAGTTTGCGCTGGAAGGTGAGCCCGATCCGTGGTTCGACTTCAAGGAAGCGTCTGTGGACACGCGGCAATTCAACGCCCTGCCCGTTTGACCCCGCCCAACCACGGGAGCAAGCCATGAAACCCCTACTGCTCCAACGCAGAACCCTGCTGCTGGCGACTGCGGGCATGCCGCTACTCAGCGCGCAAGCACAGGTGCATGACATGGGTGACGCCATCAACAAGGCGGGCCGCCAGCGTATGTTGAGCCAGCGCATGGGCAAGGCCTGGCTGGCGTTGGTGCATGGCATCGAGAAACCCATGGCCCAGCAGGTGCTGGACAAATCCCTGGCGCTGTTTGACCGGCAACTGGTGGAGTTGAAGGCCTTCGCCGCCACCGGCGACATTGTGGCCACCTATAACAAGCTGGAGGCGTCGTGGAGCAGCTACAAGACGGCGCTGGTTGGCAACACCCCGTCGCGCAACAACGCGGCCACCATGCTGCAGCTCAACGCCGGTGTGCTGGCACTTGCCCACCAGGGCACACAACAGTTCGAGGCGGTGCAAAGCAAGCCCGTGGGCAAGCTGGTCAACATTGCAGGGCGCCAACGCATGTTGAGCCAGCGCATGGCCATGTATTACCTGGCCGCTCGCCTGCCAGTGGATGCCCCAGTGGCCACCGCTGAAATCACCAAGGCGCGCACTGACTTCATCAGCGCCATGACCGTTTTGCGCCAGGCACCCGAAACCACGGCACAAATCCAGGAGCAACTGCAACTGGCAGACGGGCAATGGGTATTTTTTGACGCGGCGCTCAGGCGCAGCAATGCGGGTGACGCCGGCTCCGCCCGCGCCTTGGGCGAGATCTTCATGGCCAGTGAAAACCTGTTGTCGGTGATGGACCGGGTAACCGGCCTGTATTCGGCCCTGAAAACATAAATTTATGAAAAACCAGGCTGTAGCCCCCGTTAACATTAGACATACAGCTACAAAAGGAATAGCAAAATGAATGAGTGGACCCCCATTTGCAAAGTCGACGATATCCCCGTGCTGGGTGCACGCCGCGTGGCCCGCAGCCAGGGCCTGGACGTAGCCGTGTTCCGCAACGACGCCGGTGAGGTGTTTGCGCTGCTGGACCGCTGCCCCCACAAGGGAGGCCCCCTGAGCCAGGGCATTGTGTTTGGCACCAGTGTGGCCTGCCCGCTGCACAACTGGACCATTGGCCTGTGCGACGGCCAGGCCTCGGCACCCGACGAGGGCTGCACCCCGAAGTTTGCGGTGCAGGTGGTGGACGGCCAGGTGTCACTGAAGACTGCCGAACTGGCAGGCCACGCGCTGGACCAGACCCGCCCCGTCGCAGGCCCCAAAAATGGCCGCAACGCCGACTGCCAAGCCGCCTAAGCCAACACCACGAAACCCCCAGCGCGCACCGCACCCATGACGGCCACCCAAGAAACCCGCTCCACCTGCCCCTACTGTGGGGTCGGCTGCGGCGTCATCATTGAATCGTCGGGCAGACAGATCACCGGTGTGCGCGGCGACCCGGACCACCCGGCCAACTTTGGGCGGCTGTGCACCAAGGGCTCCACGCTGCACCTGACTGCTACCGCTGCGGTGACGCAGCAAACACGCTTGCTGCAACCCATGCGGCGCTTCGAGCGTGGTGCGGCACCCCAGGCGGTGAGTTGGGACGCAGCACTGACCCACGCCGCCGACGGCTTTGCCCGAACCATCCGCGAGCACGGACCAGACGCAGTGGGTTTTTATGTGTCGGGCCAGTTGTTGACTGAAGACTATTACGTCTTCAACAAGCTGGCCAAGGGGTTGATTGGCACTAACAACATCGACACCAACTCACGCCTGTGCATGAGCAGCGCCGTGGCCGGCTACAAACAAACGCTGGGAGCCGATGCGCCGCCCGCCTGTTATGACGACGTTAACCATGCGCAGTGCATCTTTATTGTTGGCTCTAACACGGCCTTTGCCCACCCTATTTTGTTTAGGCGCATTGAAGACGCCAAGAAGCGCAATCCACGCCTAAGCATCGTCGTCTGCGACCCCCGCGCTACCGACACCGCGGGCATTGCCGACCTGCACCTGCCGATACAGCCCGGAACCGATGTGATGCTGTTCAACGGCATGCTGCACATCATGGCCTGGGAGGGATGGCTGGACCATGCCTTCATCGCCCAACATACCCAAGGCTTTGATGCGCTGAAGGCCACAGTACGCGACTACACACCCTTTGTGGTGGCCGAGGCCTGTGGCATCACCAAAGACGCCTTGCTCAAGGCCACCCGCCTGTTCGCCGGCATGCAGCACCTGAACGGCGCGGCCCGCACACCCACGCTGAGCCTGTACTGCCAAGGGCTCAACCAGTCCAGCAGCGGCACGGCCAAAAATGCCGCACTCATCAACCTGCACCTGGCCACCGGCCAGATCGGCAAGCCGGGCGCAGGCCCGTTTTCACTGACCGGCCAGCCCAATGCCATGGGCGGGCGCGAAGTGGGCGGCCTGGCCAACTTGCTCAGTGCCCACCGCGATTTGGCCAACCCCGCCCACCGTGCCGAAGTGGCCGCGTTGTGGGGCGTGCCATCGGTTCCCGACAAGCCCGGCAAGACCGCGGTAGAGATGTTCCAGGCCGCCGCCGATGGCGAAATCAAAGCGCTGTGGATTGCCTGCACCAACCCAGCCCAAAGCATGCCCGACCAGGCCACCGTGCGCCGCGCGTTGGAGCGGGCCGAACTGGTGATAGTGCAAGAAGCCTTCTCCACCACCGCTACCTGCCGTTACGCCGACCTGCTGCTACCGGCCACCACTTGGGGCGAAAAGGACGGCACAGTCACCAACAGCGAGCGCCGCATCAGCCGCGTACGCCCGGCTGTGCCTGCGCCTGGGCAAACCCGCAATGACTGGAGCATTGCAGTAGATTTTGCGCAGCGCTTGGAAGCATTTGGGGTTGGTGCGCCGCAGTCGGAGAAAACGCTCTTCCCCTACCCCACCCCAGAATCAGTCTGGAACGAACACCGTGAATCCACCCGGGGCCGCGACCTGGACATCACCGGCATGTCCTACGCCATGCTGGATGCGCAAGGCCCACAACAGTGGCCACTTGCCGAGGGCGCAACCATCGGCAAAACGCGCCTTTACGAAGACGGCATCTTTCCCACCGCAGACGGCAAAGCCAAATTCGTCAACACCGAATACAAGCCGGTTGCCGAGCCGCGCGAGGCACGCTACCCCCTGTCACTCACCACCGGCCGCCTGCGCGACCAGTGGCACGGCATGAGCCGCACCGGCACGCTAGGCCGATTGTTTGGCCATGTGGCCGAGCCCAGCATCGAGATGAATGCGCAAGACATGGAGCGCCGCCAGTTGAAGGACGGCGACCTGGTGCACGTCACCGGCAAACGTGGCTCCATCGTGGTGCCGGTAGTGGCCAGTGCATCCCTGCCCCCGCAACAAACCTTTATCGCCATGCATTGGGGCGAAGAATTCTTGAGCGGTGCCAGCAACACCGGCGAGCGACTAGCCGGCGTGAATGCACTGACCAGCCCGGCCTATTGCCCTACGTCCAAGCAACCCGAGTTCAAACACGCCGCCATCAAGGTGCTGAAGGCCGAGTTGCCGTGGTCGCTGCTAGGCATCGCCTGGTTGCCGGATGGTGTGGCGTTACAGGCGCGTGAGGAACTCAAAGAACTCATGGCGAAGTTTGCCTTTGCCAGTTGCACACCCTTTGGCCGCGAGCGCAGCGGCCTGCTGTTCCGTGCCGCCGCCTATGACGCGCCCGACGATGCGCTGTTGGCCAAGATAGAGGCTTTGCTGGGCTTGGGTGGCGCGGATGTGCTGCGTTATGCCGACAAGAAACGTGGCCAGCGCCGGGCGGTGCAATTGCAACCCGCTGCCGGTACTGGCGACGTAAAGGGAGAAGCAAGACTGAACGCCTTCTTGCTGGCCGGCGACACCAGCGCGCAAAGCTGGATCAAGACGCTGCTGCAAGACGAGCTACCCGCCCAGGCTTACGGGCGCATGTTGCTGATCCCAGGCGCCAAGCCCCCACTGGCGGTGCAGTCGCGTGGCAAACAGGTTTGCACCTGCTTCAACATCACCGAGTCCGACATCTCCACGCAACTGGGCCAATGCAAGGGCAACGAAGACCAGCGCCTGGCCCAGTTGCAGGGCGCGCTCAAGTGCGGCACCAATTGCGGCTCGTGTTTGCCCGAGGTCAAACGCATGGTGCGTCTGTCGATACCGGCAAGCCAGCGGGATGCAACGCTGAGTTCCTAGCGCAGAGGCGCCCCAGGGGCGCTACTAAACCCTGGGCAACAGCAAACTCACGCGCAATCCCCCGCCACTGCGATTGGCCAGCGCAATACGACCACCATGCGCTTCCACAATTTCTCGCGCCAGGGCCAGCCCTAGGCCAGTCCCGCTGCGCTTGGTGGAGTAAAAAGGCAACAACGCCTGCGACAACACGGCTTCGTTCATACCGGGGCCGCGGTCGGCCACGCTGATGCACCAGTCTTCGCCCTGCATACGCACTTGCAATGCCACACCTTCACCAGGTGACCCGGCTTCATGGGCGTTTTTCACCAGATTGATCAAAGCTTGTTCGATCTGCGCAGCGTCAAAAAAACCCGGCTCGCCAGGCAATGGCTCATCCACACGGAACACGCAGTGGGCGGCCAAACGCTCAACCAACGCACCCCAGACTACCGCCTCGCGCCGAGGCGTCGGCAACTTGGCGAAACTGGCGTAACCCGATAGAAACCCGTGGAGGTGGCTGACACGCTCACCAATACTGGCCAGTACACCGGGCAAACGGCCCATATCACCGCGGCGGGCCAGTTCGGCGGCACTGTGGGCTAGTGAGGAAATAGGTGCCAGGGAATTGTTCAGTTCGTGGCTGATGACACGAATGACGCGTTTCCAGCTTGCTACCTCCTGGCGCGCCAGCTCACGCGTCATGCGCCGCAGCAAGATAAGGCGGTGGGTGTGGCCCTGCAGTTGCAACACACGTTGCGAGAGATGGAAGTTCTCGTCGCCAGTGGCTTCGGTGACGGTGAACAACTGGTCTTGCTGGCTGTGCAGCGCCTGCGCCAATGCGGGCGGTGCGTGGGACAATAGTGCCTCTAGTGTGGTGCCGCTCAGACTGCGTCCTTGAGCCAGCAATTGCCGCGCGGCCGTATTGGCATAGGCCACACGCCCTTGTGCGTCGACCAGCAGCAGGGCCATGGGGGTGTTTTGCACCACGGTGTCCAACAACAGCTCACGCTGGGCCAGTTGCTGGCGTTGTTCGCGCAGCGCCAGGCCCAATGCACTGTGCAGGCGCATGAGCTCGGCCAGCTCGTCCCCACCTTCCCCCATTGGTGACGCAATCGCCATGCTGAAATCGCCATCGCGGTAGCTCAGTATCGAGCCCTCCAAGGCCCGCAACAGGCGCGTCAAGGGCGCCAGTGCGGCAGATGCCATCCACCACAAAAAGGGTAGCAGCAAGACCAAGGTCAGGGTCAAGGCCGTCAGACTGTAGGGCACGGGAGCGTGCCAGACCGTGATGGCGGGCGCGACGCCCTCACTGGGTACTGCGCCTAGCGGAGTAGTCGAGTCGTTGCCGGGGGTTTGCGCCAGCCATTGCAGCAATTGGGGCAGCGGCCAATGCACCAGCGCCGCATGTACCAGCAAGGCCAGCGCTGCACTGGCCAACAGCAGCAGGAAGAAACGCAGTTGGAGGCTGGGGGCGCGCATGGTCGCAGTGCTAGGCTTTGTCGGCTTCACGCGGCAAGCCGTACCGGTCCATACGCCGGTACAAAGCCTGGCGCGACAAACCCAGCGTGTGCGCCGCCCGAGCCACTACACCATTCGCGCTGGCCAAAGCTGCCAACACGCTCTCGCGGCTAGGCTCATCCAGGTTGCGCATGCCGGCGTGCGTAGCGGGTGCTGCCACCAAGCCCAAGTCCACGGGGCTGACGGCTCGCCCCTCACACAAAATGGCACAGCGTTCCATGGTGTTCTTCAGCTCGCGCACATTGCCGGGCCACGCGTGGGCCAGCAAGGCATCGCGTGCGGCCTCACCCAAACTGGCACGGCCCTGCAAAAAATGCTCGGCCAACAACACAATGTCCTCACGGCGTTCGGCCAGCGGTGCCAGACGCAACTCGATCACATTGAGGCGGTAGTACAAGTCTTCGCGAAACGTTCCGGCAGCCACCATGGCCTTAAGGTCGGCATTGGTGGCACTGAGTACCCGTACCGTGGTCTCGCGTGTGCGGTTGGACCCTAGGCGCTCAAAACGCCCGGTCTCCAGCACCCGCAACAACTTCACTTGGCCCGCCAGCGGCAGGTTGCCAATTTCATCGAGAAAAAGAGTGCCGCCGTTGGCCGCATCAAAACGCCCCTCGCGTGCGCGATTGGCACCGGTGTAAGCCCCGCTCTCGGCGCCAAAGAGTTCGGCTTCGATCAACTCTCCGGGCAATGCACCGCAGTTCAGTGCCACAAAAGGACCATTGGCCACCGACGAATTGGCATGCACGATGGCGGCGATGCGCTCTTTGCCACTGCCATTGGGCCCGGTGATCAGCACCGGCAGCGGAGCCCTTGCCACCTGGCACGCCATTTCCAGCGTGCCCAGCATGGCGTCCGACGCAAACACCAGGCCGTTCAATTGGTAGCGTTGGTGCAAGCTGGCCATACGCTGGCGGCGGGCCTGGCGGGTTCGCTGCAGCTCATGGGTGGACTCGGACAGTTCCAGCAGGTTTTCGATCGTGGCCAGTAACTTGGCATCATCCCAGGGCTTGGCCAGATAGTCTGCGGCGCCGGCCTTCACCAACGCGACCGCGTGTTCCAGTTGGGTCCATGCCGTGAGCAGGATGACCGGCAAGTCGGCGTGTAGGGCGCGGATGTGGTGGAACAGCGACGTGCCTTCCTGGCCCGAGGTGGTATCCAGGCTGAAATTCATGTCCTGAATCACCAGGTCCACCGTCTCTCGCTCAAGCAGGGCCAAGCCCTGCACGGGGTTGGTGGCCACCAGCGCACGCATGTCGTGTAATGACAGGAGCAAAGACAGGGCTTCGCCTACGCCGGGGTTGTCGTCAATGATCAATATGCTTCTCATGAAGCACAGAGCATATCAAGCACGCAGCGCCGCCACCGGGGGCAAGGCGGCGGCCCGCCGGGCGGGAGCCCATACGGCGATCTGCCCCAGCGTCCACAAGGCCAGCGCACCGACTGGCAGGTACAGCAAAGGCAGGCGCGGAAGTTCGTAGCTGCGCATCAGCAGCAGGCTGACGCCATAGGCTACGACCATGCCCAAGACAATGCCGACCGTGGTGAGCAAAAAATTCTCGGTCTGGAAGTAACGCAAGATTTGTCCGCGCGTGGCCCCCATGGCGCGCCGTGTGCCAATCATGCGGGTGCGCTGCTGCACCCAGAAGCTGGCGAGGCCAACAATGCCAAAGGCGGTAACCGCCAACAGCGCCAGGCAGACGCCCCCCAGCAGCCAGGCCATGTTCACATCCTGCCGGTAGTACTTGGTACGCAGGTCCGAGAAACGCATTTTTTCGCGCACGATGCGTTGCCCGTCAATTTTCATGACCGCATCCGCCGCAGCAGCCAGCACCGAGTCCCGCTGGTCGGGCTCCACGCGCAATAGATAACTACCACCCCGGAAATGGGGCCGAATCGGAAGCACCATGCTGTAAAGCTGGCTGCTGGCTGTCCCGCCCGGCTGGGGTGACACCAGGCGCTCAACAACACCCACTACACGCATGGGGGCTGTACTAAGCACATAGACCGATTGGCCCACGGCCTCCCCATTCGGGAACAGGCGATCTGCCAACGCCCGGTTGATGACTACGGCGGCAACTTCTAATGGGCTGGCATTTTCCGCAACACTTTGATCCAGGTATTCGTCGACCGCGAAATCACGCCCGGCCACCAACCTCAGACCCATGGTTTGCAGCCAGCCTTCGGACACGAAGTAATTGGCCGCGCCAATCGCTTTTTCACCGACCCCCAGTTCCTCGGGCTTGAGCCGAACGCCGCTGGAATTGAAATTGTCGCCATACGGAAATTGGTTGACGATGGCCACGCTCTTGACGTTTGGTAAGCGGCGCATGGCCTCTAGGTCGGCGCGCGAGGTAGCGTCTACGTCCTGGCTGCCTGAAAGACCGGAAACGGTTATCTGCGCAATCTCGGATTCGGCCAATCCACTGGGCTCGTTGATGCGCTCAATACGTTGCGAAATGAGGAACAGCGCGTTGCAAACAATGGCGCAGGTCAGCGCAACTTGCAAAACAATCAAACCGGCAGCGGTTTTGTGGCGCTTCAGGGTGGCAAGAATGGGCAGAATGTCCATGGTGGGCCTTATTGGGTTTTGAGTTGGAGTGCGGGAGAAACCTGGCAAGCGCGCCAAGCCGGTAACAGGCCAGCGCAAATGCTGGCCAGCAGTGCCAAGGCCAGGGTCGTGGTCAGCATGGGAGTGTCCAATTGCACCAGTTCGGCATAACTACTGGAGCCGTGGCGCACGGCCCACAGACCCAAGACCGTGAGGCCAAGGCCCAGCAGACCACCGGCCAGGCCCAGGCTGCCCGCCTCGACCAAAAACTGCGCAAAAATCGCCTTGCGTGGAGCACCCAGGGCACGGCGTACACCGATCTCACCGGAGCGACGCAGGCACTTGGCCAACAACAAACCCACGGTATTGACCAGGCACACGACCAGAAAACCAAATGCCAGCCACAGCTGCAGTCCAATGTCTTTGGGCACCACCTCCTGGTGCTTCAACCAATCCGTCACCGGGTAGGCACGCACATTCGTGGGCCGCTCGAACCGGCCGGCCGCGCGCTGCTGATCGGAATAATTCTTCAAGTATTGGAGGTAAGCACCGGTCTTGTTCTCGTGGTCCACTTCGGCCCAGTACTGAATCCAGGCGCAGGGTGCGCCAGAGGCACGCCGACCACCTTTTGGGGCTTCTCCCCAACACGTGTTTTGGCCCGACGCGCCGAAATTCAGTTCCATGGCGGTGGAGAACGGCAGGTACACACCCTCTGTTTT
>JBKJJC010000174.1:0-12343 GCA_046598245.1 Rhodoferax sp.
TTTATTCCGGTCTACCTAGACGGCGACACGCCCGGTGCGCAAAAGCTCGGTACCCAGTTCAAGGTGCGCGGTTACCCGACCACCATACTGTTCAAACCCGACGGCACTGAGCTGACGCGTTTGCCCGGCGAAGTGGATGCCGTGCAATACATGCAAATCCTCAAAATGGGAATGGGCGCGACGCAGCCCATCAAGGAAACTCTGGCCGCCGCCATGGCTGTTCCTGGTGCAACGCCCGCACTGACCGGGGATGCGTGGCGCATGCTCGCCTACTATGCGTGGGATATTGATGAAGCGCAGTTGTTGCCCAAGAAAGACTTGGCATCCACCGTGCAACAACTGGCACAGAAATGCCCGCCAGAACAGCAAGAAGCTGCCGCGCGCCTTATGCTGCGTTCTGTAGCCATGGCTGCCCAGGAAAAGACAACAGCGTTAGACAAAGTGCAGACCCTGGCCCATGTGCACAAGATTCTGGCCGACGCACCGCGTGCGCGGGAAAACGGCGATATTTTTGTGAACTATGCCAATGACATCGTGACCGTGTTGACCACGGTCGGCAGCGTGGAGCGCACCAATCTAGTTGCAGCCTTGAATTCTGCGCTAGACAAGCTGTCAGTCGATGCTGGCTTGTCCAAGGCGGACCAACTGGGTGCCGTGCAAGCCAAGGTTGCATTGGCCTTGATGGGCAAGCCCAAGAGCGCCAAGCCAGAGTTGTCGCCCGAGCTCCTAGCCCAGGCACAGGCCGCTGCCAACAAGGCCGACCAGAGCAGTACCGATAAGTACGAACGCCAGGCTGTTATTCCGTCCGCCGCCCATCTGCTCAGCACAGTGGGCTTGATCGACGCATCAGATGCCATGTTGAATGCCGAGCTGCCCAAGGCCGTTTCGGCTTATTACCACATGCTGGTACTGGCGTCGAACGCCAAGCTGCGTGGGGACACGAATGCCTCGCTGGACTGGGCCGAGAAGGCTTACGCCGGTTCTTTGGGACCGGCGACACGCCTGCAATGGGGCAGTGGTTATGTGCAGAAGCTCATCGCGATGGCGCCGCAGGACAGTGCCCGCATTGAAAAGGCTGCTTCGCAAGTGATAGGGGAGTTGGATGCTGCGCCAGAGACCTTTTACGAGCGCAACCGCCGCAGCTTGGAAAAGATGGGTGCTCAGCTCCATGCTTGGAACGCGAGTGGCAAACACACCCAGGTGGTGCAGAAACTCAATACGCAATTGGATGCAGTCTGCGCCAAATTGCCCGAGAAAGATGCCGCCCGCGATGCCTGTGCAGGAGTTTTTGCCAAAGGCGCTAAGAAAGCCTGAGAGGAGGGAGAGGGTGAGGGTGCGCGACCGCGGCGGGCCCTAAACCAACCGAATTACGGAACTTCGGGGGCTGCGGGTTCTTTGACTGGGACGCGCCGTGCGCCGTCATAGCGCCGCGCCCAGTAGGCCACCGACAGACTTTCAACCCGTACTTCTGCGCCAGGTTTGGGTGAGTGGATGAATTTGCCTTCGCCAACATAAATACCAACATGGCTGAAGGCTCGGCGCATGGTGTTGAAGAAGACCAGGTCACCCGGCTGGAGGTCGGCCCGGTCTACTTTTGGGGCTGCTGCTGCCTGCTCATTGGCTCTGCGTGGCAACACCAGGCCAGCAGTTTGTTCAAAAATGGCACGCACAAATCCGCTGCAGTCAAATCCGGTGGCGGCGTTTGTTCCACCGCGTTTGTAGGGGACGCCCAGGAAAGTCATCGCATTTATGACTAACTCGGAGGCTTTTGCCTCCATCTTGTCGCTAACGTCGCCAATGCGTTCAATGAGGCCTCGGTCTGTCAGGTGCTGGTTGGTGTCGTCTGGAGTAGCTTGGGGTTTGGCTTGTGCACTAAAGGTTAGGAAAAGGATCGCAAGAACGAGGATAATTCGCATCTACGGAGCTTAACCCGTGGTTTTCACGGCGTCAAGCCAAGGCAAAAGAGGGTAATTACATGGCAAAAGCAGAATCAAAGACCACCGTCTTACCAGACGGATTGCGATACAAATCCAAAGTTTCGGGCTCGCCCTTCATGGCAGCCGCATCGTTTGGCGGTGCAACCATGTCGTGTTTCCTGTGTGGCAAGCACCGCGCACGCTCACTGATGACCACTCGCAAAGTATTGGGCAAGTCACAGGCTGTCTGTGCTCCCTCTTGCAAAGCGCTAGACGAGGCAACCGCCAACGCCGCCGCTGAGCGCTCATAAGCTGCAGCATGTTGCTTGACATTGAAGACTCCCAGCTGGTGCTGGTGGACTACCAGGTCCGCCTGATGCCGGCTCTGCTGGACGGCCCCGCCGTGCTGGCCAATGCGGTGCGTCTGGCCCAAATGGCGGCGTTGTTGCGCGTGCCGACCTTTGCCACCGAGCAAAACCCATCCAAACTGGGTGGCAGCGTGCCCGAACTGGCGGTTGCTCTGGAGCAAGCGGGTGCACGCGTGTTGTCCAAAATGCAGTTCAGCGCGGTGGAAGAGGGTTTAGGCGAATGGTTGCGTCCCGAACCCAAGCCGGTGCAGGGCAACGCCCGCAGTCTGCCCAAGCATTTGCAAAAACCGCCGCCTGGTAGTGAGCCACGGGGCACCATTGTGCTGGCCGGCTGTGAAGCCCATATCTGTTTACTACAAACCGCTTTGGACTTGTTGGAAGACGAATTTGAAGTATGGGTGGTGACGGATGCTTGCAGTTCGCGCACTGAGCGCAACCGCGACGCAGCCTTTGACCGCTTGGCTGGTGCTGGCGCAGAGTTGGTAACTACCGAAATGGTGGCTTTTGAGTGGATACGCAGCGCCGAGCATCCTGATTTCAAGGCAGTTCAGGCGCTGATAAAGTAGGGCTCTTTAGGAGGCTGGGCGCCAGAGCACTCTGCTCCCCAGTTTTCACACCTTGCTCCGCCCGCTGCGCGGTCTCCTCCTTTACCTGCGCAGAACGCTCTGCCACCCAGCCTCCCAAAGAGGCACGTCAGGTGCCTGCAAGTTGCATGCTCATAATTATGAATTCAGTTTTTGGATTCTTGAGGGATGCACGATGACCGCCTACGCAGATTTTTACCGCCGCTCCTTAAACGACCGTGACGGTTTCTGGGCCGAACAAGCCCAGCGCATTGACTGGCAAATACCGCCCCAGCAGATTTGCGACTACAGCAATCCGCCTTTCGCGCGGTGGTTTGTTGGCGGCACCACCAACCTGTGCCACAACGCGGTTGACCGGCATCTGAAGGACAGGACGGACCAGCCAGCGTTAATCGCCGTTTCCACTGAAACCAACACCGAGCAGGTCTACACCTTCGCCCAACTGCATGCCGAAGTGCAATGCATGGCCGCAGTGTTGCTGGAGCTGGGGGTACAAAAGGGCGATCGGGTGCTGATCTACATGCCCATGATCGCCGAGGCGGCGTTTGCGATGCTGGCCTGCGCGCGTATTGGCGCCATCCACTCGGTGGTGTTTGGTGGGTTTGCTGCGGGCTCTTTGGCCTCGCGCATTGAGGATGCCAGCCCCACGGTGATCGTCAGCGCCGATGCTGGCTCGCGCGGTGGCAAGGCCATCGCCTACAAGCCGCTGCTGGATGAAGCCATTGCCTTGTCCAGCCACAAACCCAGCGCCGTGTTGCTGGCCGATCGGCAGCTGGCTGCTATGAAAATAGTAGCGGGACGTGACCATTCCTGGGGGGCTCAGCGCCAAAAACACTTAAATACTGTTGTGCCCTGCGTGTGGCTGGAATCCACCCACCCCAGCTACACCCTGTACACCAGTGGTACCACTGGCAAGCCCAAAGGCGTGCAGCGGGATACTGGTGGGTATGCGGTGGCGCTGGCGGCCAGCATGGAGCACATCTTCTGCGGTAAGGCGGGGGAAACCTACTTTTCCACCAGCGACATTGGCTGGGTGGTGGGCCACAGCTACATCATCTACGGTCCGCTGATTGCCGGCATGGCGACCATCATGTATGAGGGCCTGCCTACACGCCCCGATGGCGGCATCTGGTGGAGCCTGGTCGAGAAATATAAGGTGACCGTTATGTTCAGCGCACCCACGGCGGTGCGGGTGTTGAAGAAACAAGACCCGGCCCTGTTGACGAAATACGACTTGTCCAGCTTGCGCGCCTTATTCCTGGCAGGCGAGCCGTTGGACGAGCCCACCGCGCAGTGGATCAGCCAAGGCTTGGGCAAGCCCATCATCGACAACTACTGGCAGACCGAAACCGGTTGGCCGATTCTGAGCATTGCCAATGGTGTGGAACCCAAGCCCAGCAAGTTTGGCAGCCCCGGCGTGGCCATGGTTGGCTACGACGTCAAGCTGCTGGACGAAAGCACTGGTGAAGAGTTAACCGGTGCCGACCAGAAGGGCGTGGTGGCCATCGAAGGCCCGCTGCCACCAGGTTGCATGCAGACTATCTGGCGCGACGATGCGCGTTTTGTCAAAACCTACTGGAGCAGCATCCCCGGCAAGATGGTCTACAACACCTTTGACTGGGGTGTGCGCGACAAGGATGGCTACTTCTTCATCCTGGGCCGCACCGATGATGTCATCAACGTGGCGGGCCACCGCCTGGGCACCCGCGAAATCGAAGAAAGCATCTCCAGCCATCCCAATATTTCCGAGGTGGCGGTGGTGGGCATTGCCGATGCGCTGAAGGGCCAGGTCGCAGTCGCCTTTGCCGTGGTCAGGGATGCCAGCCTGCTGGTGGACGATGCCGCGCGCGCCAAGCTCGAAGCCGAAGTCATGAAGGTGGTGGACAACAGCATTGGTGCGGTGGGGCGTCCAGCCCGTGTGCGCTTCGTCACCGCGCTGCCCAAGACCCGCAGCGGCAAGCTGCTGCGCCGCGCGATCCAGGCAGTGTGTGAGGGGCGTGACCCCGGGGATCTGACAACCATGGACGATCCCGCTGCCTTGCAACAGATACGTGACTCGTTGGCCTAAGCGTAAGCGGCTAAGGGCCGAAGCGTTTTGCGCAGGTAAAGGAGGAGGGCGAAGCCCGGGGGACACGGAGCAAAACGCTTCGGCCCTTAGCCGCGTGTGTGCACGCGCCGTTGCTTCATCCGCAGTTCAAGCCTCACCCTTGTAAAAACACCGCGCACAGACCTGCTGATAGCGCTCATTCCCGCCAATCTCCACCTGCGCACCGGCAAGTACGCGCTGGCCTTTGTTGTCGATGCGAATATTCATCGTCGCCTTGCGCCCGCAGGCGCAGATGGTCTTGATTTCTTCGATATCGTCTGCCAGCGTCAGCAACTGCGCCGAGCCCGGGAAGGGATTGCCCTGGAAGTCTGAGCGAAGGCCAAAACAGATGACGGGCACGCCGCGCACATTGGCCAGGCGGTGCAACTGGCGCACCTGCTCGGGTGATAAAAATTGCGACTCGTCGATCAACACACAGGCTAGACCATCCTCGTCCGTCAATAGCGTAAAAAAATCGGTGTGCTCGTCAAACACATCGGCCTGGCGCTCCAGCCCTAGGCGGGATGCGATACAACCCGCGCCGCTGCGGTCGTCAATACCGGCGGTGAACAGGTGCACCCGCTGGGCTTGTTCTTCGTAGTTGTAGGCAATTTGTAGCAGGGCAGTGGATTTACCGGCGTTCATGGCCGAGTAGCGGAAAAACAGTTTGGCCATGGATCAGTGGGAGACGGGGACAGAGGGTGAATTGGACGGGGTGGGCGAAGCAGCCGGTGATGGAAATGCCAAGCGCAACCGCAAAAAGACCATGGGCATTAGTAGGGCGACGAACACGCCATTGGCCAGGCCTTTGATAAAGGCCAGCAGCATGGGGTCCAGCGGTACTGAAGCGCCCAGGAGTTTGAGCAGCTTTTGCTCGCCCAGGAACAGTGCCGTGCCCAGCACGCCGACCGCTAACTTGCGCCAAGCGGTAGACGGCGCGGCAAAATGCAGGTGGCGCTGGTCAAACTGCAGCCCACAGGTGGCCGCCATCAACGCGCCAGCGACCATGGGAATGTAGTCGGGAGCCGTTGCACCATGGGGCCAGGCCAGCAATGCCAGACCGGTGACGCCGGCAATGGTTGCTGCACTCCAGAGCGCCGAGTCCAGCCAGGGCCAGCGGACGTGGCGCAGTCGTTCAAACGCCACTAGGCTGGTGCCACCCAGCGCTGCGCCGATCAACACGTCTTCTAAGTCGTGTACACCCAGGTACATACGGCTCAGCATCACGCCCAATGCAATCGTGCTGCAGATGATCCAGGCCCAGGCCGTGCGCAACTCCCAGGCCAGCCACAGCCACATCACCACGGCCAGCTGGGCGTGTGCGCTGGGCAGGCCGTAGCTGGTGCCCACCAGATCGTCCAGCCGCAGCTCCAGCGGCGGGCGCGGGTCCTGCATCAGGTCCTTGGCAAAGGCGTTGAGCAGCGCGTTGATGGCCACCAGGATCAGCAGTCGGTAGAACAGAGCCTTGTTCCACGTCCAGTAACCAAGGGCCACGAAAAATATGATGAAGGTGGTGTAACCCAGCCATGAAAACCCCACCGCGAACTGTGTGAGTGCCGGGCTACGTAGCGGCAACATCCATTGCAGGTTGTGCAAAAAGTCCAAGAAATCGCTCCTGTATTGATAGCTATAGAAGCTTATTTTACGGGGGCTGGAGGTCTCTTTTTCTTAAGCTTGGCTTGGGGAGGGCTGGGCGCGGCTTTCACTTCTTGCAGGCCGTCGTAGTCATGGACATCCACATCGACCCAAACTGCGGTGTCGGTGTCAACCACAGTCTCGCGCTCAAACATCTCCACCGCGGTCTTGGCCACTTGCAAGGTGTCAAAGTAGGCATAGGCACCGGCACCCACCGCACCCAGTAGGGGTACAAAACGCGCGGCCCCCTTGCTGATGACGGCTTTGGACACCTGCAAACCCAGTTGTTGGGCCAGGCTCTGCAAGACTTTCAAGGAGGTTTTGCGT
Organism: Rhodoferax sp.; assembly: GCA_046598245.1. Lineage (GTDB taxonomy): Bacteria > Pseudomonadota > Gammaproteobacteria > Burkholderiales > Burkholderiaceae_C > Allorhodoferax. The sequence goes on from JBKJJC010000174.1 coordinate 6,917, forward strand.
ATGACAAAGCGCTCTCCCACACGCACGACCACGTCGCGAAACACCTGGGCAGACATGTGTTTGAACAGGCAGTACAGCATTTGCTCGCGCCCCAGCGTCTTGCTTTTGCCGTAGACGCCGGCAATGTCGGACACCATTTGTGCCTGTAATTTCCAAACCCCCACCAATTCGGGCAACACGGTGAGCCAGCCCAAAATTCCGGGTGGTAACGCGAGTGAACCCGACACCACACTGGCCGTGCGAGCAGCGCTACGCGCAATGGCGTGGGCCCTTTCGGCCGGGTTGATTTGCATGGGCTCGGCACTGGCGGGCACTTGCAAGACCAATTGCAACACGGCGTCCGCCAAGGTGCTGTCCGGGTTTTTTTTGTTCGTGGCCATGGGTTACACAATGTCCATCTGGTGAATGCCGTAGTGTCCGGTCTTGCGGTCGGCAAAGTAGCGCTCTAGGGTTTCCTTGACGGTGCGAAAGGCGATCTCGTCCCAGGGAATCTCGTCTTCTGCAAACAGCCGGGCTTCTATCGTCTCGGTGCCCGGGTTGAATTCTTCGCTGAGCAGGCGGGCGCGGTAGAACAGGTGCACCTGGCCGACCCGCGCGACGTTCAACAGGGTGAACAGACCCAGCATTTCAAACTGCGCACCGGCTTCTTCATCGGTCTCGCGCGCCGCGCCTTCGGCGGTGGTTTCATTCAACTCCATAAAACCGGCTGGCAGCGTCCACTTGCCCCAGCGCGGCTCGATGTTGCGTTTGCACAGCAGCACCTTGTCGCCCCAATGGGGGATCGTGCCCACCACGTTCAGTGGGTTTTCGTAGTGCACTGTTTTACAGGCCGGGCAGACGGCGCGTTCCTTGGTGTCGCCGTCGTCTGGCAGGCGGTAGGCAACGGCGTTGCCGCACTCTTTGCAATGTTTGATGGGGCTGCGCAGCATGGTCTTGTTGGGTGAATCGATTGTGGTTGGGTGGGGGATTTAGAGTCTTACTCCACGCGCACAGCAATGCTTTGCAGGCCATCAATACCGCCCACCAAGGTATCGCCCTGCACCACGGCGCCCACACCTTCGGGCGTGCCGGTAAAGATCAGATCGCCGGGTTGCAGGGTCCATGCGGCTGATAACTGTTCAATGGTCTCGGCAATGTTCCAAATCAGCTTGGCAACGTTGCTGCGCTGGCGGTCCTGGCCGTTGACCTGCAGGTGGATGGCCGCGTTGCCAATATTGGGAACCTGTGCTGCGGGCGTTATGGGGCCAATCGGTGCTGAATGGTCAAAGCCCTTGCCAATGCACCAGGGGCGGCCCTGCTTTTTCATGTCGTTTTGCAGGTCGCGCCGCGTCATGTCCAGACCTACGGCGTAGCCATAGATGTGCTGGGCCGCGTCAGCATCCTTGATGTTCGCACCCCCGACGCCAATCGCAACCACCAGCTCGATCTCGTGGTGCAGGTTGGCAGTCAGACTGGGGTAGGGCATGACGACGGTTGTGCCGTGTTTGGCCAGCAATACGGCATCTGCTGGCTTCATGAAGAAGAAGGGCGCCTCACGCCCGCTGTGGCCCATCTCTTGGGCATGTTCTACATAGTTGCGGCCCACGCAGTAGATGCGGTGCACGGGGAACTGATCGCTGAGGCCAACCACGGGTAGGCCGACGGTGGCGGGTGGAGTTACAACATAGGACATGGCGGGTAGTTCTCAGAAGCAATGGACGTATCTGGCGACTGGGTCTTCAGACTGACTGGGTCACCAGGTCAAAGTGCTCCACGGTAGGCGGGCCGGCAAAGAACGGTCCCACAATGGCGCGCCACTGGTTGAAAGCCTCGGACTGGCGAAAGCCCACCGTGTGGTCTTCTAGCGTGTCCCATTCAATTTGCAGTACATAACGCTCGGCGCTTTCGATACCACGGTTGACCGAGAAACGCCTGGCCCCTTTGGCCTGGCTGATGACGGTGGCCAGGCCGCGCTGGATGGCGTCTTCAAAGGCGGCATTCTGGCCGGGGTGGATGCGGATGTCGGCAATTTCAAGAATCATGGGTGTTGGCCTTGGTGCGAGATGGGTGGTGTTGCAGCGTGCAGGGCTCAATAGTAACGGGCTTGGTTTATCCTTGCCCGCATGACACTTGCTCCCATACAGGCTTCCGATTGGCTGCTGCCCGACTGGCCCGTGCCTGCCAATGTACGAGCCGTTTGCACCACGCGCAGTGGCGGGGTATCCGTGCCGCCGTACGACAGCCTGAACTTGGGTTCACATGTCGGAGATGGTGCCAACGCTGTAGCACGCAACCGGGCAGTGGTGCAACAGGCGTTGGGAGTCAAGCCTGTTTTTCTGAACCAGGTGCATGGCATCGACATGTTGCGGCTTGCCCTTGACACACCCGATGGCGCCTCAGCCGACGGCGCCATAACCCGCGAACGCGGCCTGGCCTGCGCCATCATGGTGGCCGATTGTCTGCCCGTGCTGTTGTGTGATGTGCAAGGCACCCAGGTGGCCGCGGTGCACGCGGGGTGGCGCGGACTGGCTGGCATAGACGGGGTAGGCGTTCTGGAATGTGTTTACAAGCAATTTATGCCTATAGCCCCCGATAAATATAGCGATGTAGCTATCGATTTGATAGCATGGTTGGGGCCGTGCATAGGACCGGATGCATTTGAAGTGGGCGATGATGTGGTCGCCGCGTTCACCCGCACCGACGTGCAGGCTGCGGCCTGCTTTCAACCGCTTCCCGGCGGCAAGTGGTTGGCTAATCTTCCGGCGCTGGCCCGTCAGCGGCTGGCTGCTTTAGGTGTTCGCCAAATCTTTGGCAACGATGGCAGTGCGCCGTGGTGCACCGTGGGCAACCCGCTACGGTTCTTTTCCCACAGGCGCGACCGCATCAGTGGCCGCCAAGCTGCCTGCATCTGGTTGGCTTGAGGCCTGCGCATTGGTGGTCTGTGTGGCCGCGGCGTGTGCCTGGGCAGCTTGCAGCTCGGCCGCATCACGCGCCCGAATCGCTCGCTTGCGACCCGGTGCCCCCATGAAATACAGAATGAGCCCAATTGGTAACAAACCGTAAAGAACAAAGGTCACAATGGCACCCAGAATAGTGCCGTTGGAGTTGGTGGCTTCGGCCACAGCCATCATGACGACGACATACAACCAGGCGATAGGAATAAGGTACATAGCAGCACTGCGGGTTTACCACATGTCAGGTAACCGTAGGCCGTATGCTGAGATACTACGGCCTGCAAGCAGACAATTGAAAAGGTGACAGTGTGACGCAAAACTCCTCCGAATTCTGGACCCAGGCCGCCCAGCAGTTTCAGCAGTCCATGACCGACAACTGGAGCAAGGCCATTCAGTCCCTGCAGAGCATGGATCTGGGCGTACCGGGGGCTGGCATGCCCAAGGCCACCCCTGCCGCCCAACCGGAGATTCGTTTTGCGCAAGACAAGTTGCAAGCGCTGCAACAGCAGTACCTGCAGGACGTCATGGGCCTGTTCAGCCAGGGCATGTCAACACCGCCTACCGGGGGCGACAAACGCTTCGCGGGCGAGGCCTGGGGCAGCAACCCGGTGGCGGCGTATTCTGCGGCGGTCTATTTGCTGAATGCCCGCACCATGCTGGGTTTGGCCGACGCGGTGGAGTCCGATGTCAAGACCCGCAACCGCATCCGCTTTGCCATCGAACAGTGGATGGCCGCTTCTGCACCCAGTAATTTCTTGGCCTTCAACGCCGAAGCCCAAAAGAGAGCCATAGACACCAAGGGCGAGAGCATTGCTAAGGGCATGCAGAATCTGATGCACGACCTGCAGCAAGGCCATGTTTCGATGACGGATGAGAGCCTGTTTGAGGTGGGTAAAAACGTGGCAACCACCGAAGGCGCCGTGGTCTTTGAGAATCCATTTTTCCAGCTCATCGAATACAAGCCGCTGACCGCCAAGGTGTATGAGAAGCCCTTCTTGATGGTGCCGCCTTGCATCAACAAGTTTTACATTCTGGATTTGCAACCCGAGAACTCGCTGGTACGTTATGCCGTGGCCCAGGGCCACCGCACCTTTGTTGTCAGCTGGCGCAACCCCGACGCGTCCATGGAGAAGGCGACCTGGGACGACTACATCGAGCAGGCCGTTATCAAGGCCATTGCGGTCACACAAGAGATCACCGGTGCACCCAGCATCAATGCCTTGGGCTTTTGCGTAGGAGGCACCATGCTGGGCACGGCATTGGCAGTGCTGGCGGCGCGCGGTGAAGTACCTGTCACCAGCGCAACCCTGTTGACCAGCCTGCTGGACTTTACCGACACCGGCATTCTGGACTTGTTCATTGACGAGGCCTGTGTCGAATACCGCGAGAAAGAAATGGGCCAGGGCGGCTTGATGAAGGGGCAAGACCTGGCCAGCACCTTCAGCTTTTTGCGCCCCAATGACCTGGTCTGGAATTATGTGGTGGGCAACTACCTCAAGGGTGAGACGCCGCCGCCGTTTGACCTGCTGTACTGGAACTCCGACAGCACCAATCTGCCCGGCCCCTATTACGCCTGGTATGTGCGCAACACCTATCTGGAAAACAACCTGATCAAGCCGGGAAAACTCACCGTTTGTGGTGAGAAGGTCGATCTGACGGCCGTGGATATTCCGGTCTACATCTATGGCTCGCGCGAAGACCACATCGTGCCCATTGGTGGTGCCTATGCGTCGACCCAGGTGTTGCCAGGCAAGAAGCGTTTTGTGATGGGTGCCTCTGGTCATATTGCCGGTGTTATCAACCCACCTTCCAAGAACAAGCGCAGCCATTGGATACGTGCCGATGGCAAGTTGCCCAAGTCCCAAACCGCGTGGCTGGAGGGTGCACAAGAGCACCCCGGCAGTTGGTGGACGGATTGGTCTGCCTGGCTTAAAGGCCACGCGGGCAAGCAAATCGCTGCACCCAAGACCTACGGAAAAGGCAAATACAAAGCCCTGCAGCCAGCACCAGGCAGCTACGTAAAAGCAAAAAGTTAATTGTGACCCACTGAAGGAAGTAAAAATGGAAGACATCGTCATCGTTTCAGCCGCCCGCACCGCCGTCGGAAAATTTGGCGGCACGCTGGCCAAGACGCCCGCGCCTGAGCTGGGCGCTGCGGTCATCAAGGCCTTGCTGGAAAGAACCGGTTTGGGCGCGGACCAGATTGGTGAAGTGATTTTGGGCCAAGTGCTGGCGGCAGGGTCGGGGCAAAACCCGGCCCGCCAGTCCGTTATCAAAAGCGGCCTGGCGACAGAGACCCCAGGGCTGACCATCAACGCGGTCTGCGGCTCGGGCTTGAAGGCTGTGATGCTCGCGGCCCAAGCCGTGGCATGGGGCGACAGCGAGATCATCATCGCCGGTGGCCAGGAAAACATGAGTGCCGCCCCGCATGTGCTGCTGGGCAGCCGCGACGGACAGCGTATGGGCGACTGGAAGATGACCGACTCCATGATCG
>JBKJJC010000165.1:0-4095 GCA_046598245.1 Rhodoferax sp.
GGGGGGGGGGGGGGGGGGGTGTTTGGGATCTAGATTGCCACTCTCGGACCGAAGGTGAATGGACAAGCCTAACGCTCACCCTGGTCGGCCCCTGGGACTGGGGCGAAGCGATGCTGGCGACATGTGCGCCAGATGGCGCGTAAGAACCCTATTGCCTATTTGACCTGCATATGGCTATAGTGGCCTGAAAAAAGGACGCCGACCGTTGGATTCGGGGTACTACAACCAGGACACACCGCCATGCAGCTCTCAGACTTCAAAATAGCCAGCAAGCTGGTTGCGGCCTTTACTGCCGTAGCCTTACTCGGCGCGGCGCTCGGCGGTTTTGCCATCTACAACATGAAGCAGATTGACGATGCCGACACGTTGCTGTACGAGCGTGAACTGATCGGACTGTCGCTATTCAAAGAAGCCAATGTGGAGCGCCTCAAGGCGGTGGTGGCTTTGCGGGACGCCATGCTGGCCACCGGCATGGCAGACCGCTCGGGGGCACTCAAACGCGTGCACGAAGGGCGAGACAAAAGCGACAGTCTGATTGAACAGGCCACCCCCCTCTTTGCCTCCGCAGAAGGCAAACAGCAGTTGGAGAAGTTGCGCGAGGCTGCCGCCAAAGACAAACAAAAGGTCGCCGCTTTGCTGACCCGCCTGAAAAGCGCAGAGATGCAGGAGCCCAACGACCTCACCACCTTTCTGAAAGAAGAGGTGGCACCACCCAGCATCCAACTGGGCAATGCCATGTCGGGTCTGTCGCTACTCAAGGAACAGGAGGCCAAAGCTTTGGCAGACGCCAACACGGCGCTTTACCAACGCAGCCGCAACATTACCGCTGTGCTGGTGTTGTTCAGTGTGGCAATGGGTGTAGCGCTGGGCATTTTGGTCAGCCGCCACGTGACACGCCCGTTGGCGTTGGCCGCCATCAGCGCACACCGCATGAGCGAGGGAGACATGACCGTTGCACTGCGGGCAGCGGGCAAGGATGAAACGTCAACCTTGCTGATGGGGCTGGAAAACATGCGCCAGCATTTGCAGGACATTGTGGCCGCCGTGCGGGGCAATGCCGAACGGGTTTCCGCGGCCAGTGCCGAGATTGCACAGGGCAACCATGACCTGTCGGCACGCACCGAACACCAGGCCAGCTCCCTGCAAGAAACCGCAGCCTCCATGGAAGAACTTAGCGCCACCGTCAAGCAAAACGCAGACAGCGCGCGCCAGGCCAACCAATTGGCCATGAATGCCTCCACGGTTGCCATCCAGGGTGGCAAGGTTGTCGGCCAGGTGGTGGAGACCATGAAAGGCATCAACGAATCCAGCCGCAAGATTGCCGACATCATCAGCGTTATCGACGGCATTGCCTTCCAGACCAATATTCTGGCCTTGAACGCTGCGGTCGAAGCGGCGCGGGCTGGCGAACAGGGCCGGGGTTTTGCCGTGGTGGCATCCGAGGTGCGATCGCTGGCGGGGCGCTCGGCGGAGGCGGCTAAAGAGATCAAACGCCTGATTGGCACCAGCGTGGAGCGCGTAGAACAAGGCACTGCCCTGGTAGACCAAGCCGGCGAAACCATGACCGAGGTGGTTACCTCCATCAAGCGGGTGACCGACATCATGGGAGAGATCAGCGCGGCCAGCAACGAGCAAGCGGCTGGCGTGGCCCAGATCGGAGAGGCGGTGACCCAAATGGACCAGACCACCCAACAAAACGCGGCACTGGTGGAAGAAATGGCCGCCGCCGCTGCCAGCCTAAAGTCGCAGGCGGGCGATCTGGTGGAGACGGTTGCCGTATTTAAGCTGGCGGACACCCCCTCCGGTGCATTGCGCCTGGTGCGCTAAATTACTCCTAATTTGATAGCAATAAACCTTTATTCCACGGGGGCTAAAGGCATATATTGCCTCAAGCCATCTGGATGGGGATGGTGGAACGCTCTTCCTTGATCCGGTTGTCCGGGTTCACAAACACCAGCTTGGGTTCAAACCCCTTCACCTGGTCCTCGTGCACTTGGGCAAAAGCGGCAATGATGACCAAGTCACCCACGGCAGCGCGCCGAGCCGCTGAACCATTCACCGAGATGATGCGGCTACCGCGCTCGGCGCGGATCGCGTAGGTGACGAAACGTTCACCGTTGTTGATGTTCCAGATGTGCACCTGCTCGTTTTCGCCCAGGTTGGCGGCGTCTAGCAGGTCTTCATCGATGGCACAGGAGCCTTCGTAATTGAGTTCACAGTGTGTCACGCTGGCGCGGTGGATCTTGGATTTGAGCAGGGTTCTGAACATGGCTTTTGGCGGATTAAAAGAAGACCGGCGGCCAGATGTGTACCATCCAAAGACCGCCCCAAACGACGCCGGGTAGTGTATGGCACCCCACGGCGCGCATTTAGAACCCATTACCTATGCAAAAGTCATTTGATTTCTCCGCCCAGTCCTTGGAAAAGCTGGCCCAGTCCGACGTGGCGCGTGCCCTGGCGGAAGACGTGGGCGACGGCGACCTGACCGCAGGCCTGATAGACCCAACACGACAAGGCAACGCCCGGGTGCTGGCCCGCGAAAGCGCGGTAGTCTGCGGCCAGGCCTGGGTGCAGGCGGCAATATTGGCGCTAGACCCGCAGGCCCGAATCACGTGGTACGTGCAGGATGGCGGCCTCTGCGAGGCCAACCAGGTGGTGCTTGAGGTGCAGGGCAATGCCCAGGCCCTGCTAACGGCCGAGCGCACCGCGCTCAACTTCCTGCAACTGCTCAGCGGCGTGGCCACCAAGACCGCCGCCTATGTGGCCCAGGTAAGGGGAACCCGCGCGGCAATCGTCGACACCCGCAAGACGCTGCCCGGCCTGCGCCTGGCGCAAAAATACGCGGTGCGCTGCGGCGGCGGCACCAACCACCGGGTCGGCCTGTATGACGCGATCCTGATCAAGGAAAACCACATTGCCGCGGCCGGCGGCATACCCCAGGTACTACTGGAGGCGGACAAGCTTGCGGGCCAGGCAGCTTTTATCGAGATCGAGGTGGAAACCCTGGAGCAACTGGCCCAGGCCCTGAACGCAGGAGCGCGTATGTTGCTGCTGGACAATATGGACCTGCCCACGCTGCACGAGGCGGTGCGCATGAACACAGCCAGGGGAGATGAGCGCGCCATTCTCGAAATCTCGGGCGGCGTCACGCTGGAGGGCCTGCGCGCGTTGGCCGAAACCGGCGTAGACCGCATCTCCATTGGCACCCTGACGAAGGACGTCAAGGCCACCGACTACTCCATGCGCTTTGACCCTTTTGCCGGAGCCTGACCATGCAAATCACCCCCACGAACACGCCCTCGGCCGTGGTGACGTTCCACCCGACCGCCACCCTCAGCGTGGACTACGAACAACCCGAAAACACCGCCAACGGCGAGCCCGGTGTTTGCAGCACGCGCCACGCCTGGGCCCGAGTACCGGTAGAGCCCACGCAGGCCGAGCGCGCCGCACTGAAAGACAAAGTGCGCCGCCTGCTCAAAGAGAAAAACGCTGTCATGGTGTCGCACTACTACGTGCACCCCGACCTGCAGGATCTGGCCGAAGAGACCGGTGGGCTGGTCAGCGATTCGCTGGAGATGGCCCGCTTTGGCCGCGACCATGCGGCGCAGACGCTGGTGGTGTCGGGCGTGAAGTTCATGGGTGAGACCGCCAAAATCTTGTCCCCCGAAAAGCGCGTGCTGATGCCCGACCTGGACGCCACCTGCTCGCTCGACCTGGGCTGCCCGATAGACGCATTCAATGCCTTTTGCGACGCCCACCCCGACCGCACCGTAGTGGTTTATGCCAACACCAGCGCCGCCGTCAAGGCGCGGGCTGACTGGCTAGTCACCAGCAGCTGCGCGCTGGACATCGTGCGCGCCCTCAAAGACCAGGGCCAGAAGATTCTGTGGGCACCCGACCGCCACTTGGGTGGTTATATCCAACGGGAAACCGGTGCCGACATGGTGTTCTGGAATGGCGCCTGCATCGTGCACGACGAATTCAAGGCGTTTGAGTTGGAGGCGCTTAAAAAAGACCACCCCATGGCCAAGGTCTTGGTCCACCCCGAGTCACCCGCCGATGTGGTGGCGCTGGCCGACTCGGTGGGCTCGACCT
>JBKJJC010000112.1:0-4941 GCA_046598245.1 Rhodoferax sp.
GTGGACGAGTCGCTCATCACCGGCGAAAGCCTGCCGGTGGCCAAGCGCCCTGGCGACAAGGTAACCGTGATCGGTCAATGCCGAAGGCTTGTTGTTGATCGAGGCCACCGCCATCGGTGCGGAGTCGACGCTTGCGCGCATCGTGCGCTTGGTCGAATCCGCGCAGGCCAAGAAGGCACCCATCCAGCGTTTGGTGGACCAGGTGAGCGAAGTGTTTGTGCCGGTGGTAATGGGCTTGGCGTTGCTCACGCTCATGGGCTGGGGCCTGTTCGGCGGTGATTGGGAGGTCGCTATCCTCAACGCGGTCGCGGTGCTCGTCATCGCCTGCCCGTGCGCGCTGGGTCTTGCCACGCCGACCGCCATCATGGCAGGCACCGGCGTTGCGGCGCAACGCGGCATCTTGATCAAAGACGCTGAAGCGTTGGAAGTCGCCCATAAGGTGAACGTGGTCGCCTTCGACAAGACCGGCACCCTGACCGAGGGCAAGCCCGAGCTTGTTGCCTACGAGTCGCCCAATGGTGAGCCCCAGTCGCTGCTGGCATTGCTGGCGGACGCGGCGGCCGTGCAGTCAGGAAGCGAGCACCCGCTGGCCAAGGCGGTGATGGCCGCCGCTGCCCGCGAAGGCGTGGCCATTAACCAAGCAAGCGGTTCCAAAGCAGTCGCAGGCCGTGGAGTCTCGGCGGCAGTGGCGGGGCGCGAACTGCGACTGGGCAGCACGCGCTGGATGAGTGAGCTGGGTGTGCAAATGGGTACCTTGTCTGCGCGCGCCCAAGAGCTGGAGCACCTGGGTCGCACCGTATCTTGGGTGGCCGACGTCACCGCTCAACCGCGCCTGGTGGGCCTGCTGGCGTTTGGCGACGCGGTCAAGCCGCAAGCGCGCGAGGCGATTGAGAAGCTGCGGCGCATCGGCGTACGCTCCGCCCTAGTGACGGGGGATAACAAAGGCAGCGCGGCGGGGGTGGCTCTGGCGCTGGGCATCGACGAAGTACACGCCGAGGTGCTGCCTGAAGACAAAGCGCGCATCGTGGCGGGCTTCAAATCTGCAGGTGACGTGGTGGCGATGGTGGGCGACGGCATCAACGACGCGCCCGCGCTGGCGGCGGCCGATGTGGGCATCGCCATGTCCACCGGCACCGATGTCGCCATGCACGCGGCGGGCGTCACGCTGATGCGCGGCGACCCGTCGCTGGTGGCCGACGCTATTGACATCTCGCGCCGCACCTACGCCAAGATCCGCCAGAACCTGTTCTGGGCCTTCGTCTACAACATAGTCGGAATACCGCTGGCGGCGTTTGGGCTGCTCAGCCCCATCGTGGCGGGCGCTGCCATGGCGTTCTCTAGCGTGAGTGTTGTCAGCAATGCGCTGCTGCTGCGCCGCTGGAAAGGGAGTACCAAATGACCAAGCTGGAACTCAAATACAACATTGGCGAGGCCGCAGAACGCGCGGGCGTGTCGGCCAAGATGGTGCGGCACTACGAATCGCTGGGTCTGCTGCCCAAGGTGGGCCGCACCGAAGCGGGCTACAGACGTTACGCGGACAACGAGGTGCACACCCTGCGCTTCATCAAGCGTTCGCGCGACCTGGGCTTCTCGATGGCCGAGATTGCCGATTTGTTGAAACTGTGGCAAGACCGCAGGCGCCCCAGCGCCAGTGTGAAGAAAGTGGCCAGCGTGCACTTGGCGGAGCTTGATCGCAAGATCGCGGAAATGGAGTCAATGCGTAAGACTTTGCAACATTTGGTGCACTGCTGCCATGGCAATGAGCGGCCTGATTGCCCTATCTTGGACGAGCTAAGTGGCACCCCTCAGTAGCCACCACCGGCCTCTTCATATGTGTTACACGTTTTTGAAACAGAGAATCTGTTTGCTCTTTATTACATCACTGCGGTGCTAGTATTTGCGCTCGCGACACAGTGTGCATTGAGGCGCAATGCGTGTTTCGAACAGCCATTGCCAAACCCATTGCGAGTAAGGAATCTTATGCTGTCACTAACACCCATTTCCCGCATCCTGCTGCAAGGCTGCGCCATCCTGGCACTAACGTCGCCCCTGCTAGCGGTCCATGCCGGCAAGATCAAGTTGGGTTGGGAGGCGAGCAACAGCACCCGCAGCTTCACGGCCATTGCCCTCGCCAACGACACCACCATCAACCCCATGCGCGGCTTTTATCGCTGGCAAAACCAGGAACTGGTGCCGCAAAGCGCCCCGGCCTTGGACAGCTACCGCCGCTACTACTGGCGCGATCTGGAAACGGCCGAAGGCCAATACAACTTCACCAGCATCGTCAACGACTTGCAGACGGCGCGCAGCCAAGGCCGCAAGTTCGCCTTTCGCCTGCGCATGATGTCCGGTTACGACGACGACGTGCTGTACGCCCCCGCCTATCTGGTTAACAACCCCCTGTGCCAACAAGGCTGCGGCTTCTGGGCCGACACCGATGCGGCTGACCCCGGCCTGACCTTCATCCCCGACTGGAACGACCCCTACTTGATGCAACGCTCCCGCGCCTTGCTGCAGGCCCTTGCCCAAACGATAGGCGCCGACAACGACGCCATCGCCTGGATCGACGTCGGCATGTACGGGCAGTATGGAGAATGGGCTATGAAATCGGCGGCCTACACCAGCCCACCAGCCGGTATCACGCCCGTCACCGACGCCAACAAGCGCGAATACGCAAAGATGCACTTTGACGTCTTCCCGCGCCAGCAACACGTCATGTTCATCCCCTACAGCAACAAAGACGCACTCAGCTATGGCCTGTTCCAGCAAACCATCACCACCAAACCAGTCGGCTTGCGGGTCGATTGCCTGAGCCGCTTCGGTTATTTCGACCAATGGACCAACCGCCCGACGGAGTGGGATTTGTTCAAGAACCAGTGGCAAAAAGCCCCTTTCGTAGCTGAGTTTTGCCCGTTCAAATCGGGCGACACGCAAAACAACGCCGCCACCGCACGTGAACAGGCCGCCACATTCCACATCTCAAACGTAGGAAACGGCAACTTCGCCACCAACTTGCCCGATGCCGACCGCTGGAACTCGTTCACTCCGACCGAAAAGGCCGACATTCTCGCGCTGGGGCGCGAACTAGGCTACCGATACAGCGTCGACAACGCCACCGTTGCCGTCACCACGGCCGGCCAGTTGACCGTCACCACCACCGTGCGCAGTCTGGGCAACGCGCCCACCTACGAACCGTGGACAGTACAAATTGAGTTGGTCAACAGCAGCGGCGTCGTCAAATGGAGCGGGCCGCTCACCCTCAACCTGAGCAACCTGCTCGGCGCCGGCGTGACGCAATCGGTGCAGGGCTCATGGACCCTGCCCACCCTGAGCGCCGACCTGTACAGCGTGCGCCTGGCAGCACGCGACAAACGCAGCAACCCGCGCGCTGCGCTCAAATGGGTGGTCAGCGAGCGCAGCGCTGACGGCACGCTGGTGATCGGCAGCGTGCGCCGCCGTTAAGCGTTCGCCCGATGGTGGCCGCTGCGCTGTGCAAGACTCTGCGCCACCTGGTGAGTCGATTAGAGAGAAAAGTGCCTCCAGCCCCCGTGAAATATGTCTAATCAGCTATGTAAAAGATAGCAAAGCTGTCGCAAACCACACTTGTACGTCAATCGGTTCGATGTCGGGCGGCGCAATGCCCACGTTTTCATGAGCGAGATAACCTTGCTTTCCTTCATCCTGCTTCAAGGTCAAAAACCTGTGACGGTTGAGACGCTCCCCACCATGTTGCTTGCGGGGCTGGCCCAGCTTCTGCAGATGCGTACATTTGGCGAAGATGCCATCGAACGGGCGACGGTGGATTACCACGAAGGTGTCTATGCAAGAACCGATAGCCGCTCGGATCTGGGTTCGCTAAACGACTTAGTGCAGCGGTACCAGTGGATTATTGAGAGCGACGGTGGATTGGATCACTGCGATCTGACCCGCATCATCATGGGCACCAATGACATGCCGCAGCGCAGGCTTGGATGGCGTACATCGTGGGAAGTGACTCAGAGCAAATTGCAGTCGCCCAGCTGAGCGCTGCACCTGCTGGTGGAAGGTGAACTGACATGGCTTAGGGGTGAATACATCCATTTGCATATCCAGAAACCGTTTTTATCGAACAGTGGAAGGGGACATATGCCAAATTGGCCTCTAGCCCCCGTGCGGAAAGCTTTAGATGCTACTGAAAACGTAGCAAGTCTGCACCCCTAAAATCCCATACAGATCGTCGATGTGCCTGCATACGAGGCCGACAGAGAAGGAGCGAATTGCATGGCCACGCGGTACAAAGGTCGCCTGAAGAAATGGAATGCCGACCGGGGCTTTGGCTTCATCGTTTCCGATGATGGTGGGGCGGAATTGTTCGTGCACATCTCCGCCTTTGCGCGCAACGCGCCCCCGCCCGTGGTGGGTGAGGCACTGTCCTTTGAAGTGGAACCTGATCGCGATGGCAAGAAGCGTGCAGTGCAAGTGCTGCGCCCCGGTGATCAGACGGTCAAAGCCGCTGTGAAGCCGATAAGAATGCGGCGGGGTGCAAGTGGGGATGATGCGCCAGGTTGGACGGGCAAGACTTTTGTAGTGCTGCTGTTGATCTGCGTGTTGGCAGTGGTTGGCTACAACCGGTTTATGACCAGGGCTTCCAAGTACGAGTCTGTACCGCAAGTGCTAGCGCCGGTGGCTGCGCCTTTAGCGGCCGCGGCAGCGTTGCTCTCGCCCGCCAAGCTGGCAGTGCCTGCCGACTTCAAGTGCGATGGGCGCAATATGTGCAGCCAGATGACTTCATGCAAAGAAGCGACGCTATTCCTGCAAAACTGCCCGGGCATGAAGATGGACGGCAATGGGGATGGGGTGCCTTGTGTTGAGAGCAAATAGAACTGTCCGCTTTTGTAGCTATTAGATTGTCCGGTTTTTCTGTCTGGTTTCCTCGGCTGTTTTGGTTTTTTGATTTCTTCT
>JBKJJC010000101.1:0-5970 GCA_046598245.1 Rhodoferax sp.
TTTCTTTGGCCAGGCCGCTTTTGATGACCGACTGGCGGACCAGATTGGTGAAGTGATTTTGGGCCAGGTGCTGGCGGCAGGGTCAGGGCAAAATCCGGCCCGCCAGTCGGTCATCAAAAGCGGCCTGGCCAAAGAAACCCCCGGTTTGACTATCAACGCGGTCTGTGGCTCTGGCTTGAAGGCTGTGATGCTGGCGGCCCAAGCCGTGGCCTGGGGCGACAGCGAGATCATCATCGCCGGGGGCCAGGAAAACATGAGTGCCGCCCCCCATGTGCTGCTGGGCAGCCGCGACGGCCAGCGCATGGGCGACTGGAAGATGACCGACTCCATGATCGTCGACGGCCTGTGGGACGTCTACAACCAGTACCACATGGGCATTACAGCCGAGAACGTGGCCAAGGCCTACAGCATCAGCCGCGACATGCAGGACGCACTGGCGCTGGCCAGCCAGCAAAAGGCCGCTGCGGCACAAGACGCCGGAAAATTTGTCGATGAAATCGTGCCTTTCAGCATTGCGCAGAAGAAGGGCGACCCTATCGTGTTTGCGGCGGACGAGTTCATCAACCGCAAGTCCAACGCCGACGCTCTGGCCGGTCTGCGCCCCGCATTTGACAAGGCTGGTGGCGTGACCGCAGGCAATGCATCCGGTATCAACGACGGTGCCGCTGCCGTGATGGTTATGTCGGCCAAGAAGGCCGCCGCCCTGGGCCTGACACCCATGGGCCGCATCGCCAGTTTTGCCACCAGTGGCCTAGACCCGGCGCTAATGGGCATGGGCCCGGTGTCGGCATCCCGCAAAGCGCTGGAGCGCGCCGGTTGGAAGCCGCAAGACCTGGACCTGCTGGAAATCAACGAAGCCTTTGCCGCCCAGGCCTGCGCGGTGAACAACGAGATGGGCTGGGACACCAGCAAGGTCAATGTCAACGGTGGTGCCATCGCCATTGGCCACCCCATTGGTGCGTCTGGCTGCCGTATTTTGGTGACCCTGTTGCACGAGATGCAGCGCCGCAACGCCAAGAAGGGCATCGCCAGCCTGTGTATTGGCGGTGGCATGGGCGTGGCGCTGACGATTGAAAGGTAGAAATTTGGTAATTGGTTAAATTGGCTTCTAGCCCCCGTTTTTATTGGGCCAGTAGCTATTAAGTTTGTAGCAAGTAAAACTAAAGAGGAGAAAATATGAGTCAAAAAGTAGCATACGTAACGGGTGGGATGGGCGGCATCGGTACCGCCATCTGCCAGCGCTTGCACAAAGAGGGTTTCACGGTAATTGCCGGCTGCGGCCCAACCCGTGACCATGCGAAGTGGATTGCTGAGCAGGCTGCGTTGGGCTTCACCTTCTACGCTTCGGTGGGCAATGTCGGCAATTGGGATTCCACCGTGGATGCCTTCACCAAGGCCAAGACGGAGCATGGCAGCATTGATGTGCTGATCAACAACGCGGGTATTACCAAGGACCGCATGTTCCTGAAGATGACGCGCGAAGACTGGGACACCGTGATCGAGACCAACCTCAACAGCATGTTCAACGTCACCAAGCAGGTGGTTGGTGATATGGTGGAAAAGGGCTGGGGCCGCATCATCAACATCTCGTCCGTCAATGGCGTCAAGGGTCAGGCGGGTCAGACCAATTATTCAGCAGCCAAGGCCGGCATGCACGGCTTTTCCATGGCGTTGGCGCAAGAGCTGGCTACCAAGGGCGTGACCGTCAACACGGTGAGCCCAGGCTACATCGGTACGGACATGGTCAAGGCCATTCGCCAGGAAGTGCTGGACAAGATCATTGCCACCGTGCCGGTTAAACGCCTGGGTGAACCCGGTGAGATTGCCTCCATCATCGCGTGGTTGGCGTCTGACGAGGGCGGATACGCAACAGGCGCCGAGTTTTCGGTCAACGGTGGCCTGCACATGGGCTAGTTGTTTCGCGGGAAGAGCCGCGACATGGAGTCAAAAAACCCGCTATGGCGGGTTTTTTCATGTCTACCCAACAACTGCCATGTTCATGGGATGGCGCGGGCCCATAAGACGCGTAGTATTGGGTCAAACGCACTAAAGACATGGGTATGCTGGTGTTAGATTAAGCGTATGGCCTATTTTTTGGGGCATTGGAGTGCGTTTTGCTGTACGGCAGGGTTGCGTTAGAGCAAGCCGGCGGCAGGCGAGCTTGGGTTGTGTGAATCGTTGAAGGATGGCACATGAAAAGCAGCGACGAAGGTGTCGAGTTGTTGGACGTGAAGTCCTTGCGCCTAGGCCTGTTCGTCGAGCTGGACGTCGGCTGGCTGGCGCACCCTTTTCCCATAGGCAGCTTCAAACTCACGTCGGCCAAGCAAATCGACACCATTCGCGGCCTGGGCCTGGAGCGCGTGCGTGTCAATCTCGCCAAGAGCGACCCAGAACCTACTGAAACTGTTGCCAAACCGGTGATGGATGCCGCCGCTGTTGAGCGGGCCCAAGCCGCGCACCGCAACGCCGCGCTGCGCCAGCAACGTGCCGAGCAACTGGCCTCCCAGCAGCGCAGTCTGGTGGCGTGTGAGCGGCGTTTTGGCGATGCCGTGCGGCAGTACAAAAAAATGCTGGAGGCCATACCAACCCAGCCCAAGGCCGCGGCGGAGCATTGCCACACCCTTGTGAATACCTTTGTGAGCGATTTGTTGTGCGAGGGCGACTCCGCCATTCGCCTGTTGTCAGAGGCCGCGGGTGACAAGTCGTCTATGCATCCGGTCAACGTCACTGTGGTTTCGCTGCTGTTGGGCAAAGCCATGGGTTTGTCGCAAACCGAGTTGATCGATCTGGGCATGGCTGCGTTTTTGCATGATGTGGGCAAGGCCCAATTGCCAGACCGCGTGCGCTGGCTGGAAGACAATTTTTCGAACGCCGAGTACAGGCTTTACCAGGAGCATGTGGCTATCAGCGTGCAGGTCGGCAAGACGATGGAGTTGTCCAAGGGTGCCTTGCTGGCGATTGCGCAACACCATGAGTTGACCGATGGCAGTGGTTTCCCCACCCACGCCAAGGGTGAGTCCATGGCTGTGGCGGGGCGCATTCTGGCATTGGTCAACCGTTATGACAACCTCTGCAACCCCAGTCGTACCGCAACGGCGATGACACCCCACGAGTCCCTGTCGCTTATTTTTGCGCAGCTCAAAACCCGGTTTGACACCGCAGCGTTGAGTGCCTTTATCCGCATGATGGGTGTCTACCCACCCGGCTCGGTGGTGCAATTGATTGACGATCGATACGGCATGGTGGTGTCGGTTAACTCAAGCCGCCCTTTGAAGCCCCGCATCATCGTGCATGAGGCCGGTGTGGCCAAACACGAGGCGCTGATTCTCGATCTGGAACAATCGCCCCATATCGGAATTCGCCGCAGCCTCAAACCTTCCAGCCTGCCCAGCGCGGCACTGGACTTTTTGGCACCGCGCCAGCGCGTGAGTTATTTCTTCGAGCGGGTGGTGGATTCACAGATGGGTACGCTGGTATGACACCCGCCGCATGTGCCCCCCTATTGGACGCCATGATAGAGGCGGTCTGCTTGGTAGACCCCAAGACCCTGCGCATCTGCATGGCGAACCAGGTTATGGCGGCCTTGGTTGGGTTGCCCTGTGATGCGTTTGTAGGTAAGCCGATGGTGGAGCTGACCAGCTCGCCGGAAGATCTGTATTTTTGGGAAGATGTCGCGGCCGGCCTGACCGACCATATTCTGTCGGAAACGCTGTTACGGTCCACCGACGGTGTTGCTATTCCGGTGGAGCGCAAGGTCAGTCGGGTGTGGCTTGCGCCCCACGAGCCGGTGTTTTTGGTGGGTCTGCGCGACCTGCGGGACCAGCACAGTGCCGAAGAACAACTGGAAAACCGCATGTCGGAGCTGCGGGCCACGCTGGAGTCTTCTGGCGACGGCATTTTGGTATTGAACATGGTGGGTGAAGTGCGCCACTTCAACCGCCGTTTTGCCGAGCTTTGGAATGTTCCGCCAGACATGCTGGATCAACATGACGACGCGGCACTATTGACCCACATGGGGGGGTGCGTCAAGGACACCGTGGGTTACCAGGAGCGACTGGCGGTGATTGGCAATGACCCTGAAATGGAGTGCACCGACGTGTTGGTGTTGCGGTCTGGGCGCATGCTAGAGCGTGTGACGCTGCCACAAGTCAGCCGCAGCCGTGTGGTTGGTCGGGTTTACTCCTTCCGTGACCTGACCGAGCGACTAGACGCCCAAAAGCGCATCGAGGCCCTGGCCTATACCGATGTATTGACCGGCCTGCCCAATCGCCTGCTGCTGGGGCAGCGAGTGGCCGTGGCGCTGCGCACTGCACAACGCAGTGGGTCGACTTTTGCGCTGTTGTTTGTGGATCTGGACCGCTTCAAAAATATCAACGATTCGCTTGGCCATGCCTTTGGTGATCGGGTGTTGGTAGAAGCCGCGGCACGCATCCTGCAGATGCTGCGCGAGGTGGATACGCTGTGCCGTGTCGGGGGGGACGAGTTCGTTGCCTTTCTGCAGGAGGCTGATGCCATTGGTGCTGAAATCGTGGCCCGCCGCATTCTGGAAAAGCTGGCCCAGCCGTTTCTACTGGACAGTGTGAACTTCTCCATGGGCTGCAGCATTGGTATCGCCATGTACCCGGCCGATGGCCGCACGCTGGACACGCTGGTCCAGTGCGCTGATACAGCCATGTTTCGTGTCAAGGAGCGTGGGCGCGGCAACTTCCGTTTCTACCAGCCGCAAATGAACGTGGACCTGCTGTCCCGCGTGAAGATGGACCATGCGATGCGACTGGCCATGGAGCACGGGCTGTTCCGCCTGCATTACCAACCCCAAATTTCTTTACAGGACGGTCGTTTGCTGGGTGTCGAAGCGCTGATACGGTGGAAAGATGCCGAACTGGGCAATGTGTCGCCCGCTACGTTTATCCCGCTGGCCGAAGAGTCGGGTTTTATCATCAGCATCGGCAACTGGGTGCTGGCCGAAGCCGTTCGCCAGGCTATGGTCTGGCAGGTGGCCGGGCGGCCGGTTATTGTGTCGGTCAACGTGTCGGCGCTGCAGTTTCAGCAGGGCGATTTTGTCGAGCGTGTGGACAACGCCATTCAACAGGCCGGACTGGACCCGAACCTGCTGGAGTTGGAGCTGACGGAGTCCATCCTGATCAAGGATATCCACGAAACCCTGTCGCGCCTGCAGGCCTTGGCAGCCTTGGGTGTGAGCCTTGCGATTGATGACTTTGGCACCGGTTATTCCAGCCTGGCTTACCTGAAGAAATTTCCCATCTCCAAACTCAAGATTGACCGCGCCTTTGTGATGGGATTGCCCGAGGACGAGGGTGACCGCGCGATTGTGGGCGCCACCATTGCGATGGCCCGTGCGCTCAAAATGGCCGTGGTTGCCGAGGGTGTGGAAACCGATGCCCAGCGCGACTTTCTGCACGGATTGCAATGTGAGGCGTTCCAGGGCTTTCTGTGCTCGCCCGGTCTGGCGGCGCAAGACTTTGAAGACCTGTATGCCACATTGCCCATGGCGCTGACAGCCAATTAGCTGTTCAGGCCTTTCCAGAGCATGTAGCCCGCCAAGACGTACAGTATCAAGGCGAACACCTTTTTCAACTTGGCCACCGGCAGCCGGTGCGCCAACCGAGCGCCCAGTGGCGCGGTAAATACGCTGCAGCTGGCGATCACGGCCAGAGCTGGCAACCACACATAACCCAACGAGTGGGCCGGTAAATCGGGCAGCGACGCACCGCTGATCACATAACCTACCGTGTTGGCCAGTGCAATCGGAAAGCCAAGCGCCGCACTGGTGGCGACGGCATTGATGATGGAAATATTGTGTGCCACCATAAAGGGTACGCTGATAAACCCGCCACCCGCGCCGACAAGCCCGGATAAAAACCCAATGACACTACCCGCCGCAACCTGACCGACAGCGCCGGGCATTTGCCGACTGGGCTTGGGCTTTTTGTCCAGGAACATTTGGGT
>JBKJJC010000315.1:0-3053 GCA_046598245.1 Rhodoferax sp.
ACTCGTCGCAACGATTGATGGCGAAATCGTTGGATGCGCCAGCTCGCTGGTGATTTTGTGGGACGAATGGGCAGACGAGCACAGCTGGAAAGAGATCACCGCCTCTGGCACCTTCAATACCCACAATACCGCAGGTTTGACCTTGTATGGCGCAGAGGTTTTTGTGGACTCGCGCGTGCGTGGCATGCGTGTGGGGCATGAACTGTATGAAGGGCGGCGCCAACTCTGCAAAGAACTCAATCTTCGCCGCATCATCGCGTGCGGCCGATTGCCCGGTTACAACGCTTATGCGGACACCATGACTGTAGAGCAGTACGCCAAGAGAGTGCTATGGGGTGACTTTGTAGACCCGGTATTGAGTTTCCAGTTGCGCGAAGGATTTCGCTACTGCGGCATCATGGAGGGCTACTTACCGGAAGACGACGAGTCCCACGGGCATGCCGCACTGATTGTGTGGCTCAATGCAGATTACGATTCCTCGCAGCCTACTGCACTGCAACGTTAACCATCCAGAAAAAGGGAAATACTGCATGAGCAATGTAAAAGATCTCGCACAAAGCGCAGCCCACAAACCGCAGCAGACCACGGTGCGCATTGCAGCGGTGCAATACCTGCTGCGCGCGATTGACGACTGGGATGGTTTTGAAAACCAGGTTCGGTTCGTGATGAAGGCGGCCGGTGACTACAAGCCGCAGTTCGTGATGTTTCCGGAAATTTTTACCACCCAGTTGTTGTCGTTCATGGATACCAGCGATCTGCGCCAAGCCGTACGCAACATGAGTGATTACACCGAGCGTTACGTCGCCCTGTTTACCGAACTGGCAACCCATTGGGGCGTCCACATCATCGGTGGAAGCCATCCGACCATCACGAACGGAAAGTTGCTCAACACCGCCTATCTGTTTGGCCCGGACGGCCAGGTGTTCACGCAGGACAAAATCCACCTGACCCGTTGGGAAAAAGAAAAGTGGAAGGGTGACCCAGGGCACCATTTGCGCGTATTTGATACACCCCATGGTCGCATCAGCATCCTCATCTGTTACGACATTGAGTTCCCAGAGTTGGCACGCAAAGTGTGCGAAAAGGGTGCTGACATTATTTTTGTCCCGTCGTGTACGGATGACCGCCAGGGCTTTTGGCGCGTGCGCTATTGCTGCCACGCGCGCGCGATCGAAAACCAAGTCTATGTTGCGGTCACCGGAACGGTGGGCAATTTGGCGGTAGAAGGTCTGGGCCTGCATTTCGGCCAAGCAGCCATAATCACCCCCTCGGACTTCCCGTTTGCACGGGATGGCATTGCCGCTGAAGGGGTGCCCAACATGGAGCAAATCGTCATCGCTGATGTCGACCTGGGCAAGCTGGTGGCCAACCGGGTTAACGGAACCACCATTCCGCTGTACGACAAGCGCCAGGACGTCTATGACAACGAGGTCGAAGTCATATCCACTGTGTGACAGGGTGTCATGGGCGCATCGTTTTCTGAGTGCAAACCAATGCGGGTATTTCTCGCATCCGTTCAGCCGCCGTTCACCCATCTCCACGCATGATGCCCCCATACCAACCGAAAGGGCATCCCATGAAACGTCTTGTTATCACGCTTGTTTGCACTGCTGGTGCTTTTGCCGCACAGGCCGACACCTTCTTTGACAATGCCCGTGTGCGCAGCGCCGAGCCACAGTATGAAAACGTCTCTACCCCACGCGAACAGTGCCGCACCGATTGGGTGACCCCACCCCAGCGCTACAGCGGCAATGGCTCCAACTATGGCAGCCCCAACTATGGTGGCGTGGCGTTGGGCGCACTGGCCGGTGGCGTGGTGGGCAACCAGATAACCCGGGGCCAAGGGGGCCGCGAGGCCGCCACAGCCCTCGGCGCGCTGGTGGGTGCTATTGCAGGCGACCGCATTGCTGGCCGCCGCGACAATCGTTATGAGCAAGAGCAGGAAGCCCCACGCCAAGTCACCCGCTGCCAAGCGGTGAACGATGTGCAGGCACGCCTGACCGGCTACCGCGTGGCATATGACTACCGTGGCCAGACTTACACGACGCTGATGCGCGAGAACCCTGGTCAGTATCTGCAGGTGCGCGTGTCGGTGGAACCCGTTGGCTCGGGCTACCAGTAACCCGCTCGTGCGGTAGTACGATGGCAACTATGACTTCACACTTTGCCCACTGGCTGCTCGCAGCCTCGATGCTGGCCTGCGCGCCCGCCTGGGCCGACGTGGGCCGCGACGAAGCCGCCGCCGTCGCCCAGCAGGTTGCTGGTGGGCGGGTGCTGTCGGTGGACCGATCCCAGGTGGGCAACCGCTCGGCATGGCGCGTCAAGCTGGTCACAGCGGGTGGCGAGGTTCGGGTGGTGATGGTTGACGCTGCCACGGGCATGCCGTTTTAATCTCCATGCGCCTGCTGCTGATTGAAGACGATGCACCTCTGCGGCTCTCGCTCGCACTGCGGCTGGAAGCCGATGGCTACCGGGTGGACCAGGCCGCCGATGGTGAAGATGGCCTGTTCCAGGCGCGTGAGTACCCGGTAGACCTGGCCATTGTCGACCTAGGCCTGCCCAAGCTGAATGGCCTCACCGTGGTGCAGCGCTTGCGTGCCGATGGCAAGACGCTGCCCATCCTCATCCTCACCGCGCGCGGCAGCTGGCAAGACAAGGTGGTGGGGCTGGAGTCGGGGGCCGACGACTACCTGGTCAAACCCTTTGAATATCCCGAGTTGGCAGCGCGCGTCAAGGCTCTGCTGCGCCGCGCTATGAAGGCCGCCACCGATGTGCTGACGGTGGGGCCGCTCAGCCTGGACATTGCGGCGCAGACTGCCCAACTGAACGGTGCGCCCATGGAACTGACGGCGTTTGAATACCGTGTGCTCGAATTTTTGGTGCGCGAGCGCACCCGCGTGGTCAGCAAACAAGAGTTGTCTGACTACCTCTACCCGCACGACCAGGACCGCGACAGCAATGTGTTGGAGGTGCTGGTAGGCCGCCTACGCCGCAAGCTAGACCCCGATGGCACATTGGCGCCAATAGAGACCCTGCGTGGGCGGGGTTACCGG
>JBKJJC010000119.1:0-4628 GCA_046598245.1 Rhodoferax sp.
CTCACAGGACGTGACCAGCCCGTCGCGGACTTTTTACAGGCGGAGGCTGAAGTGCAATTGATGTTGAATCAGATCGCCCAGTTTCTGGAAAACTGGTTGGACGCCCTGGCACGCGACCACCGCAGCTATGTGACCGTGGCCATAGGCTGCACCGGGGGCCAGCACCGCTCGGTCTATCTGGTGGAGCAATTAAGCCAACGCTTTACGCCGCAATGGGTCACGCTCACGCGGCACCGGGAAATCGGCGCCGTCTGACCGCAGCCTCAGCGCAATCAGGCAGAAACATCCTGCTGCAATAGTTTGCGAATAGGCGCGGGCAGGCCGACGTGGGGCCATGCGTCGGCGCTGATCCAGCGCCCTGCCTCCCAACCCGCAAAACGCGCAGGCACGCGCAGTTGCCAGGTGTGCAAGTACAGATCTTTGTGGGTCAGCACATGTGTAAAGACCGGCAACGCTTGCAAACCGGCGCGCAGCGCATTAGGCACCTGGCTGACGAGTGCGTCTTCACTGTCAAACAGCGGCAGGCAATGCAATCCCGCCCAGACGCCGGGCGTGGGGCGCCTGTCCAGCCATACCGCACCATCTGCGCTTTGCGCCCATAACAACCAGATCGCTTGGGTGCTGCGTTTGAGCGTGCGTGTGCGCACCGGGTAGCGCTGCGGGTCACCCGCCGCTTGCGCCACACAATGCTGGTGCACTGGGCAGGCATCGCAGTTGGGCTTTTTGGGCAGGCACACGGTAGCGCCCAAGTCCATCATGCCCTGGGTGTAACGCGGCATGGCGGATGCGGCATCCTTGCCTACGGGTAGCAGTTGCGTAGCCGCCTCCCACAGCGCACGAACATTGACGCCTTGCGCCAAATCGGCATCAAAACCCAATACGCGGGTCACCACCCGTTTGACATTGGCATCCAGAATGGCGACGCGCTCGCCGAAACACAGCGATGCAATGGCCGCCGCCGTAGATCGCCCTATTCCGGGCAACGTCTCCAATACTTCGGAACTGCTGGGGAAGGCACCGCCATGCAATTCCATGATTTGCTGCGCACAACGGTGCAAGTTGCGCGCGCGACTGTAGTAGCCCAGCCCGCTCCAAAGGCCCAGCACATCGTCCAGGCTGGCCAGAGCCAGCGAAGCAACGTCGGGAAAACGAATAACAAAGCGGGCAAAGTAGTCCCGCACCGTGACCACCTGCGTCTGCTGCAGCATGATCTCAGACAGCCAGACGCGGTAGGGGTCTTGCGTGTTTTGCCACGGCAAGTCGTTGCGACCATGCAGGGCCTGCCACGCCACCACCCGCCTGGCGAAGGCGCCTTGTGTCACCTGCACGCTCAGGCGGAAGCGATATCGATGTCGGAACCGGCTGGCCGATGGGCGGCAATCAGGTAATCCGTCAGCTCAATCAGCTTGAGTTCAATTTGGCTCAACGCGGCTTCTTGCTGGTCCACATCCTGGATGCGGTCCTCTAGCCCACCGGCGGCCTGCTGGATACGGTCGATGGCTTCGATGCGGCGGCTGAAGTTGCGGCGCCGCTCGCGCAATTGCGCGTCTAGTTGGGCGGCGGCGGACTTACTCCACAACTCCACGTCACCCAGCGCCGCTTCATGGATACCACGCAAACGGGTTGAGAGTGCGCGCACCAGTCGGTCGGCAAACTCGGGCTGCGCCAGTTTGAAGGCGTTGCCAATACCGAGGTATTGCACGTGGCTGCGCTCCACCATGTTCAGGTCGGTCAGGTACTGCGCCATTTGTGGCTCGGTTGGTGCCTGCAACGAGAAGCCGTGTTCCCCATTGAGCTGGCGGAAGGTAGCGGCCAGCATGGACTGGATCTCTGCGCACAGGCTCTGCACCCTTTCCAGGTTGGCACGCAGACGGTCAAAGGTATCGCCATAGGCCCGCTTAACGCCCAGCTTCAAACCCTTTTGCAGTAGCGTGGCGGTCAGGTTAGCCATTTCCTTCTTCAGCGCAGTCGAACCCAGAATGCCAAACACTTCGCGCAGCAGCTTCAGATGTACCGAGCGCACCGCGTGGATCTTGGCCCCGCCCAGGTCGAACTCGGCCTGCTCTTGCGAAATGCGTGCACGCATGTGCTTGATGACCGCCGAGTTCTTACCCTGCAAACCCTTGAGCTCCATCATCTGCTCGGTCATGTCGCGCTTGCGGATATTGATGACACGGCCGGTTTCGGCCCGCAAATCGGTGATGCCGGCGGCCATGGCCTGACCCAGAATGCGCTGGCGCTTGCCCATCATGCCGCGGCCCAGTGCGTCTTCGAGCACGGGCAGGCAGCTGCGCTGCAGCAACTCTTCGTCTTCGGTGACCTTGGCCACCAAACCCTTTTGGGCCGACACCGCGATCACGCGGTCCCGTGGTATGCCCAGAATTTCTGCGGTGCTGATCTTCTGCCGGTCAATCTGGGCCTGGATCTGGGCGGGGCTGCTCAGTTTGTCGTCCCACAGGGTGTCAATCTTGTTCAACACCACCAGCCGCGCATCGGTGTCGCCAGACTCGGCAATCAGATGCTCGCGCCAGATGGACAGGTCGGACTTGGTGACGCCGGTATCGGCACCCAAGATAAAGACCACCGCATGGGCCTGCGGAATCAGACTGACCGTCAATTCCGGCTCGGCGCCGATCGCGTTCAGGCCAGGCGTATCCAAAATGACCAGGCCCTGCTTTAACAAGGGATGGGCGATATTGATCAGCGCATGGCGCCACTTTGGCACCTCGACCATGCCTTGGGCGTCCACCATGGGGTTGTCTTCGGGGGCTTGGTTGTGCCAAAAACCCAGCGCCCGGGCCTCGTCCTGCGTGACCTTGCGGGTTTCGGCAACTTTTTCCAAAGCCCCCGCCAACTGTTGCGGATTGTTGACATCCAGGTCAATCCGGGTCCACTTTTCCGGCACCATGCGCCATTCCATCAGGGCTTGGGGCTGCAAACGAGTCTCAATCGGGAGCAGGCGCAGGCAGGGTGGCACATCGGCGTCGTAGCCCATTTCAGTGGGGCACATGGTGGTGCGACCAGCACTGGCAGGCATGATGCGGCGACCATAACCGGCAAAAAACACCGCGTTGATCATCTCGGACTTGCCACGCGAAAACTCTGCGACAAAGGCCACCATCACCTTGTCAGAGCGCACTTGTGTGCCCAAGCGCTTCAGGCGTTCTTCGACCGCGGCGTCCAACAGTTCGTTGTCCTTCATCCACTCGCCAAGCAGCTTCAGGCGCAGCGCAAATTCGCGCCGCCAGGTGCCTAGTTGGTCAAATTGATCGTTAAATGAAGTAGTCAAGAGTCCCCCCGTCTAGCTGATCAATATAGCACTGCACCCCGGCTTGTATCTCAGGGTTTCTGGCACTGGGCACAGAAAAATGTGGAGCGCTGACCCTGGCGTATGGCCCGGATGGGGGTTCCGCATACCTTGCAAGCGAGTCCGGCTCGGGCGTACACCATGGCGTCAAGCTGAAAATGGCCGGCCTCGCCCTGCGCATTGGAGAAGTCGCGCAAGGTGCTACCTCCTCGCTCCACCGCCCGCGCCAGCACATCGCGGATGGCTTGGTGCAAGCGCGCGGCCCGGGGGCGGCTTAAGCGCGCAGCCGGCGTACTCGGTCGAATACCCGCCAAGAACAATACCTCAGACGCATAGATGTTGCCGACCCCGACCACCACGTCACCCGCCAGCAGTACTAGTTTGATGGGTGCTTTGCGTTTAACCAGTCCTTGGTGAAACAGCTTGGTATCAAAGTCTGGCCCCAGCGGCTCCATGCCCAACTTGCCCAGCAGCTTCTGCGCCATCGCATCCGCCTCGTTGGGCGCAAACACGACGGCGCCAAAACGGCGCGGATCGTTGAGCCGCAGCACACCCAAAGAGGTGCGCAATTCGAAATGGTCGTGTTTACCAGCCTCAGGTGGGTTAAGCATGAAAGACAGACTACCGGACATACCCAGGTGCACCAGCAAAAGGCCCTGTTCCAAGTCTATTAGCAGGTATTTTCCCCTGCGCCGCACCGCCAGCACATGCTGGCCAACCAAGGCGTCGGGGCTGCAGTTCAGTGGCCAGCGCAGCGGTTTACCCATGCGCACTTCCGCAATCTGTGCGCCTGCTATGCGGTCAGCAAAGCTGATACGGGTGACTTCAACTTCTGGCAATTCAGGCATGGTGCGTGGGGCTCTTTCGGGTTAGATTATTATGGTCTGATGTCAAGAATCCACCGACTTTGCACCCTAACCCTGATTGCAGCCAGCGTCTGCAGCACAGCAATGGGCGCCGTAATCAAGGCCGAGGCTCCTTACATCTCAAATCTCGACGGCGAATTGTTTTACGCGCTTCTGGTTAGTGAAATAACGGAACAAGCGGGCGACCATGGCTCAGCGTTCGCGCAGATGCTCGACGCGGCCCGCAAATCCAATTCAGCACGGCTGTACGAACGCGCCATTGAAATCGCCTACCGCGCGCGCAACGGAGAGGCCGCATTGCAGGCGGCGCAGGCGTGGGCGCGCGCACAACCTTCTTCCAAAGAGGCCAACCGCTACCAGTTTCAGGTCTTGCTGGGTCTGAACAGAGTCACGGAGACCCAGGAGCCACTGATGCGGGAGTTGGCAGGCATGCCCCCCACTGAACGGGCTTTGGC
>JBKJJC010000257.1:0-6411 GCA_046598245.1 Rhodoferax sp.
CTTGATCAAGCAGGCCATGAACCAGGGCTACGAGGTGGTGGAGACCATCATGGGCCGCGCCGTAGAGTCGGCTGACGAGCCACTGCTGCGCCAAAAGTTTGCCGAAATCTTGCGGCAACTGCCCGACTTGGGCAGCGTGAGTGGTGTGCTGGCACTCGTGGCCCGCAGCGTGCCCTTGTTTGAGGGCCTGACGGCTTTGCAGCTGCGCGAGGTGATGATGGACAGTGATTTGCGCATCCTGCGCAACGGCACCGAGATATTCAAGCGCAACGACTACAGCAACTCCTTCTTCTCCATCGTCGCCGGCACCGTCAAAATTCTGGGCGAGACCCCGGCCAACGACATCCTGCTCAACCATGGCCAGTTTTTTGGCGAGATGGGTCTGATATCGGGCCGCCGCCGCTCGGCCACTGCCGTCGCTGGGCAGAACTGCCTGTTGATAGAAACCCCGCGCCGCGCCATGCTCAAGCTGCTGGCCACGGTTGACGCCGTGCGCCACAATCTGGACACGGTCGCGCTACGCCGCGCTGTGCGCAAGTATGTGGCTGGCAATGTGACGGAATCCGATCTGGACACCATGGTCGATGGCTCGCGGATCAAGCACTACAAGACCGGCGAGATACTGTTCAACGAAGGCGACGTGGCCGACGGGCTGTACATGATCCGCAGCGGCTCGGTCATGGTCTCGCGCGTGCTGGGTGGCCGCGAGGTGGTGATGTCGTACGTATCGGCTGGTAACTATGTCGGTGAAATGGCACTGATGATGGATGCGCCCCGCTCCGCCACCGTGCGGGCAGCCGTACCCACCGAAACCATTGTGCTGGACGCCACCCATGTGCTGGACGTCTTGGCGCGCAGCACGGGCATGCGCCAGCGGCTGAACGAGCAGTACAACCAGCGGGTACAGGCCAACCAAACCACGGCGGACGATACCCAGTCGGGCAACTTGATCTCGTTCCTGCTGAAGCAAGGCGTGGGCGAAGCCACTGACGTACTGCTGATCGACGAATCCCTGTGTGTGCGCTGCGACCACTGCGAGAAGGCCTGCGCCAGCACACACGACGGCTTCTCGCGCCTGGACCGCGAGGCCGGCCCCACCTATGCAAACTTGCACGTGCCCACCTCGTGCCGACACTGCGAGCACCCGCATTGCATGAAGGACTGCCCGCCCGACGCCATCCACCGCTCACCCAATGGTGAGGTCTACATCAGCGACGCCTGCATAGGCTGCGGCAACTGCGAAAAAAACTGCCCATACGACGTGATCCAGATGGCGCCACTGTCCACCAAGAAGAAAAACAGCGGCCTGTTGTCGTGGATGCTGTTTGGCTTGGGCCAGGAGCCCGGCACCCACCAGGCAGCAGACCCCAAGGACAAGACCAGCCAGAAAAAGGCGGTCAAGTGCGACATGTGCAAGGACATCAAGGCCGGCCCGGCCTGTGTGCGCGCCTGCCCCACCGGCGCGGCCCTGCGGGTCAGCCCCGAGAACTTTTTGCAGTACGCAGGTACCAAGCGGTAGCCCCCGCGTTCAGCCGGGTTGATCGGCGATACTGGCGCGTCAATGATTGACGCACCACCCCGCACCACCGCGCCAGGCGGCCACACCAGCTACTTTGCCTCGCTGCGCGACAGCTTTTCCCGCATCCTGCCCATGGCCTGGCCGGTCCTGATTGGCCAACTGGCAGTTTTGGGTTTTAGCACCGTAGACACCATCCTGGTGGCACGTTTTGCGGCCAATGACCTGGCCGCACTGTCCATCGGCTTGGCGGCCTACATCACCATCTTTATTGGCTTCATGGGCATGGTGCTGGCCATCAGCCCCATGGCGGGACAACTGTTTGGCGCTGGCAAGCTGCATGCGGCAGGCCAGCAGGTACACCAGTCGGTCTGGCTGGCGCTGGGCTTGGCGGTGGTGGGCAGCACGCTGCTGCTGCTGCCCGGCCCCTTTCTGGCACTGGCCAAGACCAGCCCTGAAGTGTCGGACAAGGTGCGCGGCTACCTGACGGCACTGGCCTTTTCCTTGCCCGCATCGCTGCTGTTTACTGTGTACCGTGGTTTTAACTCCGCAGTGTCGCGCCCCAAGGCGGTGATGGCCGTGCAGATCGGCGGTCTGGCACTCAAGCTGCCACTCAGCGCGTTATTCATCTACGGTTGGAGCTTGCCACTGCCCGGCGGGCTGGGGCACTGGCAGGTTGCGCCCATGGGTGTGGTGGGCTGCGGGGTAGCCACGGCATTGGTGATGTGGGCACAGGTACTGACTGCGTGGGTGGTCATGCGGCGCGACCCGTTTTATGCCCGGTTTGGGTTGCACGACACGGGCTTTGCCCGCCCCAACCGCGCAGCGATCTTGGCGCAGCTAAAACTGGGTGTGCCCATGGGCGCCGCCATCATGATCGAGGTCACGGGCTTTAGCTCTATGGCCCTTCTGATTGCGCGCCACAGCGGCGAAGCGGTGGCGGGCCACCAACTCGCCGTCAACCTGGTCTCGATGATGTTCATGGTGCCACTGGCGCTGGCCAATGGCACGGCGACCCTGGTGGCGCAACGGGTGGGCGCCCACGACCATGCCGAGGCACGCCGCCTGGGCTGGCATGGCGTGGAGATAGGTGTGGCCATTGCCGCTGTGCTGGGCGCTCTGGTCTACCTGCTGCGCGAACCCATACTCCATATCTACACCGACAACCCCACCATCATTGCCGCCACGCTGCCGCTGCTAGTTTGGGTGTGGTGGTTCCATGTGGCGGATGCGGCACAGACCATGGCCAACTTTGTACTGCGCTCGCACCGCATCACGCTGATGCCGATGGTGTTCCATGCTGCGTCGCTCTGGGGCATTGGGCTGCTGGGTGGTTACTGGGTCACCAACAGCAGTTGGGCACCCACGGCCCTCCAGGGCACGCAAGGCTACTGGGCCATGAGCACCGCCGGGCTGGTGGCAGCGGGCGTGTCGCTGTGCGCGTTTCTGGCCTGGGTGCACCGCCAGGAATCGACCTCCAGCGGCATGATTATGAGCCAAAACAGCCTCTAGCCCCCGTAAAATATAGATACTTTGCTATGTTTTTGGTAGCAACATAGCTTCCACTACCCACCTTCACCCTGGTGCCGCCAGTGCTGCCAACCAGCAACTTGCAAGCGATGGGAGTGAACCAGCGAACGGAACTCGCACGCCAACACCACTAAATTCGGGTTTCTACATGAATTTCAACCGAACGGTGTCAGGCATAGCAGCGGAGTCTTACTTTGAAAATCATTCTATTGAACTCTGCACGAGAGCAACTGGGCGCACACGCGGACCAGGCCTGCACCTCCGATCTGCCTACCACTAACCCTGCGAAGCACGTGAACGGGCACCCTGCCCTGCACAGCATCGCCAACCGGTGACGGGTCTGTATGGATGCACTTGGCACTTCGCGCCACCACGCCATCGAAAGGCTCACGTCAGTGCGCCAAAACGGCGCGACTGGGCCAACTGTCGATTTGTGGCTCCTCTTGGCAACCCAGGTGATTGCCATCGTCGGCGTGGGTGGTTTTGATTCGCTCTACGCCAGAAGTGTGTATTTGACCCAGCGGCGGTTTTCTTGGCTGGCAGCCGGTTGCACCAACCCGTCGGACGACTCCCGATTCGCCAACCTGACTGCGTGCCTGGACGCCGCAGCACCAGAGCTGGCGCGCGCCGCAAATTTCCTACTGCTAACCACTTTCACCGACATTTTTGCCTCTTTGGTAGGCGAACCCCTGACGGCACGGATATTGGATTCAGCATGGGGAGCTGAGGTGCACCACACGGCGGAAAAGGATACAAACCAATGAACAAAAACATCAGCATTCGGCGCCTTCAAACGGGTGTGCCGGGTCTGGACGACCTATTGGGCGGAGGTCTGCCAGAGTTTTCATTCAATCTACTGGCTGGCTCCCCGGGTAGCGGCAAAACAACCCTGGCCCACCAGATCATGTTTGCGTCTGCAAGCCTGACCAATCGCATACTCTTTTTCACCATATTGGGCGAACCCGCGCTGAAGATGCTGCGCTACCAGCAGCAGTTTGCTTACTTTGATGTAGCCAAAGTCAACCAGTCCATTCGCTTCGTCAACCTGTCTACAGAATCGATGAACGGAGACCTTGACCATGTGGTGGGTCGTATCGCGGATGAGGTGAAAGCCTATGCCCCAAGCATGGTTTTTGTCGACTCGATCCGATCGGTCGTTAAAGCCGACAACCACGTGGGCCAGTGGGGCGCTGAGCAGCAACAGTTTGTGCAGCGCTTGGGCATGCTGATGGCGAGCTGGATGGCCACCACCGTGCTGCTGGGCGAATACACAGAATCAGAATCACAGTCCAGTCCCATCTTTGCGGCGGCCGACGGCATTGTGTGGCTGTCACAAAACATGCAACGCAACTCCATGGTGCGCAAGATTCAGGTGGTCAAGATGCGGGGCCAGGCGCAGGCCCCTGGTTTGCACACTTTCCGTATCAGCGATCGCGGCATCCAGGTGTTTCCACGTGCCATTGTCAAACAGCGCCTAGCGGGTGAATCTGTCAACAAACCAGGTAGCAGCGCGACCCGCGTCCCTATCGGCGTGCCTGGCCTCGATAGCATGTTGGGCGGGGGACTGCCGACGGGCTATTCGCTGCTGGTCGTCGGGCCATCGGGGTCTGGTAAAACCATATTGGCGACTGCGTTTTTGGCCGAAGGCGCACGCCTGGGGGAACACGGCGTCATCGCGGCCTTTGAAAAGAGTCCGAGCCAACTGCTGGGCAACAACAAGCTCTTTTCAATGATCCAGGCCGGGCAGGTCGGTGTGATCGACACCCGCTCGTTGGACTTGTCCATCGACGAAACGCTGCACGACCTCATCGACATGATCCACCGCACCCACGCAAAACGCGTGGTCATAGATTCGTTGTCCGGGTTTGAGCTGGCGCTGGCACCCGAGTACAGCGAAGACTTTCGGGGCTCGCTCTACCGCGTGGTTGCGGAATTGACCGGCATGGGCGTGACCATTTTGATGACCTGCGAACTGGAAGACCGTTACACCGATTTGCGGTTTAGCCCGTATGGCAGTTCATTTTTGGCGGACGCGATTGTCATGCAGCGCTACATCGAGATCGAGGGCCAGTTCCAACGGGCGATGTCCGTCGTCAAAGTTCGCGGCAGCGCTCACAGCAAAGACATTCGATTGTTCGATATCACCGATGAAGGCATCGTCATTGGCGAAGCCATGTCCGGTTACACCGGAATCTTGTCGGGCAGACCTACGCGAGGCCCACCATAGGGCACGCAAAAAATCATCTAAAAAAGGGAGTTATCCATGCGAAAAACCAAACTATCGGTTGAATCTGGCGGCTTTGAAAAAGCGGTTCGACACCGAAAAAACAAACCCGTTTCTTTTGACGAAGACCTATCGGAGCGTGAAATGTTGCTTGAACAGCGCGAAGAGGCTGCGTCCGCGCGCGAGGCCAAAATCAACACCGCACAGCACGCATTGCATGCACTGTCCGCAGACCACATTGACATGCTGCAGCAAGCCAATGCAAACCTGGTCATTGCCACCATTGATGCCAAAAAGTTGGCAGAACAGGTCGAAGCGGCCAAAGCCCGACTGGACCATCTGGCCCACCACGATGGGCTCACGGATTTACCCAATCGCATGCTGCTGCAAGACCGATTAGGCCAGGCGATAGAGGCAGCCCGGCGCCAAGGAACCCAACTGGCCGTGCTCTTCATGGACCTGGACCGGTTCAAACACATCAATGATTCGCTGGGGCATGGTGTGGGCGACCAACTGCTGCAGTCTGTAGCACAGCGATTGGTGGCCTGTGTGCGCCAGTCGGACACCGTCTGTCGACAGGGCGGAGACGAGTTTGTGGTTCTGTTGTCCGCAGTCGAGCATGCAGAAGATGCGGCGCAGTCGGCACAGAAAATACTGACTGCCCTGGCACTCCCGCACCAGATCGAGGGCCATGCCCTCCATGTCAGCGTGAGCATCGGTATCAGTGTCTACCCCCCAGACGGCGACGAAGTAGAAACACTGCTCAAGTGCGCCGACACGGCCATGTACCACGCCAAGGAAAACGGCCGCAACAACTACAAGTTCTTCGAAAAAGACATGAACACCCGCGCCGTCGAGCGCCAGGCCATTGAATCCAGTCTGCGCGGGGCACTGGAGCGAGAAGAATTTGTATTGCACTACCAACCCAAGATTGCGCTGCGCGATGGGGCCATTGTGGGTGTCGAGGCATTGATACGTTGGCAGCACCCCCAGCGCGGTTTGCTCCACCCGTTGGACTTTGTATCCATTGCCGAAGACTGCGGTTTGATCCGGCCCATTGGGCGCTGGGTGTTACGCGAGGCCTGTTTGCAGGCCCAGGCGTGGCAAGAAGCGGGCTTGCCGCCCATCACCGTGGCGGTCA
>JBKJJC010000008.1:0-4895 GCA_046598245.1 Rhodoferax sp.
CGTCAAAGCCTGCGAGCTGCTTGCTCTTGACGATCATGTCTTTCAGGACTTTGTTGACGGCGTGGCCCATGTGGATTTGGCCATTCGCATAGGGTGGACCGTCATGCAGCACGAAGAGCGGGGCGCCGACGCGGGCATCGCGCAGTCTTTTATATAAACCCTCCTCGTTCCAGGTCTTTACCCAAGCCGGCTCGCGCTTGGGCAAGTCGCCGCGCATGGGGAAGGAGGTGTCAGGCAGGTTGAGGGTGCTGCGGTAATCAACCGGAGTGTTGGCAGTGGAGTCAGTCATGGTGGCGTGCTCAATCTAGAAAATCGTGTGGGGCCTGACCGGCAGAACAAGGTCTGCCAGACGCAAAGTTGAATGTCTCTGTGGCGAGAGTGGTGACGCGGGGCAAGGTGCGTCGCAGACCGACTGGTCAGCCCGGTCAAATTCGGGCTGCGAACCAGGCCCGTGCGTCATCGCAGTCCTGGTGTATGCCCTTGGTGAGAGCGTCCAGACCGTCGTACTTCAACTCGTCGTGTAGTTTGTGCAGTAGTTCCACGCGGATGATTTTACCGTAGGCCCCCTCAGGGCCTAGTGCGGCGGGCCAATCCAGGCAGTGTGTCTCTAGCAGTACGCGCCCGCCATTGACGTCATTGGGGTCCAGCGAGGGGCGCACGCCCAGGTTGGCTACGCCCTGCAGTGGCTTGTCGGCCAGGCCATGCACCAGCACCGCGAAGATGCCGCTGGCTGCGGGCTTCCAGTGGGCAAAACGCAGGTTCAAAGTTTTGAAGCCCAGCGTGCGGCCCAATTTGCGGCCATGCACCACGTGGCCGGAGATGCAATAGGGGCGCCCCAGCAAGCGCGCCGCGTCCTGCATGTGGCCTTGACCCAAGGCCTCTCGGACGGCAGAACTGGAGACCCGCAGTCCGTGCACCTCGTAGCTGTTCATGCGGGCGACGTCAAAGCCCTGCGCATCGCCCGCCGCATCCAAAAAGGCGTAGTCGCCGACACGCTGGGCGCCAAAGCGAAAGTCATCGCCCACCAACACGTAGCGGGCGCCAAGGCCTTGGACCAATACGCTGTCGACAAAGGTCTGTGGCGATTGCGCAGCCAGCTTGGCACCGAAGGGCAGCACGATGGTCTGGTCCACGCCGCAATGGGCCAGATCGTCCAGCTTGTCGCGCAACGTACCAACCCTGGCTGGGGCCAGTTCAGGTTTTTTGAACTTGGCGGCAAAAAAATCGCGTGGATGTGGCTCAAAAGTCAGTACGCAGCTCGGCACCCCACGCTGCTGGGCCTCACCGCGCAGCAGCGCCAGCATGGCCTGGTGGCCGCGGTGCACGCCGTCAAAATTGCCGATGGTCAGCGCACAGGCAGAGGCCACGCCCGGATGGTTGAAGCCGCGAAAAACCTTCATGGATTTGTTATCTTTTTGATAGCAGGCGGCGCTAGGGGTTCTAGCGCCTGAAGCCAATTTGTCACAGAATGAGGGTATATTGTGACGTAGCAGCCGTGGCATCTTCACTTGCCACGCAGCCACAGCCTGCTTTGCAGACTTGTAGTGTTGGGGATAGATCTGGTTCGTGTCAAGTGCCTGCGGTCTGTCCCTCAATGTTTCAGGAGGGTGTGTTTTGAAAGTTTTGAAGTTGTCGGCCCAGGGGTTGCCGCAGTCGTGGATATCGCTGGAACAGGCGGTCATCCACTACGCGTCGAATGATGTGCGCTGGGAGTCCGGCGGTGAAGTGGCGGTTTTCCATGGTGGCCACAATGCGATCACCGGTCTGCAATCCATCATCCGTGTCAACAGCATCATTGGCACCCGTGGCGTGCCCAATATCAACCCCTTCAACCTGCGCCCTGGCCTGACCAATGGCAAATTGTTTGACCGCGACCGCAATGTGTGCGCCTACTGCGGTCAGCGGTTCCACGAACACGACCTGACCCGCGAGCACATCATTCCCTTCGCCCAAAAAGGCGTGGACACCTGGATGAACGTGGTCACAGCCTGCAAACCGTGCAACCACCGCAAGAGCCACCGCACGCCTGAGCAAGCGCATATGCCGCTTCTATACACACCGTATGTTCCCAGCCTGTGGGAAGATTTCATATTGCGTAACCGGCGCATCCTGGCCGACCAGATGGAATTTTTGATCGCCCACGTACCCAAGTCTTCGCGCCTGCTGATCTGAAGTGTTTGCGCCGTGGGCGGCGCTTCGTTACAAGCAGTTACCTATTTTGCGTCCCTAACGCCGCTTTTAGCGCGGTATTGGCGGCGCCAGCGGTTCGACTCGAAAGAGAAATGAACCACAATCTTCGGGTAACTTCCAATCCTTTTTTGAGAGCCTGCACGTACAGGCTTTTTTTGACCCCAGACAACCAGACCGCACCGTGAACCGCGATCAACCGAATTCCACCGCCAAACGCCCCAGCACGGTGCCGCCCAATCCTGCGGTTCGGCTGGCGCGCATGTTGATTGCGCAAACACTGGCCTATTTCGCCGAGAACGAAACCAAAAACCTGACCCTGGTACGCAACCGCCTGATCGACCTGGTGGACGACAAGCCCAGCCTGGGCCAAGGGCAAAACCTGCGTTCGGCCCACCTGCTGCTGGGCAAATACGCGCAACAGTTCCACCGGGAATTCCAACAAACCTTGGCGGACTGCCTGAGCGAGGAGCTGACAGCCATCGTCCCGCAGCTTGTGCAGGCAGGGCGCCCCCAGGCGGCCGAAGACGCCCTTAATGGCATGAGCTTGAGCCTGCTGGATGTCAGCGAAGTCGAGCGCGTGTTGCTGCTCGACCGCATCGCCCAGCCGTTTGCAGCGCGGTACGACGCGGTGCTGGAGCCGCTGACCCAGCGCCTGAGCGTGCTGTTCGGGCACGACAAAACCTCCATCCACGACAACCCATTCCAGCCCATGGTGTTGCTCAAGGCTTTTGGCAGCGCCTGGGACAAGTGTGAACTCGATCCGCAGGCCAGTGTGGATTTGGTGCATTCGTTGGACCCCAATTTTTGGCTGGACCTGGCGCCACTCTATGCCGCACTGAATGACACCCTGGTGCGTGCGGGCGTTCCGGCCTCGCGTGCCATGCGCATCAAACACGGCAATAGCGCCCATGCGCCTTTGTCGTCCCGTTCCGGCAGCATGCCGCTCAACTCCCAGCCTGCGCCTTTGGGCGGGCCAGAGTCGTCACGTGCACCATTCGCGTCCCAAGACAGTGGTGGACCGCGCTCGGCTTGGTCGTCGTTGGACACCGCTGGGCGTAGCGTGGCGGCCCACGCGCGGCAGTTTTTGCAGCGCATGGGTTTTGGCGCACAGGGCAGGGCCAGCGGCGCGCAGAGCGCCAACGACCAGGACGGCAGTACCGAGGCTTTTGCGGACAGCGAAATCCCAACCCGACCCCTATTGGCGGCCGCCAGCCCGGCCCTGATGGGGTACCTGGGCGATTTGCAAGCGGGTGCCAGTGCGCGTGCGGCATCGTCCAACAACCAGCGGTACGAAGCGCAGGACCTGGCCGAACACAATGTGCTGCGCCAGATGCGTGACCGTGACGAGATCCGACACGCGCCCGAACTGGACCGTGGCACGGTGGACGCGCTGGCCGAGGTGTTTGACTTCGTTTTTGCTGACCAGGCGATTCCGATTCAGATGAAGTTCATCATCGGGCGCTTGCAGATCCCGGTGCTCAAGGCGGCCATGATTGACCGCGACTTTTTCCTGTCGGACCAGCACCCGGCCCGCCGCCTGGTGGATACGTTGGCCGGTGCCTCGGTCGCTTGGGCACCCGAAAAAGGCGAAGGAGACCCGCTGTATCTGCGCATTGAGCACACGGTGCAGCGTGTGTTGACCGAGTTTGAAAACGACCTGGCGCTGTTCGTAGACTTGCTGCGCGAGTTCACTGAGTTTCTGTTCGAGTCCGAGCAGCAAGCCCAGGTTCGTGTGGAGCCGGTTGCCGAACTGGAGCGCAACGGGGAGTCCTGGGAGCAGGCTCTGGAGCAGGCCGATGAGCTGATCCATGAACGCATCCAGGCGCTGTCTGCCGAAGAGGCGGTGGCGCCTTTCCTCTTGCCCTTTCTGACCAACCAGTGGCGCGAGGTTATGGCGCGGGCCTGGATGGATGAGGCCACCCGCGCACAGAACTACCCGCAGGCCACCAAAACGATGGAGCAGTTGATCTGGTCCATTCAGCCCAAGACGTCGGCTGACGAGCGGCGCGAACTGGTGGCCATACTGCCCGACATGGTGCGCAATCTCAATGCCGGGCTGGACACGATTGAGTGGAATGGCAAACCCCGCGCTACTT
Organism: Rhodoferax sp.; assembly: GCA_046598245.1. Lineage (GTDB taxonomy): Bacteria > Pseudomonadota > Gammaproteobacteria > Burkholderiales > Burkholderiaceae_C > Allorhodoferax. The sequence continues at coordinate 4,287 of JBKJJC010000008.1, forward strand.
TTACCCGCAGGCTGATCACCACCCATACCCTGGCAATACGGTTGACGCAATCTATGCCGCTGGATACGGGATCTGCCGCGCTGGAGGGGCGTGAAGGCCAAGCTGCCATGCAGCAACTGGACGAGCGCCGCGCAGCGCGCCAATTCAACCAGTTGGATAACTTTGATTCCCAGGCCCAATCCTTTAAGCGCGGCATGTGGTTTGACGTGTCCATCGAGCAGGGCACCCACATCCGCTGCCGCCTGAGCTGGGTCAGCCCGATGCGCACGCGTTTACTGTTCACCAACCGAGACGGCTTTGACGCCTTTGTGCGCTCCGAGCGTGAAGTCTCGGCCATGCTGCGCCAGGGTCGAATGCGGGTGCTGGACAACGAGGCCATCGTGGGCCGCGCGCTGGACAAGATCATGGTCAGTGGGGATATGCAGCTCGCCGCTTGAGTGGCATGATTTGCTATAAAATAAGGAGCAATATCTCTTTATTTTACGGGGGCTAGAGGCATATTTCATGGTGAACGGCCTAGCCAGGCCGCAATACCTTGGCCACCGGGTTGGTCCGCAGCCGAAAGGCGTCTGGCATACGCGAGCCCAGCAGTGGCCGCAGGTAGAGCCG
>JBKJJC010000030.1:0-7671 GCA_046598245.1 Rhodoferax sp.
GTCCACCACGGTGTTAACGAACCCACGCCCGCACACCCACCTCGTGCGCCCGCGAGCAAGGGCCAGGGAACGGATGCCCGGTCCGCCAGCACCGCACACACCTTGGAGCGCAACCCACCCCAGTCACAAACGCTCCTACAAACATAGCAACACAAGCATATCGCACGGGGGCTACAACCCATTTTAACCAATAGCATCTATTTCCAGGGAAATATAGAATATTTATTCTAGAACATCTATACTAGATGCATGCCGACATCAACGCCCATCCCCCATCCCACCGCAGCCGAGCTCGACCTGCTGCGTATTCTCTGGCGCATTGGCGCAGCCGACGCCAAGCAGGTGCATGAAGCCTTACTCGACGAGCGCCCCGATGCTACCTATGCCACTGTGCTGCGCCAACTGCAGGTCATGCACGGCAAAGGTTTGTTGAATCGCGACGAGAGCCAGCGCCCGCAGCGCTACGCACCGGCGCAAAAGCAAGACAAGTTGCAAACCCATTTGCTCAAAGACCTGATTGCCAAGGCTTTTGCCGGCTCCGGCAAGGCCTTGGTGCTGGCGGCGCTCAAGGGCCATGTCAGCGCCAAGGAGCGGGCCGATATCCAGAAGCTGCTGGGTAGCAAGGACGGTGCACCATGAACCCGCTGGTGATGGAATCGCTTGTGCCTGCGCTGGGCTGGGCTCTGCTGCACTTTGTGTGGCAAGGTCTAGTCGTTGGCGCTGTGGCGTGGCTGGCGCTGGCCGCGCTGCGCCATGCCAGCCCGCAGTGGCGCTATGCCGTGTGTGCGCTGGCATTGCTCGTTTGCCTGTGCCTGCCCTTGGTTCATATGGGGTGGATGCTCAGTACGGTGGATACGCTGGCTCCGCAGAGCTTGGAACTCCCCGGCTGGTTGCTTTCTGTGACCACACAACTGCCGGCCCTGGTGGCAGCATGGAGCCTGGGCGTGGGTCTGATGGCTGTGCGCTTAGGTGCAGGTATGGCCTGGGTGAGCCTGATACGCCACCGCGCGCAGCCGGCCCCTGCGGTGTGGCAGGCCCGGTTGGATGCGCTGGCGCTGCGCTTGGGGCTACACCACAAGGTCTTGCTGCAACTGCTGCCAGACCTGGCCAGCCCGATCACCGTGGGGTTTCTGCGACCCGTGGTGCTGGTGCCCGCCGCACTGCTCAGCGGCATGCCAGTGCCTCTGTTGGAAGCTTTGTTGGCCCACGAACTGGCCCATGTTCGCCGCTGGGACTACTTGGCCAACTTGCTGCAAAGCGTCGTCGAAGCACTGCTGTTTTTCCATCCTGTGGTGTGGTGGTTGTCCAGCCGCATGCGCGATACCCGCGAAGAAGTCGCCGACGCATTGGCCGCCGATGCACTGGGCGATCCGCGGCGCGTGGCCCAGGCCTTGCACGCACTCGCAATACACCGGCCCCTGCCTACACCCACGCTGGCGCTGTCGGCCAACGGCGGCAAGCTACTGCAACGATTGGAACGGCTGATGGCACCACAAACCCACACCTCCAACTGGAAGCTGGCGTTGCCCGCCCTGGCGCTCGCCAGCGCAAGCCTCTGGGTCCAAGCCAGCAAGACCGCGCCCCCCGTCAGCGCGCCGGTTATGGCCGCAACCGCACCCGTGGCCGCAAAAGCAACCGTGCCCACGGCGCCCGCGCTCCAGGCCACCGTTGCCCTGCCCTCAGTACCCCAGTTGCTGCAACTGCCGGTCAATGCCAAACATGCCTTGGTACTGGAAGACGGCACGGGCCGCGTCATCATGGCCAAGGATGCCGACACCGCCGTGCCCATTGCGTCTATTACCAAACTGGTGACCGCTATGGTGGTGCTGGATGCCAAGCCCGACCTACAAGAGACGCTGCGCATTGCACAGGACGATGTAGACATGCTCAAACACAGTGCCTCGCGTCTACCGGTTGGTGCCGAAATGACCCGCCTAAATGCCCTGAAGCTAACGCTAATGTTGTCCGAGAACCGCGCGTCGGCCGCTCTGGCGCGGCACTACCCAGGTGGCTCCACTGCCTTTGTGCAGGCCATGCAGGCCAAAGTGCGCAGCCTAGGCCTGAGCCGCACCGCGTTTGCCGACGCTACTGGTCTCTCGCCCGCCAATACATCTACCGCCACCGAAGTCGCCAGAATCGTCGCCGCGGCGGCGCGTTACCCCACTATTGCCAGCATCACCAGTGACCGCAGCGCCAACGTGCCGGTCAATGGCCGCGCCCGCGCAGTGCACAACACCAACCCATTGGTGGGCGGCAGCGGCTGGGACATCCAATTGTCCAAAACCGGCTACTCCGATGAGGCTGGCCGCTGCCTGACCATGCGTATGAAGAGTGGCGATAAAAACTTCACCGTGGTGCTGCTCGACAGCGCTAGCTCTGCGCAACGCCTACGCGATGCCACGCGCATACGCGCATCGCTGGCCAAGCTACACATCTAAACCACCTCAGGGAGCATCCCTATGCAACGCCGCCAATTTATCGGCGCGGGCGCCGCTGCGCTCGCCACCTTGCCCGCCACCAACCACGCGCTGACACCACCACCGCAGGACGCCGCCGTGTGTGCATCCCCCGCACTGCAGGCCAGCTTTGCGGCGACCCGACCGCTGGCCCCGGTGCGCGCCAGCGTGGATCGCCTGATTGACATGACCGTGTGCCTGCGACCGTTTCGCGCGCAAGGCCCACGCATTGAATCCGAGCGGCGCTATGGCAAAACCATCGTCCACCACTATGGCCATGGGGGCAGCGGCTGGTCGCTGTCGTGGGGTTCGGCACAACTGGCCTTGCCGCTCATTCAGGCCACCGGTGCGCACCAGATTGCCGTCATTGGCTGCGGCGCGATTGGGCTGACCACGGCCCGGGTGGCACAACAACACGGCCTGCGTGTGCGTATTTACTGCAAAGAACGCCCGCCCGAGGTGGCGTCCACCTTGGCCACCGGCACCTGGTCGCCCGACTCGCGCATTTGCACAGCCGAGTTCGCCACACCGGCCTTCAGTCAGCGCTGGGAGCACATGGCACGCCATTCATTCAGAACCTACCAAAGCCTCTTGGGTCTGGCCGACACCCCGGTGGAATGGCGTGACGGGTATGTCTTGTCAGACACCCCCTTTGAGCAACCCCTGAATGGAGACAACGACGGCGAACCTGAATACCCGGATTTGCATGCACGCCTGGCCGACATCCAGCCCAGGTCCGTGCGTTTAATGCCAGGTGAGCATCCCTTTCGCGTACCGCACGTGCGCCGATTCATCCAAATGAACTTCAACATCAGCAGCTACCAGCGCCTGTTGTTAAATGACTTTCTGCGCGCAGGCGGCGAGATCGTGCAGCGCACGTTTGAACACCCGCGCCAGTTCGCAGAGTTGCGCGAGCAAACGGTCGTGAACTGCACCGGCTACGGTGCGAGGGCACTGTTGGGAGACAACAGCATCATCCCGGTGCGCGGGCAAATCGCGCGCCTGGTGCCGCAGGCTGACGTGGACTATGCGCTGGTCTACCGCGGCCACAACCTTTTCATGCTCTCGCGGCGCGACACCTTGCTGGTGCAGGCGCAGGGCACGCACGATTTTGGCAATGCAGACACCGGCATCGATCGTGCTCTGTCAATCGCCGCGGTGGAGCGGCTGGCGACGCTGTTCGCCTAGTGGAAGTTGCAGCAAGGCGGCCGGCGCGCTTCGCTGAGGCACAAGTATTTCTTCGCGATTTATCCTTGCAAATCATCCAATGAAACTCCGTAATTGCAAGGATGTTTTCTCGCGATCTCCTTCCTCCAGCATTGGCCCTCAAATAGATACTATAAACATAGCGATATTCTTATATTGCACGGGGGCTAGAGGCCGATTTGTCTTGTGAACAGCTGGAGAGACACGCCCCAGCACCCCAGCAATTCTGCTATGCAGAACGAGACTCGAACCCATGCATCGTCAGGACGCAGGCTATGCTTTCTTGCTGTTCGTTGAGAACTGGTTTGGCGCTGCCGATCACAAGCACCTCGGAGCCGTCGGGCCTGCGGATCTTCCATTTCGCGTCAATGACAGGCTCATTTTTGGTCACCACTCGGGTCAATGGCAAAGCATCTGTCGGGTGTGGCGGACCTTCTTCTGATACGAAGCAAATCACGAAAATTTGCATGCTTGCTGATTTGCCCTAGTCAATTACTGGCTTAATACCCTGCCACATTTTCTATTGGAAGAATTACGATGAAGAAGTCTCGGGTTAGCACTATCTTTCCTCTGCTGGTCGCCGGCATTCCGCTGCTTGCTCAGGCCGCCGGAGCTTCCTCTGTCGAGGGTGCATTCGCCAAGCCCCAGCAGAGGGTGGATATCGGTGGCCGCAAGATTCACCTTTACTGTAGCGGCGCTGGCGCCACGACCGTAGTCTTCGACGCCCCATCCGGCGACGGAGGCTGGAGCTGGTTCAAAGTCCAGCCGGAAGTCGCCAAACATACGCGCGCATGCGTATACGACCGGCCCGGAGTTGGTTTTAGCGACGCTGCTACACGCCCGAACACTTCAGCAAACGCGGTCGAGGACTTGCATAAGGCACTTGCGGCAGCAAAAATCAAACCGCCGTATGTGCTGGTTGGCAACTCGCTTGGCGGTGCGAATGCGCAGGTTTATGCCTACCGGTATCCTGAGCAAGTGAAAGGCTTGGTGCTGGTGGAGCCGCGGACAGAGAACGAAACTGCGCGGCTGAACAAGATTACCGACGGAAAAATTGAGCAGGTTTATGCGATGGTGCGGCAGCAGGAAGCCTACTGTCTCGGCGAGGCTACTAAAGGATTCAAGGCTGGCAGCGAGGCGCTGACAAACTGTATTGGCAACCCGGTTGAGTTGTATGGACCTGAGCTGGGCAAGGTCATCCAGTCCATTCAGATGAAGCAAACCTATTGGCGGGCCCGTGTCGACGAATACAACGCCATTGGCACTAGCGACAAACAACTGGGTGCTTTGCGCAAGCCCTTTGGAGACCTGCCACTGATGGTGCTGACCCGTGGCGTAAGCCCCTATGCAGTACCGGGCAAGCCCCAGAGCGCCATGAACAAGGCCACGGAAGACGAGAACATAAAGATCCATCAGGAAATTGCTTCCTTGTCTACCAGAGGCAAGCAACTTGTCGTAGCCGACGCGTCACACGTGATTCAAGCCGAACAGCCGGCCGCTGTAGTGCAGGCAGTATTGGAAGTGCTCACGCAGATCAAGTAGCTTGGCGGGGCTACAAAAGGTCAACAAAACAAGAGGCAGGCCGCACCGCTGCATGCCGAGGATGCGCTGGCGGCACAACTTCATCCGCAGTTATTTGGAGCGCGACATCCCCCAGTTTGGCCGCGCATTGCCGCTGACACCTTGCGCCGCTACTGGACCATGCTGGCCCACCACCGTGTGGACCATCGAGATCAAGCGCAGCATGAGCCCCAAGGTCGATCGCGGTTTTCATGCTGCGTGCGTTGAACTGTCGCCCGACAGAAAGTTGGTGGTGTACCCGGGGAGTGAATCGTTTCCGTTGGGGAATGATGTGCTGACTGTGCCGCTGGGTGCGCTGTGCAGTCAATTGCGCTTGAGTGGCACGATCTGACTGCAACGTGTCGCCTCCATCACCGAGCAGTTTGAATAGTTTTACTTCTTTGGGAAGACCTGAGTAATCATCTTAGCTATCTCATTTTCTGGATTCGGACATGGCGCGCCGCCCGTCCAGCTCATAAGAATTTCAGTCTTGGCAAGTGCTTGCTGCGTTTGATTGGACAGAAGTGTGACTTGATATCTTCGAATCTCCTCCAAGCCAAAGCCGTTCTTACCAGCTTGCTTCGTCGGCACATCAACCTTAACGGTGTAATTGGACACCGGTTCTGCTATGTCACTGACTGAGAATTTTTGTTTGGCGAATTCATACCGCTTGTACTCTGGAAGACATTGGTTATTCTTTGGATTTTCACCATTTTTGCAAGGTGAAAATCCGGGTGAATGTAGCCACGCCCATTCAATGAACTCAAATCCCAAATCGTTGCACAACGCCCCAGATTCTTTTGATATACAGGTTGCGAGTTTCAAACTTATGTCTGGCCCGTACAGCTCGTCGGGTTGATCCACGTAAATACTCTTGGGACGTCGGCTATCGGATGGTTGAATAATTTTTGTGGCCGCTGGAAGATGGTTTTCGCATAACGACATAAATGCTTGACCTGCGATCTTTTTAATTTCTTCGCCTCTTTCGTAATCTACTTTGCGGTGCGCCGGCTCAATGTACCCGTGACCTATGAAAAGCCATGCCAGCCACAAGGGGAAACTCAACCAGACTATCCAGATCACAAATCCAACAGTCTTATCCTGACTTTTTACAAACAGACTTAGTAGGCAGGCGACCAGCCAGACCACCGCCCAAAACGCTAGGATAACTACCGCTTCTGCTATGACTTCACCTCCCATTGCAAGTCCATTTTGAGGGGCAAAAGTAGCTGCTCCTGCTATGAGAGCAAGCGTTTGGCGGCGAACCACTCGAATATGCATCTCGGTAGTATCGAGCACTAAACGTAGCCCAGCAAAGTATGTCTGTAGCATCGAGTCAAATTAATTACGACATCGGCGGTGGGTGATACTCAAAACCGAACGCATGCATTGACCTTGCAAACGCCCTTTTGCGGTTCAGCAGAAGGCATTGTCGTAACTGATTTTTGGACGATAACAGCTCAGATTTACCCCAACCGTAGATATTGACCGGGCCAGTTGATTGGACAATTCGGCATTAGAGATGAACCCAGAACAGGCATAGCTTCACAGGCCTCATTCGCGGTTGCTACCAACCGACCACCCCAGCTTGAAAGCATGGGGCCGGGAAACGAATACCCTGCTAGTCAGCCCCGCGCAATCGAAGGCGGGCAACGCATGTTTCGCCGCCGAGTAACTACTATAAACATAGCGCAACTCTTATATTGCACGGGGGATAGAGGCCGATTTTCCTTAAAGTTCCCACGGAAAACTAGATATGCAGCGCATGCCCCAGCGCCCGCATCGCAGCCTCTTGCACCGCCTCACCCAGCGTCGGGTGCGCGTGGATCGTGCCCGCCACATCTTCCAGCGTAGCGCCCATCTCCAGCGAATGTGAGAAGGCGGTGGACAGCTCCGACACGCCAGCCCCCACCGCCTGCCAGCCGACGATGCGGTGGTTGTCGCGGCGGGCCACGACGCGCACAAAGCCGTCGGTGGATTCCAGCGTCATCGCGCGGCCATTCGCGGCGAAGGGGAACTGGGCCGTGATGCAGTCCAGCCCGGCCTTGGCCGCGTCCGTCGGCGTCTGCCCTGCCACCACCACCTCGGGGTCGGTAAAACAAACGGCAGCGATGGCCGCAGGGGCGAAATGGCGGCGTTTACCCGAAATGATTTCCGCCACCATCTCCCCCTGCGCCATTGCCCGGTGGGCCAGCATGGGCTCGCCCGTCAAATCGCCAATCGCCCAGACGTTGCGCATGGAGGTGCGGCACTGGTCGTCGACCTTGATGGCACGGCCGTTCATGGCCAGCATCAGACCTTCCAGGCCCCAGCCATGGGTGTGCGGCACGCGGCCAATGGCCACCAGCACCTGGTCGGCCGCGAGTTCACTCTCGCGGTCGGCACTGTCCAGCACGCGCACGGCGTCACCGCCCGCATTGAGTCCCTGGACCTTGCAGCCCAAGTGGAG
>JBKJJC010000164.1:0-2785 GCA_046598245.1 Rhodoferax sp.
GAAAAAGTGAGGCGTCGTGGGACATGCGGGGCTTTGTAAGGTGGCGATAAGTGAAGGGAAAACACCTACCCAGAAATACGCGAATTGTCGTCCAAACGACAACTTGGCGTCAAATGCAAGATTAATATTCGGCCTATACACAGACCTGTTGTTGCATGGCACCGGGTGTGGGCAAAGGTGACAGACAGACAAGGATTCGGAATGCAATCGACTTTTCCGCGGCTACTCCAAAAACACGCCAGTGAGCGCCCCAACGCGCCCGCCATGCGTGAAAAGGAATACGGTATCTGGCAGGCACTGACTTGGGTTCAGCTGCTGACCATGGTGCAGCAGCTAGCCGCCGGTCTGCACCAGGCTGGCCTGCGCAGGGGTGAGCACATGGTGGTGGTGGGTGCCAACCGACCCCGCCTGTACGCCACCATGCTGGCCGTGCAATCGCTGGGCGCGATACCTGTGCCGCTGTACCAAGATGCCGCTGCCGCAGAGTGCGTATTCCCCATCAACAATGCCGAAGTGCGCTTTGCCTTTGCCGAAGACCAGGAGCAGGTCGACAAGCTGCTAGAGGTGCGTGAGAGCTGCCCCATGCTGGAGCGCATTTATTTTGACGACCCGCGTGGGCTGCGCAAATACGATGAGCCGTGTCTGGCGTCACTGGACGACTTGCAGGCGGCGGGCAAGGCGTTTAACGCGCTGCACCCTGCGTTCTACGCCACCGAGGCCAACGCTGCCCAGCCAGGCGATGTAGGCGCGATGTTCTTCACCTCTGGCACCACGGGCCACCCCAAGGGCGTGGTGCACACGCACAACTCACTGTTGGACCGGGCCCGCGTGGGCGCAGAGTTTGACAAGCTGACCGGCTCCGAAGAAGTGCTGGCCTACCTGCCACCGGCCTGGATCGGGCAAAACATCTTTTCCTATGCACAGTGGCTGGCCTGCGGCTATGTGGTCAATTGCCCAGAATCTGCGGCCACAGTCACCATCGATCTGAAAGAGATCGGTCCCACCTATTACTTCGCGCCACCGCGTGTTTTTGAAGCCCTGCTGACCAGCGTGATGATCCGTATGGAAGACGCGGGTACCCTCAAGCGCAGCATGTTCCATTACTTCATGGGTGTGGCCAAGCGCGTAGGCCCCCAACTGATGGATGGCAAAGTGGTGTCAGCCGTGGACCGCCTTTTGTATGCATTAGGTGGCGTGTTTGTCTACGGCCCGCTGCGCAACACGCTGGGTCTGAGCCGCGTGCGGGTGGCCTACACGGCGGGCGAGGCCATTGGTCCAGACCTGTTTTCATTCTTTCGCTCCATCGGTATCAATCTGAAGCAGCTCTATGGCTCTACCGAGACTGCCGTATTCGTATGCCTGCAGCCCGACAACCAGGCCCGCGCCGACACGGTGGGTGTGCCCTGCGACGGTGTGGAAATCAAGGTGGCCGACAACGGCGAGATTTTGATCAAATCCCCCGGCCTGTTCAGCGCGTATTACAAAAACCCGGCGGCCACAGCCGAGGTGCTGACGGCAGACGGCTGGTACCACTCCAGCGACGCCGGCTTTATCGACGCCAATGGTCACCTCAAGATCATTGACCGTGTCAAAGACGTGGGTCGCATCAAAGGCGGTGCCAATGACGGCGCCATGTTCGCGCCCAAGTATGTGGAGAACAAGCTCAAGTTCTTCCAGCACATCAAGGAAGTTGTGGCCTATGGCGATGGGCGCGAAAAAGTGTGCGTGATGATCAATATCGACTTTGACGCGGTGGGTAACTGGGCCGAACGGCGCAACCTGCCGTATGCCGGTTATACCGATCTGGCGCAAAAACCCGAGGTTTACCAACTCATCAAAGAGTGTGTGGAAAAGGTCAATGCCGATTTGAGCGTGGACACGCTGCTGGCCGGCAGCCAGGTCAGCCGCTTCCTGATCCTGCACAAGGAGCTGGATGCTGATGATGGCGAGTTGACCCGCACCAACAAGGTCCGCCGCGGTTTTATCGCCGAGCGGTATGACGTGTTAATCGACGCGCTGTACGGCGGCAAAACATCGCAATACATTGAAACCCAGGTCAAGTTCGAAGACGGTCGCACGGGCAAGGTCAGCGCCACGCTGCGTATTGAAGACACCAAGACCTTTGCACCAGTGAAGGCGGCAGCATGAAAAAAGAGATCGGTGACGTTATTTTGGACGTCAAGAACATCAGCTTGAGTTTTGGTGGCGTCAAGGCGCTGACGGACATTTCGTTTGATGTGCGCGAACACGAGGTGCGCGCCATCATCGGCCCCAATGGTGCGGGCAAGAGCTCCATGCTGAACTGCATCAACGGGGTTTACACGCCGCAGCAAGGTTCCATCGCTTTCCGGGGGCAAACCTTCAAACACATGAACAGCCACCAAGTGGCGGTGATGGGTGTGGCCCGCACTTTCCAGAACCTGGCGCTGTTCAAGGGCATGAGTGTGTTGGACAACATCATGTCCGGCCGCAACCTGAAAATCAAAAGCAACATCCTGCTGCAGGCCCTGCGCTGGGGCCCGGCGGAGCGCGAGGAGATCATGCACCGCGAGGCCGTAGAGCGCATCATCGATTTTCTGGAAATACAGGCCTACCGCAAAACACCCGTGGGCCAGTTGCCTTATGGCCTGCAAAAGCGCGTGGACCTGGGCCGCGCCCTGGCGATGGAACCGCAGGTGCTGTTGCTCGACGAACCGATGGCCGGCATGAACGTCGAGGAAAAGCAGGACATGTGCCGCTTCGTGCTGGACGTCAACGACGAATTCGGCACGACCGTGGTGCTGAT
>JBKJJC010000067.1:0-10878 GCA_046598245.1 Rhodoferax sp.
TGTCCCGCAACCCAGCGGTTTTGTGCATCGTAATAGGAGGGGATAGGGCCATGGCAGAAGCCGTTTTGGTACTTGCCCTTGCGCTCCAGCAGGTCCAGTTGCATGGTGGCGCCCCGGTACGCAATGCCAAGCTTGCGAAAGCTCTGCAACCAGCGCTCCAGCCCTTTGGCGAACGACAGGTAGGGGTCAAACTGGCGGGTCACATCGCCACTGACAAAAAAGCGCAGGTTCCACGGCTGGGTGGCGGAAGTGCCGTGGTTTTTTTGCAGATCGTCCAGCGCCCGGGTATTGGCGGCGCGGGTGCGCGCTTCAAAGTCGTCCAAGATGGTGAACAACTGGTCAGCCGACATTTGTTCGTTTTTGGCGACCTTGTAGTCAAAATAGTTGGGGAAACCCTGGGCGCGGGCAAAGGCGTTGCGCTTTTTCACAATGTCCAGCAGACCATTGGCCAGCACCCACTGTTCCAGTTGCATCAGTGCGTCGTGTGAACTTTTGCGGGCCTCTTCGTTCGGGTTGCTGCCCATGTTGGTGGACAGCATGCTCAACGTGGCATCTTCCACAGTGCCGGCTTCGTTGGTGTGGCGCAGCACCAGGTCTCGGCGCTTGGCAAACAGGTCGGATTCCAACTGGATCAGCTCGGCCATCATCTTCCGCGCCGTGTCGTTGTCGATGATGTTGCTCTCAAATAGGGCTAACCAGCCCCTGAGCCCGTGGAGTAACGCTGCGGTGGCCTCGTCTGCATCGGTATCACCCAGGCTGGCTAAGGCTTGGCGTACCGTGGCCAGGTGGGCGGGGTCGGAAATAAAGTTCTTGTAGGACTCTTCGGCGCGGGCAAAACCTGCGTCATCGCTGGACACAGCCATATAGGTGTCCCAGAACAGGTCTTCTTTGGTCTTGTGAACGGCGAGGTAGTCGGTGTTGAGGGTATCAAACACCGTGCGTGCGTTGTGCATAGTTATCAGTCTCCTTATGGGAAGGACTGATTCTAAAACCTCACCAATGTCCGCTGGCGCACTTGGGCACGCAATTTGGGCATTGCTGCCCCGATTTATGCCGCCTTTCGCAGCGCCACGCGTTTGGTGCGGGCGCGGATGTTGAGCGCTTCCACTCCGAGCGAAAACAACATTGCCACGTAGACATAGGCCTTGGGCACATGGACGTCAAACGCTTCCGCAATCAGCAGCGTGCCCACCATGGTCAAGAAGGCCAGGGCCAGAACTTTGATGGATGGGTGTTTGTCCACAAACTCGCCAATCGGTTTGGCAGCAAACATCATGACGGCTACCGACGCGACAACGGCAGCCACCATGACACTGATCTGGTCCACCATGCCGACCGCTGTGATCACCGAGTCCAGCGAGAACACAATGTCCACAATGCCGATCTGTACGATAGTTCCCCAAAACAGGGTGGCGCCGGTCTTGGTAGTGGTTGCGCCAGCTTTGACTTCGTCGGACTCGTGGGCTTCAACCTCCAAAAAGATTTCGTGCGAGGCCTTGTAGAGCAAAAACAACCCGCCACCCAGCAAAATCAGGTCGCGGCCACTGATCTCCTGGGCCATGACTGTAAACAGCGGGCTGGTCAGTGTCATCACCCAGGACAGGCTGAACAGCAGCGCAATGCGGGAAAACATGGCAAATCCCAAGCCCAAACGGCGGGCCAAATCCCGCCGCTCGGGTGGCAGGCGACCCACCAAAATGCTGATGAAGATGATGTTGTCGATGCCCAGCACGATTTCGAGTGCAGCGAGCATGAAGAAGGCTATCCAGATGTTTGGATCGGTGAGGAGTTCCATAGCTAAGACCACGCGTGTAAAACCCAACAGTCTAGTGCAGTTAGCCGCTCAGGATGGACTCGTTGGGGTATTGAGTCCTCAACACTCTTGAGGGATTGATGAGGGCTGCGGAGCAGAGCCCCGGTGCAAAAATTTACACGACAGAATATAACTACCTTCCATTAGGTAGGCTATACTGCACCCATGGACACCAAAGAACACATCCTTTCCAGCGCCCAGCGCCTGGTGCAGCAGCGCGGCTTCAATGGCTTTAGTTATGCGGATGTGGCCGATGAAGTGGGTATTCGCAAAGCCAGTCTGCACCACCACTTTGCCAGCAAGGTTGATCTGGGCGTGGCTCTTTTGGAGGCCTATGCGGTGCAGTTCGACCAGGCTTTGGCCGACATACAGCGACGCGATACCACCGCGGCGGAAAAGCTCAATGCCTACGTGGCCATCTACCGCGCCACGTTGGCCAGTGACCGCATCTGTATGTGCGGCATGTTGGCCACAGAAGCGCTGACGCTGGACGCCGGCATGTTGCCCAAACTGGAGCGTTTTTTTGCCCGTAATACCGAGTGGTTGGCCCAACTGCTGGCCGAAGGCCGTTCACAGGGTGAATTTTTCTTTGGGGGTGCTGCAGCCGACCATGCGCGTGCCGCTTTGTCCACATTGCAAGGTGCTTCGCTTGTGTGCCGCTCCAGCGGTGATATGGATGCCTTTGACCGCACCACCACCATCTTGCTGAATGGTTTTATGAGGACGGGCTGACCTTTTTTTTGGCCCACAAAACTACCTACTGGTAGGTAAAGGAGTTGATATGAATCAGGATTTTTCTGGCAAAAGCGCATTGGTAATTGGTGGCTCCAGTGGCATTGGGCGCGCTGTGGCCCATCGGCTGGCCGATGCCGGTGCCCAGGTGGTGGTGGTGGGGCGTAGCGCGCAGAAACTGGCGCGCAGCGCCGCGGAGCGCGAGGCGTCTGTCCACACCCTGCAGGCCGACATCACCACTCCCGATGGTCTGCGGGCGGTGACCGACGCGGTGCAGTCCCGCAACAAGCCCTTTGACCTGTTGGTCAATGCGGCCGGTGTGTTCTCGCCCAAGGCATTTTTGGACCATACCGAGGCGGACTACGACAGCTACCTCGCCATCAGCAAGGCCTTGTTTTTTGCCACCCAGGCCGTGGCCCAGCGCATGGTGCCGGTCAAGCGCGGAGCAATTGTGAATATTGGCTCCATGTGGGCGCAGCAGGCCATTTTGGCCACACCATCGTCGGCCTATTCGATGGCTAAGGCCGGTATCCATGCGCTGACCCAGCACCTGGCGCTGGAGCTGGGCGTGCACCACATCCGCGTGAATGCCGTTGCGCCAGCTATTGTCGACACGCCGGTATACGACAGCTTTGTGCCCCGAGAGCAGCACGATGCGGTGCTGGCCAGTTTCAACGGCTTCCATCCACTGGGCCGCATTGGACAGCCCGATGATGTGGCGACCGTGGTGGCATTTCTGTTGTCGGACAAGGCCAGCTGGGTGACCGGTGCCGTGTGGAACGTGGACGGCGGCGTGATGGCCGGACGCAATAGCTAAGGCCGTAATGCGGCGAGGGGCATCACGGTGTCTTCGAAACCCGGCTGGCAACCGGGTCCAATCGGCTCCCAACCGTGGCGCACCACGATATGCTGCGGGGTGTAACACAGCTCGAGGCGCGTGGATTCGGGCCAGCGTTTGCGCACAAAGGCGTCAATCGACGCCGGCATGCTGACCTGGAACTGCGCGCCCTCCAGGTTGTGTGGCGGATGGTCATCGCTGTGCAGCCACGGCAACAGGCCAGCCAGCCAAGCTAGTGGCCCCCAGCCCAGGCTAAACGTGCTGGGTTGGTAGTGCTGGTCGCGCAGCCAATCCTGTGCCTGTGCGCGCGCATCGTCGCCGGGTATCAACGCGCCCCAGGCGTGGGCCATCAGCTCGGCCAGCCACTGGTTGCAGTTCTGGTAGCGCTGGCCAAACGCATAGGCACTGGCGCTGTAGGTTGTGCCCAGCAATTGCAGGGCCTGCGCGTCGTCCAGGGCTGCGCGCTCCAATGCCTGCGCGGCATCGGGAGGCAGCAACACGATGGATAGATAACCTTCGGCCGGGTCCTGCGCACCCATCACAAAGCCCGACATGCCCTGGTCAAAAATGCGGGGGCGCTTTTCATCACAGGCGTAATACAACTGCCGCACCGACCAGGGGATCGTAGGGCTGGCCTTGAGGCTCACGCCCGCATGGGAATAACGGTGACCAAACTGCTGCAGCGCAAGGCCCGAGCGCGCCACGATGGCCACGCTTTGGCCCGAACGCTCCAACTCGGACTTGACCACCGAGGCCACACGTATCAGGCGGTCTTGGGTGGCGGCACTGGGTTCGGTCTGGCCTTGGCAATAGTTGAGCGATCCGGACCATGCGCCGGGTGCAACGGCAGCGCAGGCCATGGCGAGCGCTGCCGTGCGTGCGGCGGGCCAATGACCTGGCAACTTACACGCCAAGCGGGCGGCTCGCCAGTTCACCAAACCAGGCGTCGTCTAGTACCAAGAAAAACGGTGTGGAGTTGGTATTACCCGTAGTGCCGACGGTTGCAAAGGCGATGCCATAGGGGCGGTGCTCGGCCGATACCACCTGGCCTACCACCAGTTGCCCGCGTTCGGCGGCTTGGCGTGGCAACAGCAGGACGAACCCGTTGGCGATGTTTGCGCCGGGCGCTTGCCCCACAGCCTGTAGCCGCAGGCGCAGCATGTCGGGCTGGTGTGCCAGTGCCGTCATTTCTACTACGGTGTAGGGGCCCTGCGCCACCTTGTCTTTGGTGGTCGAACTGTCGCTGGATTTTTCGACCGAAGTCGACGAACTACCGATAGAAGTAGACGCCGCGCTGGAAGCAGACGACGTGCTATCGGCTAACGCGGCAGTGGCCCCCAGAGCCAGGGTCAGCGCGCAGACCAGGGGGAGGGCGGTTTTCAGAACGTATTGCATGGGCGGTGAGCAAGTGAAGAGAGTGGCAACAAGCATAGCCGCAAATTCTGGCACCCCGCAATGTGCGTTGCGGCACAGACTCCAAACCATCCGAAACGTAAATTAGCCCTGTACCGCATCCCTCTCAGTGTTTGCGTTGCTACTTTTTCACTTTGAAAGGACTCTCTTTATGAACGACACAACTTTATCCCCCAGCGAAGTGATCAGCACCCTGAACGGTCTCATTGAATCCAACCGCGATGGTCAAATGGGCTTCCAGGAAGCCGCTGAGAAGATCGATTCACCTGACACCAAAACTTTTTGCCTGGAGCAAAGCCGCCAGCGCGCGCACTTTGTGGGTGAACTGCAGACGCTGGTCCATGGATTGGGCGAAGAGCCGGACAACAGTGGCACAGTTACCGGTGCTATGCGCCGCGGCTGGATGGACCTGAAGTCGGCCCTGGGCGGCGGCGACCATGCCATTCTGGTGGTGGTGGAGTCTAGCGAAGACCAGGCGGTGCGCCAGTACCAAAAGGCACTGACCAGCACCCTGCCGGCCGATGTACGCGATGTCGTCCAGCGCCAAAGCCACAGCGTCAAACAAGCGCACGATACGATCCACGTCATGCGTGACCGCTTGGCTATCTAAGCCATTCTGAAGAATACAGGGCGCACAATGTAGTTGCGGAGCGGCTATTGGCGAATAATGCCTCTAGCCCCCGTAGACTATGCTTTAGTAGCTATCACTTTAATAGCTATTTCGCCAACGTGCGTTCCTGTTCCAACTTCAATAACACCGGGCGAATGTCTTTGCCAACCGTGATCTGCGGGTTGGAGAATCCATCGTTTTTCTTGCCGTCTATCTCACGCTGCTGGATGATAGGTATTGCGGCGGCGAACGCTTCCTCAAACGAATAGCTTTTGCGCAACTGCTCGTTGAAGACGGCACGGCCGAAGAAGGTGAGTTCTGACTTGCTTCCGCATCCGTAAGAGGTGTGTGTGGCGTCGGCAGCGGTCATCACCAGCGTGTTGTCACCCGCCAGGGGTTCAATCCATCCGCCAGCGTAACAAGCCGACACGGCAATCACCCGATTTCGCACGCCCACCGCATCGAGCATGCTGCGCAGCAACTGCGGCGTTAGCTCTGCCACCTCTAGTGGCCAGTGTTGGGTTGCGAGTTTGAAGTCTGAGCCGCCGTGCGAGCTGAGGTAGACCACTAAAACATCCTGTTCCAGGTCCATTTGTGCGGCCAAGGCCTGCAGGCTGGCTTGCAGATTTTGGTTGGTAGCCCAAGGGATGCTGTCGGTAACCGACGGGTGGTTGACCAATTGCAGAACATGACCCTGCGCACCAAAACGCTCTTGCAAAACACCGGCCACCATGGCACTTTCACGCACAAACACGCTCTGTGCATAGGGCGCATACACCAGGCCAAAAACATTGATCTGGCCCGCTTGTCGGGGCTGAACAGCGGCCAAGTTTTCAGCCAGCAGGGCCTGTTGGTCTGCAAAGACCTCTTGGCTGAGTGTCAACGATTCGTGTGCGCTGGCAGCACCGGTTTCTTGTTCTGTGTCGTTGGCACGCCAGGGACGGGCGTCGAACTGCCAGCTGGCAAAGGCCGCAATCAGCAGCAAGCCTACGACGATGGCCGTCTGCGCACGGCGCGACGGCGTCAAGGCCACAGTAACCCGCCATGCCACCAGCGAAATCCAGAACCACATCAAACCGTAGATCAGCCAAGCCAGCCATGCGCCCTGCAGCCACCAGTCCGGCAACAACTCGCGCGCGGCCAAGGCGCTGAGCAGCACCCCTACGGCACCCATGGGCAGGCCGGCGACCGACCAGAGCGCAAACCAGGCGGGTACTGGCGCTGGGTGGCCGTGGGGTTGCGGGTCGCTCAGGTTAGCCCACACCAGGAACAGGACGAAACCGACCGTGCAGAGGGGGTAAAGCCAGCCGGCCAAATGGAACGTGGCCGCACCCGGAACCTCTAGCCGGGACATGCCTACCTGCACGGCGGCAACGATGGTCATTAGCCAGAACAACTGCCACGGGCTGGGCGTGGCGTGGCCAATATGGGTCGGCAAGCATACGGCTGCTCTCAAGCCGTTGGTTATCCACTGTGGCAAGCCCAAACGCTGTGGCGCCAACTCGGACGCCGCGACTGGTGCCAGTGCTATTGGCGCAGCCAGTGTGGGGTGCGGTTCGTCGGCAGAAGGGTGCATGGCGGATCAGCTGTAGGCGGGTATTGGCGAGGATTGTCCGCGATGCGTCAACGCGCGCGTTAATGTTGATACAAATGCTGAGCCTATGGCTGAGCCAAATCAGCCACTAGCCCTCGTGGGACGGTGTTAGTGTGCTACAAATAATGTAGCGATTAGTCAGACGGCGGTTAAAGCCCCAGCGGCAATGGAGACATCACCCGTAGCGAGAACTTGTCTTTGAAGGTAATCGTCCAGAACACCGGGTCAATCGGTGTGTTGGGGGCGATGGAGGCAATGTTGTGCTCGTAAATATGCACCAAGCTTTCACCCTCGGGTGGTGCGCCAGCGTGGTAGTGCCGATAGGCAGCAAAAGAGCCCGGTAGCGCCTCCAGCACGCGCTGGAATGATTCGACCACCCGAATGCCTTGTTCAGTCTGGCCAAACACCTGTATCAGCGTTTGCCCCACTTGGTGTTCTGTCGCGGCCTCCACAAACAATACGGCACCAGCATTGATATGTACCGCCTCTGGTATGGGGGGATTGTTGGCTTTGTGGAATTGAACGATGGGCATGGGATTAACAGCGGGTTAGGGTTGTAAAAGATTCTGTTCCACTCAATCGAGGGCTTTTTTTGGGGCGACTTCTCGAGCGTGTTCCCGCTCCCAATAGTTGGGTCGGCCATAGTGGCTATACAGCGCCTGCTCACCGCTGCGATTGAGCTCCTCTGAAGTCTCATAACGCGGGCTGTTTTGCACTGTCGCGCGGGTCAGGTTGACAGTGACGCTGGAGTCGGACCAATTGACATGGGTAATCCACTCTGGGGGAATCAAGACCTTGTTGCCTATCCACCAGTTGCTGGTATCAATGACCAAGTAGCGAATGGCCCATGTCGCTTCGTCGACCAGCATGCTTTGCACGTGGCCAATGTCGCCGTCGCTGGCGTGGACTTGGTAGCCACTGACCGCCTCGCAGCTGCGCAGATGGGGGTCGTCTTCACGCTGGTGGCGTTCGCGCTCAGTCTTGGCATGGAGCTCGGCGGCCTCGGAGCGCACAGGCTCCAGGGGGTAGTACATTCCATCACCCCAATACGCATCTGCTCCCCAGTAGTAGGGGTAGAGGTAGTAGTCTGCATACGCCATCTCGTGCTGACGAGACACCGGCATATTGGTGTCGATATCCGGGCTTTTTTCCACCTGAAGCTTGGTCAGGCTTACCGGTAGGCGCTTGTGCGCCCAGTCGGCTTTTTGTAAAGCGTAGGGAGAAATCAACACCTTGCGACTGGTTAACCAAGTGCCGGTATCTACTACCAGATAACGGACCACCCAGGACTGGTCGTCGAAGTAAAGATCTGAAACGCTTCCTACTTCGCCATCGGTCGCGCCAATGGTGTAACTCTTGAGTTCTTGTGTATTGCGTAGCATGGTGCATCCGGACAGATCAATGACGCCACAAAAGAATTGTGGTGCATTCATCATGGTGGTGCACCAAGAGGCGGTCTGTGCGCCACCGCACAGCGCCAACGGTGGTCGCTGCCGGAATGGCGTCTATAACGCCACCATCTCCCGTTTGAACGGCACCGCGTAGCAGTCCGAAGTGTTATCTGTGCTGTCCATCTCTCGCGCCATCCGGTGCCCGGCATACACCGCAGCCGCCACCGTGCCTGGCGCATAAGCATCCCCCACACACTGCACCGTCTTAACTGCTGCGTCCTGCCATTCGTTTTGCCGCGCTTGCAGCGCAGTAAACAAGTCGTCCACCGGGTCGCGCATGGTGACCAGTAACAGGCTGGCGCAATACAGCGGTGTGCGTGCATCGGTGTAGGTGTTGGCTAGTTCTACGCACAAGCCGCAGCCTGACGCAGCAGAAACGCTGGCAATGGAAGTAGTGGTTTGAATCTGCACGCCCATCTTCAGCAACCCTGCCTGTATGCGCTGTTGCTCCATTGTCATGTCGGTGAACTCCGACACCTTGACCGACGGCGTGACCAGGTGCACCTCCAACCCCTGTTTGCACAAGCGCTCGGCCAGGGCTCCAGCCATGTAGTAGTGGTCGTCGTCATAAACCAGCACGGGCGAGGCCAGGGCAGCGCCAGCGAATACATCATCCGGGCTGAACACCTTGGGCAGTACATCCTCCCGCGCAATGCCGTCGATGGCTTCGCGGTGCTGGCGGCCCAAGCCGTCTTTGCGCCACCGCGCGCCAGTAGCGATGAAGACGCGGTTGAAGCCGAAATCTAGCACTTCGTCTGCGCTGAGTCGGCTGTCCAGGTACAGGTTGACGTTGGACATTTTTTGGATCTGCAACATGCGGTGGTCGGCCACACGCATCCAAGTGGCTAGGCCGGGCAGGGCGGCGTCATGGATCAACCGACCACCTACGCGTTTGCTGGCATCAGCCAGCGCCACGTCGTAGCCGCGTTGGCCTAAAGCGCGTGTCAGTTCCAGCCCGGTCGGGCCAGCACCCACGACCAGCACCGTGTCTTTGGACTGTGCTGCGGCAATGCGCTCGGGGTGCCAGCCCTTGCGCCACTCCTCGCCCATGGTCGGGTTCTGCGTGCAGCGTATCGGCACACATAGGTTGTCGCCCGTCACACAGATGTTGCAGCCTATGCATTCGCGGATGTCGTCGAAGCGACCCTCTTCAATCTTGCGTGGCAAAAACGGGTCGGCAATGGAGGGGCGTGCTGCGCCGATCAAATCCATGACGCCACGCTTGATGGCCGACACCATGGCGTCGGGCGATGTATAGCGGCCTACCCCCACCACCGGCTTGGTGGTGAGGGACTTCACATGGGCGATGTACTGTTCCTGGTAGCCTTCTTGCGCGAAGCGCGCGGTCTGGCTGTCGTTGGACCAATCGGCGATGTTCACGTCCCACAAATCGGGCAGTTCGGCCAGCATGGCGATGGCGTCGCGTCCTTCGTTTTCAGAGGTGATACCCAGCGGCCCCAGCAACTGGTCTACCGCCAAGCGCACAGCCACAGCGCAACGGTCGCCCACCGCGTCTTTGGTGTCTTCTATCAACTCGCGCAGAAAACGCACGCGGTTCTCCAGGCTGCCTCCGTATTCGTCGGTGCGGCGGTTGGTGCGGCGCGACAGGAAGTGCATGGGCAGGCCCAGATCGTGGCCTGCATACACGTAGACGATATCAAAACCGGCATCGCGGGCGCGCAGTGCGGCGGCGCGGTGCCAGCGGCGCACGTTGGCAATGTCGGCTTTGTTCATACTGCGCGCCTGGATCGGATCGGTCGCCTTGACCGGCGTGTGCGAGGGCGCCATGGGTATCTCGCGGCTGTATCGGTTGGGTGTGGCGTAGCCGTTGAAGAACAACTCGGCCCCGGCCAGTGCTCCGTGGGCGTGGCAGGCGTCGGTCATCAGGCGCAGGGCGGGGATGTCAGCATCGTCCCACAAGCGGCCTTCGAAATGCGGCGCAATTTCGGAGAACGGGCTGATCTCGATTTCTTCGGTACACACCACACCCCAGCCGCCCTCGGCCTTGATACCGCGCATGGCCGCCAGCGACTGCGGTTTGCCATGGCCCATGCCGTTGCAATGCGGCACCTGGTAGAAGCGGTTCTTGGTTTTTACGGGGCCGATCTGAACCGGCTCGAAGAGGATGTCGTAGCGGCTATCTGGGGTATTGCGCTGGGTCATGCTGCTGGCAAAAATCGAAGGATTATGGCGTGCCGTTTCTGCAGTATTTCTGGAACAGGGCGTCTGCCGTGGTGTGGAGGCTCTCTGCGCGTTCTGCGTCTGTGGGGGTGTCAATCAGGCGTAGCAGGTCCACCGATAGGCCATGTGCCAGATCACCCGATTCGCTGACGATGTGGTCTAGCACCACGCGCTTCCACTGCTCGTCTTGTGACTGCAGCACATAGCGCACATGCGGCACCAGCGGTGCGCCTATGGTGGCCAAGA
>JBKJJC010000201.1:0-10248 GCA_046598245.1 Rhodoferax sp.
GTCAGAGCCCTATCGTGCATCACTTCCTGAATAGCCAATTCACCCAGATTCGCAGTGCGTGGCTTGGCGCCCGTTTCACGCAGGGCGGTTTGGTGGTGTCCGTAGGTGCGGGTGGGAACAATCTCCACGGCATGCAGTGCGACCCATTGCGCAATTTTGTCGCTGGTCGGGGTGGCGTTGCGTGTGACCTCGTGCAACACCATGTCTACGATCTGAATCGGCCAGCCTGGCTTTTGCAGCAGGTCCAGCGCATCGGCGTAGGCGAGGGTGATCAGCGGTCCGGCGTCGGGAATCAGCACCACCGACGGTGCTATGGCGGTTGTCTCGCTCAAGGGTTCAGCGCGTGGAGCGCATCGGTCATGCTTTGTGTGCTGGCTTCGGGCAAGCGCGGCATGGGCAAATGCGCCTGGGCCATCAGCAAAAAGAGGTCTTCATCGCTGTCGATGCCCAGTGCGGCCATGGTCGCTAGGTCGTCACTGCGCCCCAATGAAAAATCGAGCAGCGTGCGGAAGTTCTGGTTGTTGGCCGTCTCTGCGGCCTCGAAGGTTTCAACGAGGTAGCGCAGTTCGGCATTGAAGAGGGCGTTGATGGAAGTGTCCGACTTGGCCGCGATGATTTTGGCGCGCTTGAGCAAGTCGCGATCCACTGCGCCGGTGAAGTTGACGTTGGCCATGCTGCATTACCCTTAACACTTACACATAATTAAGTGTAATGCACATTTGTGTGTTTATGCCTTTTTTGGCTGTAGCCCCCGCAGAATATGGGAATATTGCTATCAATACAATAGTGACTGCTATGCCACTCCGCAGTCAATCACCCAAGTAACAGCCTATTCCTTTGCCGATCGGATTCGCAGCAGAGCTCATTCCAGTTCTCCCTCTTTTGGCGCAATGCCACCGATATCTACAACGGATGGACGCAGCAGCACATAAAGGACAAGAATTCCTACCAAGAGGCCTCCTGCCAATGCTGGCGCGTGCCAGTCACTGCTGGACACCCGAAGGCCTACTAACAACAGACATACGATGGTCCCTGCCGCCGGCACCCAGCGTGGAATTTCGAAGCGACCGGGCGGCTCGGTCTCGCGTCCCTTGAGAATGAATAAGGCACCATTGACCACAGCAAAGACGGCAAGTAGTAGAAGTACTGAGGCCGAGGCAAGATTGGCGACACTCCCGAGCAAGCTGAGCGGCAGCAGAATTGCCAGCAGCACGACGGCCGCCCAATGCGGACTGCGGGTGCGTTGGTGCACCTGGCCTAACGCCCGGGGCAACAGCCCCTGCTGTGCCATACCATAGACCAGTCGGGAACTGGTGACATAGTTGACCAACGCCGTATTGGCGACTGCAAACAAGGTCACGGCTGTAAAGACCCACGGCGCCAAGGCTGGTGCGGCACGCGCCATCACTTCAGTCAGTGGCCCAGGCGCTTGCGCCAATTCGCGCCAAGGCACGACGGAAACGGCCGTTACGGCAACGCCCACGTAAATCAACGCGCCGATGACCATCGCACTCACGAGTGCAATGGGAATGGTGCGCTGCGGGTCGCGGCACTCTTCGGCCACATTCAGTGTGTCTTCAAAACCGATGAACGCAAAGAATGTCAGCACTGCTCCATGCATCACAAGCAAGACTGTTGCGTCGCCGCCGGGCACATTCGGGATCTCTAGTAGGTCTACCGATCCCCAGTAGGGGATACCAACCGCAATGACGAGTAGCAAGCCGGCGGCCTCGACCAGGGTGAATGCGACATTTACCCACATAGATTCCTTGATGCCGCGCAGGACCAGGGCCGCCATGATGAGAAGAAATCCGATAGCGATAGCCCACATGGGGAACGAAGCGGGGCCGAGCAGCACATTGAGGTTGCCTGCGAAGACTTGCGACTGCGTAGCGATGGACGCCAGACAGGAGAGAACTACGGCCAGGCCCACGACGAAACTCAAAAGTGGCATTCCGTAGGCTTTCTGTGTAACGAACGCCGCCCCGCCGGCCCGCGGATAACGTGACCCCAGTGACGCATAGGACAACGCCGTCAGGAGCGCGGCGACCATGGCGACAAGAAAGGAGACCCACACGGCATTTCCCACTTGGCCTGCCGCCTTCCCGATCAGTCCATAGATGCCAGCACCCAGCATGCTCCCGAGTCCGTACAGCGTCAGTTGGAATGGTCCGATCGAGCGTATCAGTGTCGGGTCTTGTGGCGTAACTTCTTGATCCCCAGGTCCGATGGAGGGTGCTACTGTGTTACTCATGTCTGGACCACAACTACCAGGGGGCATCGTGGCTGGGGCCGCACTGATGAGGTTGCTGCGGCCGTTGAAGGATTGGGAACCCCGGCGCGCTCAATGCCATGCCCGCCAAACTGCTGGCGCTGCCGCAAGACCAGCTGCCGTTGCGTGCCTTGGTGCCTGACGGAAAGGCAACCATGGACTTGCCTGGGGTAGTTGCGCTTTCCCATTTGGTCACAGCGTCTTAGACCGCAGCCGCAACGCATTGCCAATCACCGACGCCGAACTAAAACTCATGGCCAATGCGGCAATCATGGGCGACAGCAGCCAGCCAGTAAAAGGGTAGAGCACACCGGCAGCTATGGGAATGCCCAGTGCGTTGTACAAAAAGGCGAACGCCAGGTTCTGCTTCATGTTGCCCACGGTCGCCTCCGATAGCAGGCGCGCTACCGAGATGCCGCGCAGGTCGCCTTTCACCAGCGTAAGTTGTGCGCTGTTCATGGCCACATCCGTGCCGGTGCCCATGGCGATGCCAACGTCGGCCTTGGCTAGCGCAGGTGCGTCGTTGATGCCGTCGCCGGCCATGGCGACGATGCGGCCTTCTTTTTGCAACTTCTCGACCAGGTCCAGCTTGTCTTGGGGCTTGACCTCGCCATGCACTTCGTCAATGCCGAGCTTGGCACCCACGGACTTGGCGGTGGTCAGCCCGTCGCCTGTAGCCATGATGATGCGCAGTCCTGCGGCCCTGAGCGTGTTCAATGCTTCCAGTGTGCTCGATTTGATGGGGTCGGACACAGCCAGCAGTCCTGCCAGTTGGCCATCGACCGCCAGGTGCATCACGCTGGCACCCTCCGCACGCAGGCTTTCAGCTTGATCTTTCAATGCATCCACCGAGATGCCTAGTTGTTGCATCAAGCTGGTATTGCCCAGCGCCAGATGGCGGCCACCCACCTGACCTTGCACGCCGATGCCAGAGCTGGATTCAAAGTTTTCGGGTTTGTCCAACACCAGCTTGCGCTCGCGTGCAGCCGACACGATGGCCGCCGCCAAGGGGTGTTCGCTGCCCTGGTCCAGGCTGGCGGCCAGGCGCAGAATTTCGTCGGCATCTTGTCCCGCTACCGGCACGGCCGAGTTGAATGCCGGGCGCCCTTCGGTCAGTGTGCCGGTTTTGTCGATGATGAGCGTGTCAACCTTGCGCAAGTTTTCAATCGCCGCCGCGTCCCTGAACAGCACACCCTGCGTAGCCCCTTTACCGGTAGCCACCATGATTGACATGGGCGTGGCCAGCCCCAGCGCGCAAGGGCAGGCGATGATGAGCACGGCAACGGCATTGATCAGGCCATAGACCCAGCGCGGCTCGGGCCCAAACAGGCCCCAGGCCAGCAAGGTCAGCAAAGCAATACCGACGACGCTAACCACAAAGTACCCAGCCACCACGTCGGCCATGCGCTGCATGGGCGCGCGCGAGCGCTGGGCCTGTGCCACCATTTGCACGATCTGTGACAGCACGGTGGTTGACCCCACTTTTTCGGAGCGCATGACCAACGCGCCGCTGACGTTTAGCGTCGCTCCTATCAGCTTGTCGCCCACGGCTTTGCTCACCGGCAGTGGTTCGCCAGTCAACATGGACTCGTCCACCGCACTGCGGCCCTCGGTAACCACACCGTCGGTGGGTACTTTCTCGCCCGGGCGTACACGCAGTAGGTCGCCAACATGCACATGGGCCAGCTCCACATCGGCTTCCGTGCCGTCGGGCGCAATACGCCGCGCCGTCTTGGGGGCCAGGCCCAGCAGCGACTTGATGGCGGCAGAGGTTTGCGAGCGCGCCTTGAGCTCCAGCATTTGCCCCAACAGCGTCAACGAGATGATGACCGCCGCCGCTTCGAAGTACACCGCCACGCGCCCCATGGAAACAAAAGACGCGGGAAACAGCCCGGGCGCAACCGTTGCCAACACGCTGTACACGTAGGCCGCGCCAGTGCCCAGACCAATCAGCGTCCACATATTTGGGCTGCGGTTGATGATGGACTGCACGCCGCGCACAAAAAAGGGCCAACCGGCCCACAACACAATTGGCGTGGCCAGCGCAAACTCGACCCAGCTTTGCACGGCCATGTCCATCCACTGCAGGCGGTGGCCGGCCATGGCGAGCACAAACACAATTGCCGTGAGTGGCAGCGTCCACCAAAAACGACGTTCAAAGTCGCGCAACTCGGTGTTGTCTTCTGCGTCCAAAGCGGGCATCACCGGCTCTAGTGTCATGCCGCATTTGGGGCAGTTGCCAGGGTGGTCCTGGCGGACCTCTGGGTGCATGGGGCAGGTGTAAATGGTGCCCGCCGCCACAGGGCCTTCCTGGGCGGGCTTGCTCGGGGCGTGGTGTTGGTGTTGATGCGTAGACATGTCCATGGCTCTATCCCTTATGCATCACAGCACCAGTGGTCGGTCCGGCAATTCATTGCGATTGACTGTTTGCGCTGGAAAGTGTTCGACCAACAGCTGGGTTACGGCCTGTATGCCACGAACCGCACCCTCCTGGTAGTGCCCGTCTTTGAACGCGGCCTCCATCTCATGGCAAATACCCGTCCAGGCGCGCGAACCCGCCTTGGCATGGATGCCACGGTCGGCAACGATCTCCACTTGGCGGTCCGCCAGTAGCAGGTATATCAGCACGCCGGTGTTGTGCTCGGTGTCCCACATCCGCAAGTGTGAGAACAGGTCGATGGCGCGCTCCCTGGCAGACCGACTATGCAGGGCGAACAACTCGGGGCCGTCCAGCGCGCCCTCCACGACGAATCGGATCTCGCCCATGTGCGCGACCTCACTGGCCTTGATGGCCTGTTCGATCGCGTTCATGTCAGCAGGCGGAAACGTGCGCTTGACCTTGCCGTTCGTCGTTGCCAAATGTCTGAAGTTGCGTGGCAAGTCCATGGCTACCACCTCCCGGAGGCGCCACCGCCGCCAAAACCCCCACCCCCGCCACCAAATCCTCCTCCACCAAACCCGCCACCGCCAGAGCGGCCACCGCCGCCCGTGCCGCCGTAAAACCCACCATGTCGGCCCATGTTGACACCCAACAAAGTAATCAGAAACGCGGCGATGCCGCCTATCGCAGCCACAACCACTGCGCCGCCCAATAACCAGCCGCCCACGCCTAACAGTCCGCCCGTCGCCAGAGCACCGGGGACGCGGCCCAACACGGATCGCAAAATCCCGCCCACCACCATGGCGGCGACAAACAAAATGGGGATCAGTTGGCCGAGGCTTTTTTCGCCCGAGCCCACCGCGACGCGCGCGGGTGGGGGCAAAGGTTCGCCATCGATGACACGAATCATTTGGTCAACTCCAGCATTCACACCGCCCAAAAATTCGCCTTCCTGGAAGCGCGGCGTAATCACTTCGCTGACGATGCGCTTGGCCGTAGCGTCGTTCAGCACACCTTCGAGCCCGTAACCGACTTCAATGCGCATCGTACGATCGTCTTTGGCAATCAGTAACAGCGCGCCATCGTCCACTTTTTTGCGGCCCAGCTTCCATTGCTCGACCACGCGCAAGCTGTATTGTTCAATGGCTTCTGGCTGGGTGGTGGGCACCATCAGCACGGCTATTTGTGTGCCTTTTCTCTCTTCAAAAGCCCGCAACTTTTGCTCTAAAGTGCTTTGTTGTTCGGGCGTCAGGGTGCGGGTTACATCGGTCACACGCGCCTGCAGTGGCGGCACGGGAACCAGCGCGCCGGCGGCAAGTGCAGGCAGACACGCCGCCCAAAGAGTTGCCAATACCAGCAGCCACAGCACCATCCATGCGCGGGTGATTGTTAGGCCACGGCGGGCAGTGTTCATTGCGCGCTGGCTGGCTTATTGGCCGGTGTGCCAAAGTTCACGACCGGGGGCGCAGATATGGCCTTTTCGTCAGCAACCGCGAAGTTGGCTTTGACCTTGTAGCCAAATACCATCGCCGTTAGATTGCTGGGAAAGGACCGCACGGTGACGTTGTAGGCCTGCACGGAGTCGATGTACCGGTTGCGCGCCACGGTGATGCGGTTTTCAGTGCCTTCTAACTGGGCCTGCAGGTCGCGAAAGCCGGCGTTGGCTTTCAGGTCAGGGTACTTCTCCACCACCACCAGCAATTTAGACAGTGCGCCAGACAATTCCTTTTGTGCGGCCTCAAATTTGGCAAAGGCCGCAGGGTCGTTAACCAGCTCGGGCGTTGCGCTGATGCCCGTTGCCTTGGCGCGTGCATTGGTCACCGCCACCAGGGTGTCTTGCTCGTACTGGGCGTAGCCCTTGACGGTGTTGACCAGGTTGGGAATCAGGTCGGCGCGCCGCTGGTACTGGTTTAGCACTTCGGACCAACTCGCCTTGACCTGTTCGTCGCCCGATTGAAAGCTGTTGTAGCCGCAACCGGAGAGGCTCAAGGTGAATGCAATAACCATGGCGATGGTGGTACTTAGTTTCATTGGTAAATCCTATAAATTTGAGGCCTGTGCCGGGTGGAAATAGGGTCAGTCTTGCATGCAAGACCGTTTGCGTCCGTACTCCATCGAACAGTCAACTGCAGCAACACCCTCCACGCGAAGCCTTTGGTGCGGCTTGGTCTGCAACCCCGCCCGACGTCAATTGCGCAGGATAACCAGCGCCCGTCAGCGCCGCAATGATGGGCCCGGCATCGTCAACAGATTCACCGCTAACGCGGACATGGCCGGTGGCCAGATCTACCGCTACATCGCTGATGCCCTTGATCGGCGCCAGTGCTTTCTTCACGTGTGCGACACAAGAGCCGCAGCTCATGTTTTGAACTTGCAGATCGATGGTGGTCATGGAAATTTTCCTTTAGTTATTGCTTTGTAAAGCTTGTTGTTTTCGTGATGAGGCATAGCGGCGCTCGCACAGTTAATCAAGATCGTTTGGTTTAGCGGATTGCCGTCTAGCGGTGTTTCAACTTCAGCAATGTCATCTTCCACCGGCAAGAATCCCTGTCATTTACTTGGGTGGCACCAGCAGCAGACGGTCCATCATCATTTGCATCATCGAAACCATCATGTCCATGCGCTTTTCCATATTCTGATGATGGCTCGCCATGTCCATGGACTTTCCGTCCATCGCTGGCATGGCCTTCATCTTGCTCATCATGTCCATGCCTTCTTGCATCGCTTTCATGTGGTCGGCCATCAACGCGTTGCGCTCTTCGGGAGTTTTGACGGCCATCATTTTTTCGTGCATCTCATGCATGGCCTTCATGCGGCTGTCCATGCTGCTACTGGCTTCTGTAGCCGCCAAGCTGGGCGTTGCTGGTTTGGACGCCTTCGGTGCAGGCTTGCTGGCAGTGGCCTGTGGATGGTGTTGGCCGTGTTGCGGATCGGCTTGTGCGATGGCAGACGCGCCGCTAACTGCCAGCGCACATGCGATCGCAGTGGAATAGATGGTGGGTAGGTAGGGCATGGGATTACTCCAAACAAAAGTGAAACGACAAGCTCGGCATTCCGAGGTGTAAGGGAACCGACACAAGCGTTGAAAAGATGCCGCTGCCCATAGTCCATTTTTAGCAACACCAAAAATTCGTACATTGATGCAGATCAATAGTTCACCATCAAAAAATAGGTCTTATTGGGTGTACTACCGAACGGTTTGTAAATGGGTTTTGCAATCAACTGCGACTTGTCCAATCGTCAACAACCATTTAAAGGATCACCATGAAAAATACACCCGCATCCCTGCAGGAAATGCAATCCTGTCTTGAAGCTTGCATGCAGTGCCATCGCATCTGTCTGCAAACCTCTTTGAACCATTGCCTGGAAGCAGGCGGCAAGCATGTTGAGCCGGAGCATTACAGGCTGATGTTGAGTTGCGCTGAGATTTGCCAGACGTCGGCCAATTTTCAACTTGGAAGTTCGCCGTTTAGTGCACAGGTTTGCGGCGTGTGTGCCCAGGTATGCCTTGCATGTGCTGAGAGCTGCAAAAAAATCGGCGGCATGGGCGAATGCGTCGCCGCCTGCGAAAAGTGCGCGCAAACCTGCAGCAAGATGGCTGCAAGCGTGCACTGATGATTTTCCACACCGCTTGAAACCCTCCAAACCAACCAATCACAACCGTTAGAAATGGAACGCTATATGTCACTTCAATTTACACGCAGCCTAATTTCTACTGCCGTAGCCGCAATCGTGTTGAGCACGTCCGTCGGGAGCTATGCACAAACTTCTCCGATGTCAAACATGGGTTCAAAAGCAGCGCCCGCGGGCGAGCATTCCTCGATGGACATGCGCAAGTCCATGGACAACATGCACGAGAAAGCAGGTGCCATGAAAATGTCTGGCAATGCGGATCACGATTTTGCGATGATGATGCGTGTGCACCATCAAGGCGCGCTAGATATGGCGCAAGTGCAGTTAGACCAAGGGAAAGACCCGGCCATGCGCGCTATGGCCAAAAAAATCATCGTTGCCCAAAAAAGGGAAATCGCGGAATTTGATCGCTGGCTTGCGAGGCACAAGTAGTTGGCATTTGACCGAGCGAGATGGTTCTATCGCTTCGCTGCGGCGACAGCGCTACTCCATCTCGCCTGGGAAATTCTGCAACTTCCGCTCTACACCTTGTGGACCGACGGCAGCGCGTATGGCATCGCTTTTGCCGTATTGCATTGCACCGCTGGCGATTTAATGATTGCAGGCTTGAGCCTATTGGCTGCGTTGGCCTTGGTGCGACCAAGCGAGTGGCCGCAGCGGCGCAGCGTAGCCGTTTTGTTATGCACGTTGGTGTTTGGATTGGCTTACACCGCCTCCAGTGAGTGGTACAACACAACCGTCACCCATGCCTGGGCGTATTCAAGCCTGATGCCAACAATTGCGGGTATAGGCCTATCACCTCTGGTGCAATGGTTGATACTGCCTTGCGCCGCATTTTGGTGGGCATCGCGTCCGTCTCACCCTGGCTGACCATCTGGCCGACCATCAGCCAAATCAGCGCTCCAGAGCCGGGTAAAATCAGCGGGCTTAGCCCCATGCCCCTTCAGCCCACTTTTCAGGCCGCCCTGTGACACTGCACATCACCCAATTCGAGGGCAGCAACGCCCTGAGCAGCTTTCGTATCCAACAACTTCTGCCTGCACTGCACGGCATCCACGAGAAAATCTCCGGCATTTCAGCCCGCTTTGTGCACCTGGTGGCCAGCGATACTGCCCCTGATGCCGCGCTGAGCGCCCAACTGGCGGCGCTCTTGACCTATGGCGACCCCTACACCGGTCCCACTGAAGGCCCGTTGATCGTGGTGTCGCCCCGCCTGGGCACCGTGTCACCTTGGGCGTCCAAGGCTACCGATATCGCGCACAACTGCGGCCTGGCCGTCAAACGCATCGAGCGTCTGGTGGAATACCGCCTGACGCTGAAGAGTGGTCTGCTGAGCAAGACTGTACTGACGGCCGAGCAATTGCAACAGGTCGCCGCCGTATTACACGACCGCATGACCGAAAGTGCCATGCTGGACCGCGCCCAGGCTCTGGGCCTGTTTAGTGCGCTGCAAGCCGCGCCCATGGACCATGTGGATGTACTGGGCGGTGGTAAAGATGCGTTGGTTAAGGCCAACACCCAGTTCGGCCTAGCCCTGGCAGCCGACGAGATCGACTACCTGGTCAACGCCTTCACCACGTTGGGTCGCAACCCCACCGACGTGGAGTTGATGATGTTTGCCCAGGCCAATAGCGAGCACTGCCGCCACAAGATTTTCAACGCCCAATTCACGATCGACGGCGTGGCGCAGGACCACAGCATGTTTGGCATGATCCGCCACACCCACCAGACCAATCCGCAGCACATGTTGGTGGCGTATTCGGACAATGCATCGGTCATGGAAGGTGTCGTGGTGGAACGATTTGTAGCGAAATCAGCCTCTATCCCCCGTGGAATAAGCCTATCTAGCTACGAAAAGAGTATCGAAACAAACCACATCCTGATGAAGGTTGAAACCCACAACCACCCCACGGCCATCTCCCCATTCCCCGGTGCTTCCACCGGCGCGGGCGGCGAGATCCGC
>JBKJJC010000015.1:0-2780 GCA_046598245.1 Rhodoferax sp.
CGAAAACCAGCGCTGGGGAACGGCGTCTAGCGCAGTCTCGGGCTCGCGCTCACCAAACTGTGATGCATTGCCCCTGCGCATGAAGGTCCAAGTCACAAACTCGGTATGCAACTCCCAGCGCACGCGGTAGGGGCCCATGTCCATGCGCGCATGGGTAGAGCCCGCTACCGGCTCCGGCAAGTGGTGGTCGCGCGCCAGTGCGGCCATATGGCCCCAACTGGCCTCACGCTGGCTGGCATCGCAGACCATGACCACATGGGAAATACTGAGCGGGACCTCCATGGCCTCGGGCGGCCTGGCGTGGATTTCGTTGTGCAGCGCGACCCGCTGTGCATGCTGGGGCAACACGTCAGTCTTCAACAAATGCCTCTTCCCGTTTGGACTTGACCGATGGCAGCAGCACGATGATCAGTAACAGGGCCGATGCGGCCAACAGGCTGGCCGACAGCGGCCGGGTTACGAACACACTCCAGTCGCCCCGCGACAACAGCAGTGCGCGGCGCAGATACTCTTCCATCATCGGCCCCAAGATAAAGCCCAGCAACAAGGGGGCCGGCTCGGCACCCAGCTTGATGAACAGGTAACCAATCACACCAAACAACGCCACCATCCAGATGTCGAATACGTTGTTATTGGTGGAATACACCCCAATGGCGCAAAACAACACGATGGACGGAAACAACCAGCGGTAAGGCACGCTGAGCAGTTTGATCCAGATACCGATGAGGGGCAGGTTCAGAATGATCAGCATCAGGTTGCCAATCCACATGGATGCGATCAGACCCCAGAACAACTCAGGGTTGCTGGTCATGACCTGCGGGCCAGGCTGGATGTTGTGAATGGTCATGGCGCCCACCATCAACGCCATCACGGCATTGGGGGGAATGCCCAGCGTCAACAGTGGGATGAACGATGTTTGGGCGCCCGCGTTGTTGGCAGCCTCGGGCCCGGCCACGCCACGGATATTGCCTTTGCCCAGCGGCACTTCGCCCGGCTTCAACTTGGTTTTCTTCTCCAAGGTATAGGCGGCAAACGCAGCCATGACGGCCCCACCACCCGGCAAAATGCCCAACAGCGAGCCCAGGGCCGTGCCGCGCAATACTGCGGGCACCATGTGTTTGAAGTCTTCCTTGGTGGGCATCAAGCCGGTTACGTTGGCGGTAAACACCTCGCGTTCACTGGCGTGTTTGCCCAGATTGCTGATGATCTCGCCGTAACCAAACACGCCCATGGCAATCACGATGAAGCCTATGCCGTCGGTGAGCTCCGGGATGTCAAAACTGAAGCGCGGCACACCGGAGTTCACATCTGTGCCAATCATGCCCAACAGCAGGCCCAGCACAATCATGGCAATGGCTTTGAGGAGCGAACCCGAAGCCAGCACCACGGCACCGATGAGGCCCAGAATCATCAGAGAAAAATACTCGGCCGGCCCAAACTTGAAGGCCAACTCTGTCAGGGGTGCCGCAAAGGCAGCAAGAATCAATGTGCCCACACAACCCGCAAAAAAGGACCCTAAACCCGCCGCCGCCAGTGCCGGCCCTGCCCTGCCGTTGCGCGCCATCTGGTAGCCGTCAATCGTAGTCACCACCGACGAAGACTCTCCCGGCAGATTCACCAGCACGGCAGTCGTAGAACCGCCATATTGCGCACCGTAATAGATGCCGGCCAGCATGATCAAGGCAGATACCGGCGGCAGTGCATAGGTGGCGGGCAAAAGCATGGCAATGGTTGCCAGCGGCCCAATGCCGGGCAGCACCCCAATGACGGTGCCCAATAGGCAACCGACAAAGGCGTACATCAAGTTGATCGGCGTGAAGGCGACGCCAAAACCTAGCGCGAGATTGGTGAACAAGTCCATGGATAGGTCCTAATCAGGCGCCAATGAAGGCGGGCCACACGGGGAACTGAAGATTCAGCAGTTTGATAAATGCAAGGTAGCTGAGGATGGCCAATAGGGTGGCCAACACCAGCGCTTCCTTCCATTTGAACCCGTCACCTGCCAGGCAGGCAATAAACGTCAGGGCATAGATACCCACGATCAGCCCCATGGATGGCAAACCGATGCTGCGCAGCCCCCCCAGCATGACGCCAAACACTATATTGGCCAAGATGATAAAGATCAACGGCTTCCAAGCGATAGCGCCCACCTTGTCGCCGTCCATAGTTTCAACCACCAACGCCTTGAAGGTGATGATGCCGCCCAAAAAGGCCAACAAAATACCCAAGACCAGCGGAAAGTAGCCAGGCCCCATCTTGGCACCATTGCCAATGGTGTAACCGCTGGCACCCCAGGCAAAGGCCACGCCCACTCCCATGAACATGAGGCCCGAGAAAAAGTCTTTTTGGCTTTTGATATTCACTACCGCGTTCTCCTGATTTTGACGACCCAGCCGCGCTTTTTAGCGGTCCAGTGTGCCACAAAGCAAGCCCCGGAACACCGAGGAATGCCTGTTGAAAACCTGACATGGCCCAGCGAACGCATCAGCGTTGCTGGATGTTGCGTTCGTCTTCCCGCTTCTTTTCCATCTCCCCGAAACGTATACATTCGCCGGATTGGCGGAAACGGTCGGTTTTGCATTGCTCGGCAATACAAGCGATGCGAAAAACGAACACCTTGTCAGAACAGACCTGTCCAGCGGCCGACGGCCCAGATCCATTGCTCTGAGTGGCTGGAGCGGGCGCGGTCTCGCGCGGGGCAACGGGTACAGCCGGGGCGGTTTGCGCCACCGGTGCTGATGGTGAACTGGCCTTGGGTTTGACGGGACTGGAGGCGTTGG
>JBKJJC010000304.1:0-3390 GCA_046598245.1 Rhodoferax sp.
GCGGGCGTTTTAACGCAACTGACACAGACCATACCGTTGGAGTTCAAGAAATCAAATACTGTTGTTATTAAAGGGGTATCCACTTAGCTCCAGCAAACCCTGAATACTGGATGGATAATCAGCTTTTTGAATTCTATCGAATGTCCAGCAATGTTCAAGTTTTAGATTTGCCTTTGCGCTTGGTGGGCTTCGTGCGCTTGTTACGACTGGCCACCTGCGCATACGTCACGGGTTGCGTGGCCACGGCCTGTTGCAATAACCTGTAAAACAGCATTCCGCGCGAATTCGATGTCCGCCGATTGAAGCGAAACACGAATTCATCCAAGTAGGCGTCCAGATGTTCGGGCTGAACCGAGCCATGGTGTGTGCCCAAAATCCAGCGCTGTACAAGCGCTGCTACCCGATGCACCCCAGCCATGGAAACATGTGCTGGCACCTTAGAGCCGAGCATCACTGTGCGCTGATGGGGGTAACCCAACTCTTCTAGTGACAGATAGGCGGCCGAGCCATCGGTATGAACCTGGGCACCGGGCTCGATAACCTCCTGCACGAAGGGAATCACGCAGGCGGCAGAGTCATTTTCGATACGGCGCAGGCGGATGCGCCCGAACCCTTTGGGCTGCAGCGTCTCCACGGCTATAACTATCTGAACCTTGGTCGTATTGCTCTTGCGCCCCACAGGCGAGATGGGGGTTTGGCGGTCTGTGATGGACAGATAGGTTTCGTCAACTTCGACCTGGCCTTTGAGTAGTTCACGACCCGGGCGGACCATCGCACTGCGAAACCGGTGCAGCATCGTCCAGGCGGTTTGGTAGCTGCCCAAACCCAGCACGCGTTGCAGCCCCAAAGCGCTTACTCCTTGCTTCTGATTGGTCAGATACCACGCTGCTGCCAGCCACACGCGCAAGGGTGTGCGGGTCTTGTCGAAGATGGTGCCCGCAGTCACCGAGCCCTGGTGTTGGCAAGCGCGGCACATCAGGCGGGTGCGGCTGGCCCGGTAGGCCTCGGCGACGTTGCCACAGCTCGGGCAGACGAATCCGTTGGCCCAACGCAGCTTCTCCAGGTAGGCCAGACAAGCTTCCTCGGTAGCAAACCAATCGAGAAATCGTTCCAGTTCTGAGGATAGTCCTTGCCGGGAATTGGCGCTACGATATGGGTTTCCATCCAGATATTTTGCATCAACTGGAGCTAAGTGGATACCCCTTTGTTATTAACAGTATAGTGAAGTGCTGGGCGCTACCAGCAATACCTACAACGGCATCCCGAAAATATCCGCAAATCGCTTGCGCACCGCAGGTGTCGCATTGGGGTCAGGCAGCAGGTAAGTATCCAGCATGCCGAACTGGTGCAGGCGCAGGCCAATGTCGGTCATCAACGGCTCCAAGTCCAGCAGTGTTGTGCTGTTAACGATGCGATCCAGTGTGGGCTGCAGGTCTATGCCCGCGACCTCGCGGCCATGGCGCACCACATCTGCCTGCGTAAAGCGTTTGCCAGCGAGGCTGAACTCGGCAAACAGCGACTGCATCAGCTCGGGCAGACCGACCTTGCCCTTTGTGGCGCGCCGCAGCTCAACATCCATGGCCAAACCGGCAATCGTGCCGCCGCCATAGACCAGCAACCAGCTGTTGTGCTTATCCTTGACGGCATCGCGTACAGTGCTCTTCAAGCCCATCAGGTTGCGCGCCACACCCTGGCCGCGTGGCAGGTTCTCCAAATTCTTGATCAGGAAGCTGCGGTCCATGACCTTGTTGCGCACCAGGGTCACCAGCGTCAGGTAATCGGTTACGCCCTCCTTGAACCATTCGTCCGCAGGATCGGCCGGCATCAGCGTATGGCCGTTCCAGAAGTGCAGCAGTTCATGTGCCACGATGCGACCCCAAATCACGCGGGAACTAAGGTCTGCCTCACCCTTGATGACCTGGCTAAAGCTGCTGGCAAAGGCGCCACCATCACTGACGGCACCGTTGTTGATAACCACCAGGTAACGGTTGGTGCGCGGAGGCCCGCCGAACAACATTTGGTAAGAGGCGAGCTGGCGGCGCATCAGGTCCATAAACAGCGCTTTCTGTGGCCAATAACGCTTGCCCATCACCAGCGTAAGCTCCACGCCGCCGGCCATGAAGCGCTCACTACGCGCGGTGCCTAAAAACAGGGCGTTGTTCACCAATTCGCGCCGCGTTGTCGCTACAAAGGTTCCGGCCTTGTTGCCCGCGAGCCACGGCGTTTGCGCCCTCCAGCCTGGGGGCAACGTGAACGACACTTCCGTCTTACCCGGCATGGCTCCGCCGGGCACCAGAAACAGGCTGTTGCCCACGGCCATGATGCCCTCATCGGTGTGGTACAAAACCTCTTCCACACCAGCGGGCCAGTTGTAAAGGGCGTGCTCCAGGCGCACCTCGTAACTCAGCGCCAGGCGGCGGTCACCATCTGCCACCTCGTACTCGGCCTCGCCTTTGTCCTTGAGTGCAACCGGCTTACCCGCCATATCCCGCACCACAATGTTTTCCAAAAAGTCACCCTGACCGTTCTTCAGTGTGGGTAAAACGTCCACGCCGAAAAGAACTAGCTCATTGCCCTCCACAAATACATCTGCTTGTACAAAGGCACGCTTGCCATCGTTGGTGATGGTCACGTGGTAGTGGTTGGGTTGTTGGTCCCACGAGGCCCATGCCATCTGGCTTGTCAAAAGCGCCAATACGGCGGCCCCGAATGCCCGTTTTATTTTCATAGCTTTCCTTCCATTCTTTGCAGTTCAGCGAACGAATTGCGAACGGGTGCCACTGTAAAAGGATTGCGCAGTCCTGCCTACTGCGGAGAGACCAACGGCAAAAGTAAAGGCTTGAATTGCAAAAAACAGGGCTCATGCAAACCAAACTGCGCTAAACCACCACAACATGCGGTAATTCAGCTACTCTTCGATTCGTGGTTCATTCTTCATTGCAACATTTGCAGCAGGAGACACAAAATATGTCTTGTAACCGTACAGAGGCCGCGCGACGCACCGTCGCCCATCGCTATGGCACGTAGCCTGCCCGAACTCGTGCCAGAGGCCAAAGACGAGACCGACAAGGCCAAAAAACTCGTCGCCCAGGGCTACCCGGCAGTAGCGCCCGTTCTTGCTGAAATTCTGGAATGGGTGGAAGACGCCAACTGGCCGGTTGCCAAAGTGTTCCTTCCCTTCTTGGCCACCATAGGCGCACCGCTGGTGCCGCATGTGCGCTATGTGCTGCAGTCACAAGACGAGCAATGGAAGCGCGTGGTGCTAGACCAAGTCGTCAGCGAATCAGGTGATCTGGCACATGGCCTTTCGGTGGACCTGTTACGCCTGATCGATACCCCCACGGATGCCGAACGCGCAGAGGGCCTCCATACAACGGCAGACGCCCTGTT
>JBKJJC010000143.1:0-15400 GCA_046598245.1 Rhodoferax sp.
TGGGCCCGCCAGCACTGCACCGACCCGATCAGCGTGGCGGATCTGGCACAACACGCCAAACTGTCGGTGGCGCAACTGGAACGCCATGTGCTGGCCCTGATGCAGCTCACGCCCAGCCGCTGGTTGTTGTCCTTGCGGCTGGAGTTTGCGCTGGGCCAACTAGCCTCGGATCGCACCGTGGCGCAGATTGGCATTGACAGCGGGTTTACCGACCACAGTGCGTTCTCACGCGCGTTTAGAAGGCACATTGGCATTTCGCCCTCTGACTATCGGTCGCTTAGGTCGGATGGTGCGTGAAGTGGTGGGCTACAGCTTTGCATCTTTGTTTTGAATCTCTGAGCCTAGGGGCGATTTAACAGCGTTGAACAAAGAAGCGCTGTCTTTTGGTACGGTCACGGATTCGATTTTCTTGAGACAGGCCAGACGGCAATGGATACACTGAAGAGCAGCCCACGACGGAATGACCATGCTCACATCCGAGATTACTTGCCCCGCTTTTCTGACCTTGGACCGAGGCATCGTTGATGACTTCGTGCAATGTACCGAAGACAGCGCTGTTGAAGTCGAAGTTTGTGTCAAGTCGCTTGACCAAAATGGAGGTGATGACTACATCGCTCGCCTGTTCAGGGCACTTCACTCGTTCAAGGGCAACTGCCAGATGGTCGGACTTACGCCATTCGTGGAGCCTTTGCATAAAGTCGAAGAGATTGTTTCTTGCCTTCGCAGCAAGCAATGGAGCTATCACCCCAAAGTCGGTGAGTTTCTGATTCATGCGACCGACGGCATGACCGAGATGCTGGCACAACTAGTTGGTACTGGCCGTGCAGATGGTCATATCAGCCACGGGATCTGTGAGGCATGTACTGTTTTGCTCGCCAACATCAATGGAAGCAATGTAGGCGAGCAATTCGGGTACGCCATCGCGAGAATCGGCAAAGCCCCCGTGAACAAGGTGCCGGAGGTCAAACCCCTTAAAGTTTCCCTAGAACTCCCAAACGATTTGGCGCTCATGCAGTCATTCTCAGCGCGCCTGGATGATTTGAGCATCTATAGGAAAAACCGGGGTGAACAAGTGGTCAAACTCGCGGCTGAACTCAATGAGGCATTGGGCACCCCAGTCAATCCGGAGCAACTCAAAGCCGCCTCCTTAATGCACGACGTGGGCATGGCATTTATTCCTCACAATATCTTCAACCGAGAAGGCAACCTGTCCAAAGAAGAGTTGCGCAAACTGCAGGAGCATGTCATCACCGGGAGCCAGATAGTGATGCGCTTTGGTATGTGGGAGGACGCCGCAAGCATGATTTTGGACCACCATGAACGATTTGACGGCAGTGGCTACCCGAATGGGACGGCAGGAGACAGTATCCATCCAGGGGGGCACATCTTGTCTGTCGTTGACACTTTTTGTGCAATCACCACGGAACGTTCCGACCGTGCTTTTAAAAAGAGCCTGCTGAGTGCTATCTCTGAAATCAACGCTAACAGCGACAGCCAGTTCAATCCGACAGTGGTGAAGGCGTTCAACGGTGTTGTTCGAAATATGATGATGGGTGGCGGATAGCCCTTTTTGTGGCGCGGCAATCAGACCGGCGACACCCTGCGAATGGACGCAAAAAAAGCGGGCCAACAGACCCGCTCCTTTAAAAACCTGGTGAAGAATTACTTCTTGGGTTCCATCATCTTCTTGCATTCCGCTTTCATCTTGTCGTCGGCTTTCGCGTCCATCTTCTTGCACGCTTCCATTTTTTCTGCCTTTTCCTTGTCGGACATGGCGCCGCCATGGGCGCCGGCAAATGCGCCAACGCTAGCAAAAGCAAATGTGGAAGCGATCAGGGCGGAAACTAATTTATTCATCGATGACTCCTAGGGTCTAATAAAAGAACTGAACGGCAAAAATGGCCGTAAATCAATGTACTTCAAATATGCATATTTCACAATTCGAGGGTTTCTCTTTAGTAACAAGGGCGCTGGGCACGCTCACTTTGGTTGTGTCCGCCGCTGCGCTTCAGGCTGCACCCTACACGCCGACCCAAGACTCTCAGGTCATTGAACGACTCCCCTTCCGTGCGGGCGACACCACCGCGCGCGAGCTCGCAGACTTGCGCGCCGCCGTTGCCAAAGCGCCGGCCGACCCCGAGTCGGCCGTCGCCCTGGCGTTGCGCTATTTCAACCTGGCGGCTGAGCGGGGCGACCCCCGGTATGTGGGGTACGCGGACGCACTGGTGGGCCGTTTTGCGGCGCAGATGAATGCCCAGCTTCTGATCGTACGGGGCATGGTGCGCCAGTACCGCCATGATTTTGCCGACGCCTTGGCAGACTTTGCCGCCGCGCTGGCGCTGGACGCCGATTTGGCCAGCGCACACGCCTGGCGCGGCGCCATTTACCTAGTACAGGCCAACTATGCCGCCGCCGCCAAGGAGTGCGACGCCTTGCAGCGCTTGCAACGCCCGGTCTTGCAGGGGGGTTGCGCCGGGTTGACGCAGGCCTACACCGGCAATTTGGGCACGGCATATACGACGCTGAAGCAGGCTTTGGCGATTACAAAAGACCAGGACTATGCCTTATGGCTCCAAACACGGTTGGGGGAAGTAGCCGCCTGGCAAGGCCAAGCCGCCGTTGCCGAACAGCACTATCGACAGGCCCTGGCGCTAGGTGTCGACGATGGCTACCTGCTGGCGGCCTGGAGCGACTTTCTGCTGGACCAAGGGCGTGCTGACGAGGTGGTTGCGCTATTGGGAAAATGGGAACCCGTCGACGGGCTCTTACTGCGCCTGGCCTTGGCTGAAACCCTGCTGAAACTACCTGCAGCCAAAGCGCACGTTCAAACTTTGGGCGACCGCTTTGCCGCCGCCAGGCTGCGTGGCGACACCACACACCAGGCTGAAGAAGCCCGCTTTCACTTAGCGCTGCGCAATGACGCCAAAGAAGCCCTGCGCTTGGCAGCTGAAAACTTCCAGGTGCAAAAGGAGCCGCGCGACGCACGCATCGTGCTGGAGGCGGCGCTGGCCGCCCGCGCCCCCGCCGGCGCGCGGGACGTAGTGGATTGGCTCAAGAGCAGCGGATTTGAAGACCCAGCCTTGCAAAAACTCTCCCAGCAATTACAGATGCCCGCCGCAGCAGCAGCAACCACCGGAGGTGCCAAATGATGCGCTACCTCTTGGTGTTGCCCCTATTGCTTTGCCTGCACCTGACCGCCTGGGCCCACAAAGCCAGCGACAGCTATCTGGTCGTCACCGCCCAGGGTTCCGCAGTGGCCGTGCAGTGGGATATTGCCGTGCGCGATATCGACTTTGCGCTAGGTCTGGACAGTGATGGCAATGGCGAGATCACCTGGGGCGAGCTGCGCACCCGCAAGGTCGATCTATCCGCATGGGCATTGGCCCGGCTGGAACTGACACGTGGCGGCGTTTGCCCGCTGCAATTGGCAGACCTGCAGGTAGACGAACATACCGACGGTGCCTACGCGGCATTAAAAATCACCGGCACCTGCCCCGCATCAGCCGGGCCATTGGGCCTGCACTACCGCTTGTTGTTTGACCTGGACAGTCTGCACCGGGGCCTGCTGCGCGCATCGGTAGACGGCACCACACACACCACGGTGTTGTCGCCAACCAGCGGCGTGCAGCAGTTTGGTGCTGAGGCGGTTTCGCGTTTGCAACAGTTCAAGCAATACCTGGTCGAAGGCGTTTGGCACATCTGGATTGGCTTTGACCATATCTTGTTCCTGCTGTCGCTGTTGTTGCCTGCGGTGTTGGTGTACGGGCGACCTCGCGGCGAAACCCGAGCGCAATGGCGAGGCGCAGAGCGCTTTGGCCTGGCCTGGCGCGAAGTGCTGTGGGTGGTAACCGCATTCACGGTGGCACACTCGATTACGCTGTCGCTTGCGGCGCTGGGCTTGGTGTCCCTGCCCTCGCGTCTGGTCGAGTCGGCCATTGCCTTGTCGGTGGTGCTGGCGGCGGCCAACAATGTATGGCCCATGGTGTCGCACAGGCGCTGGGTCGTAGCGTTTTGCTTTGGCCTGATCCACGGCTTTGGCTTTGCCAGTGTGTTGGCCGAGCTGGGTCTGCCCGCCGATGCACTGGCGCTGTCGCTGCTGGGCTTTAACCTGGGTGTGGAGCTGGGTCAGATAGCCATCGTGGCCGTCTTCCTGCCCGCCGCCTTTGTGATGCGCAATACCGTGTTCTACCGCAAGGGCGTGTTTGTAGGGGGCTCGCTGCTGACCATGCTATTGGCTGGGCTGTGGCTGGTGGAGCGGGCATTTGACATGAAGCTGATCACCGGCATCTTGCTGTGATGTGGCATGCCTGACAATCGCTCAATATGACCGACGACGCCACTCCCCACCAACGCAGGGTGCGCTATGCAGGCACCCACCCCAAACGCTTCGAAGAAAAATACAAAGAGCTAGACCCCACCCGCAACGCCGAAGCGATCCAGAAGGTGATGGACCGGGGCCAGACTCCGGCGGGCATGCACCGCTCCATTTGCGTGAACGAGATCCTGGACATCCTCAAACCCCAGCCTGGCGAGATTGGGCTGGACGCCACACTGGGCTTTGGCGGACACACGCAAGAAATCATGCCCAAGCTATTGCCAGGTGGGCGTTTGTACAGCGTAGATGTAGACCCCATCGAGCTACCCCGCACCGAGGCGCGGCTACGCAAGTTGGGTTTCGGGCCCACCGAGCTGGTCATACACCGCATCAACTTTGCGGAGCTGGCCACACTGCTGCCCGAGGCCGGTGGTGGTTTTGATGTGGTGCTGGCCGACCTGGGTGTGTCGTCTATGCAGATCGACAACCCGGCACGCGGTTTCAGCTTCAAGGCCGATGGCCCGCTGGACCTGCGGCTGGACCCCAGCAGCGGCCAATCGGCCTCCGAACTGCTTCTGTCTGTGACCCGCCAGCGCCTGCGCGACCTGCTGGTGGACAACTCGGACGAACCTTATGCCATTCCACTGGCGGCAGCCCTGCAAGGCCAGTACCTGGAAACGACGACGCAGCTGGCCGACCTGGTGCGCCAAACGCTGGACCGCACGTTCAAGCGCAACATGCCAGAGGACGAACGCCTGGCGGAAACCAAAAAGGTGCTGCAACGCACCTTCCAGGCGCTGCGCATCGAGGTGAATGACGAGTTTGGCGTGCTGGACCGGTTTTTGGAGCTATTGCCGTCCTGCATGAAACCGGGTGGCCGGGTCGCCATTCTGAGCTTCCATTCGGGCGAAGACCGCCGTGTCAAGAAAGCATTTCAGACCGGCGAGCGCAGCGGCATCTATTCCAGCGTAGCCAGCGATCCGATACGCGCCTCGTTTGACGAGCGACGATCCAACCCGCGCTCTACTTCGGCCAAGCTGCGTTGGGCGGTGAAGGGTTTGTCGCAATAAACAAGCAAGGAGGCCGTATGCAAGGTGTACCGGACATTCTGGGTGAGGGCTTTCTCCGGCAGGGTCTGGGGCCATTTGACATTGACGGACAGGCCTGCGTGGCCACGCTCGTATCCAAAGCCTGCCCCACTGGCAGCCGCAAAGCGGTGCTATACCTGCACGGCTACGTGGACTATTTCTTTCAGTCGCACCTGGCGA
Source organism: Rhodoferax sp. (assembly GCA_046598245.1). Taxonomy (GTDB): domain Bacteria; phylum Pseudomonadota; class Gammaproteobacteria; order Burkholderiales; family Burkholderiaceae_C; genus Allorhodoferax. Next base: position 5,584 of record JBKJJC010000143.1, read on the forward strand.
ACCGGTTCATTGCGGAGGGCTACAACTTTTATGCGCTGGACCTGCACCGCTGCGGCCGGTCTTTAAGAGAAGGACAGATTCCCCACTATTGCCGGGACGTTGCTGAATATGGGCCGGAAATCACAGCGGCCCTGCAGCTGATTCGCCAAACGGACGGCAATGAAGTGGTCATCGGCAACTTACATTCCACCGGTGGCCCCATAGGGCTTTTGTATGCGCAAGATCACGAGGCAAAGCGGCCATTTGACGCGCTGATTCTGAACTCCCCGTTTCTTGATTTCAACGACTCATGGATCAACGAAAACCTGTTGATTAAGGTCATCGCGTCGCTGGGCTTGTTGTTTCCCGAGCAGGCACTGCCGGGTGGTTTGTCGGCCGTGTATGGCCAGTCGGTGCACCGTGCGTTTCATGGCGAATGGGATTTTGATCTGGGCTGGAAGCCGGTTGAAGGATTTCCGGCCCGCGCGGGATGGATTCGGGCTATTCACCAGGCGCACCAGCGGATTCAGGGTGGCTTGACCTTGAGCTGCCCTATCTTGTGTCTTTTTTCTTCAGCCAGTTCCGGGCCCAAAACCTTTGAAGAGATCGCCCACCGGACCGATACCGTGCTCGATGTCAACGACATTGACCGCTACAGCACCACGCTGGGCAGCCAAGTGACCAAACGCGTGATTGAAAATGGCATGCACGACCTCGTTCTGTCCCCTGAACCGGTCCGCACCGAAGTATTCGCCACCATGTTTGCCTGGCTCGAAGCCACCGCCGCCAGCTCCCCTACCCCAGCTGCCCCCACGCCTTCTCTACGTAGCTGGACGTAGTGGTGTGGCTGCGTTGGGCGGCTAAGGGTTAGCACTCCGCGTTTACTATATATTTGATAGCAATGTATCTATATTTAACGGGGGCTAGAGGCCAATTTAACCATTAATCTCTTGGCCACGCGGTCCTGGCCAGTGGGCATTGACCAGCCGGTTGGAGATGGACACACCCGGTGGCGCTTCGGGCTGCGCATCCTGCGGGCCGAACCAGCGGGCCTCGGCGATCTCGCTGGCGTCTGGCGTTATCTCACCGCCTGCGTATTCGGCAGTGAAGGCAATCATCAGCGAATGAGGAAATGGCCAAGACTGGCTGCCAAAGTATTGCAGGTTCGTCACCTTTAGCCCCACCTCTTCCATCACCTCACGGTGGATGGCTTCTTCGATCGACTCACCCGCCTCCAAAAATCCCGCCAAGGCACTGAATCGGCCGGTGGGCGACACGACGTGGCGGGCCAGCAAAATGTGGTCGTCCTTTTTGATCAGCACCATCATGGCGGGCGATATGCGCGGGTAGGCGACCATGCCGCAGGCTGGGCATTTAAAGGCGCGTTCGCCACTGGCCAGTTCCATGGGGTTGGCGCAGTGGCCACAAAAGCGGTGGGTGCGGGCCCATTCTGCCAACTGGGCGGCTCGGCTGGCCAGGCCCAACAATGCCTCGTCCATGCCACCAAACAACGACCGCAGGTGCACAAAGGCAAAGCCGTCCTGCGCCTCGCAACTGGCGTCTACCCAGGTCGTGCAGCAATAGCGCTCTTGCCACAGGCCGACCGGGTGGAACTGCCCGACCTGCAAACCATACAAAGACAGGCCCACGCGCGCATCGGGCAAGCTCAGGTCGTCCGCGCGAACCAGCAACTTGCCGCCTCGAAAAACAAAAGCTATTGGGTCGGGATGCGCTTGCGCGTGCATCAGCGGAACAAATTCGGAAGGTGTTTGCAGCATGGTGCAAACAGTATCGCAGCTAATGTTGCCGCTGATTCCGTGCAAAAAATGCTGCGAATCCCGCGCAAAGCGTTACATTCCACGCACACAGATTGAAGGGTTTTTGGCATGAAAGTTATCGTGTTGGGCAGTGGTGTGATTGGCACCTCGATTGCGTACTACCTGGCCAAGTCCGGGCATGAGGTAGAGGTCATAGACCGCCAGGCCGGCCCCGCACTGGAAACCAGTTTTGCCAATGCCGGTGAGGTGTCGCCCGGTTACTCCTCCCCCTGGGCGGGACCGGGCGTGCCAATGAAAGCCATCAAGTGGATGCTGATGCGCCACAGCCCGCTGGTGATCTGGCCCGTGCTGGACCCCAATATGTGGCGCTGGGGCCTGAGCATGCTGGCCAACTGCACTGAGAAGGCCTATGCCATTAACAAAAGCCGCATGGTGCCGATTGCCGAATACAGCCGCGACTGCCTGAAGGAGCTGCGTGCAGAAACCGGCATTGCCTACGACGACCGCGCCCAGGGCACGCTGCAGCTATTCCGCACCCAGGCGCAAATGGATGGCATTGCCAAGGACGTGGAAGTTCTCAAGGACTACAAAGTGCCGTTCGAGGTGCTGGACCGCGCGGGTTTTGTCAAAGCAGAGCCTGCGCTGCAACTGACGCAAGAGAAATTCGTCGGTGCCCTGCGCCTGCCGGGTGACGAGACCGGCGACTGCTTCAAGTTCACCAACCGTTTGGCCGAAATGGCCGAGGCGCTGGGCGTCAAGTTTCGCTACAACACCAGTATTGACGGCATTGAGGTCAGCGGTGGCAAGGTGAGCGGTGTGCGCACCAGCGCCGGCACCTTGACGGCCGACCACTACGTCACCGCGCTGGGCAGTTTTACGCCGCAGTTGCTCAAACCTATCGGCATCCATATACCGGTCTACCCGGTCAAGGGCTACTCCATCACAGTACCCATTACCGATGCCAACTTCGCGCCCGAGTCCACCATCATGGACGAGTCGCACAAGGTCGCCGTCACGCGCCTGGGTGACCGCATCCGTGTGGGTGGCACGGCCGAGCTGGCGGGCTTTGACATGACGTTGCGTGAATCGCGCCGCGACACGCTGAACCACGTGTTGACCGACCTGTTCCCCAAGGGCGGTGATGTGTCCAAGGCCACGTTCTGGTGCGGCCTTCGCCCCATGACGCCGGACGGCACACCCATCGTCGGCCCCACGCCCTATCCCAATATGCTGCTTGCCACCGGCCACGGCACGCTGGGCTGGACCATGGCGGCGGGCACGGCACGGGTCATCGACGATCTGATCTCCGGGCGCAAGCCGCAGATTTCACTGGAAGGTTTGTCTATGGACCGCTACCCGCGGGCTTGGCGCGGCTAGACGTAGCCTAGCCATGGGCAGACCCGCAATGGATGGGGCCTCAAACGTATTCGCAAAGGCGCGGTAACAGGATCTAATAGAGTCCGATGATCTACGCACACCTAAAGTCCGTTTCTTTGGCCCGCCGGCTGTATCTGGGTTTTTTCAGCGTTCTTGTACTTCTCTTGGCGGTGGCGATCACCAGCGCCTATGCCCTGCAGCTCCAAGGCAAGCGGGTGCAGCGCATCGTTCAAATCAATAACGTCAAGACCTCGCTTGCAAACGATTTGATGGAAAACATTAACGACTTGGCCATTCGTGCACGTTCGGCCGCCCTGTTCACGGACATGGACCGCAAGCAGTTGCAGGTTGAATTCAACGCAGCGAAAGCTGCTGAAAAGTCATTTCTTAAAAACGAAGAGGCACTCAGTGCGCTTTTAACAGGTGACAACGCCACCGACAAAGAGCGCGCCTTGATGGTCGAGATCATGGATGCCGGAAAGAAAGTGCTGCCCCAGACGGCCGAATCGTTGGATTTGGCGCTTGATGCCGACAACGTGGCGGCGGTCCTCACATTGAGCAACCGGGTAAGGCCGGCAGAAGTTGCATTGCGCACCAAAGTTACCGAACTCATTGCGTTGCAACGCAAAATCAATGAGGAGGCGAACCATGACGTCGTGGCCTTGCAGCAAACGGTGTTTGCAATGCTGGGTGTCCTGGTCGTCATGGCCCTTGCCATGGGTGGATTGATTGCCTGGCGCATCACCCTGAGCGTGACGCTGCCGATTACTCGCATGCAGCTCATGATGACCGAAATTGCAACCAACCAGGACTTTTCCCACCGGGTGCCAGTCGATCGGATGGACGAAATTGGTCTATCGCTCGCCGCGTTTAACGCAATGATTGGAAAGATACAAGAAAGCTCTGAGCTTCTCAAACAGAGCGAGTCCAAACTGGCGCAGATCATTGGCGGCTGTCCGGTCCCTATTTTTGTCATTGATGCCGAACACCGCGTGACGCACTGGAACCGCGCCTGCGAGAACCTGGTGGGTGTGGCCGCCGCCAGTGTCATTGGAACGACCCGGCAATGGATGGGCTTTTACGACGAAGCGCGCCCGGTGCTGGCGGACATCGTCATCAGCGCGGAGGCGGAGGGAGAGGCCGCGTTGGAGCGGCATTACACCGGTAGTTACCAGCGCTCACCCCTTATGCCCGGTGCCTACGAGGCCGAAGGTTATTTTCCGCAGATGGGTGTTGATGGACGCTGGCTGGGGTTTACGGCGGCTCCACTGAGCGATGCCAATGGGCACTTTATCGGTGCCATTGAGACCCTACAAGATTTCACCAAGCGCCAGCGCGCGGAGGATGAAGCCAAGCGGCTGATGTCTGAAGCGCAAGAGCGCTCGCTCGCGTTGCAAAAACTGCACACTGAGCTGGGCATGGTGGTCGAGAACCTGGTGCGCACCCAAGATGAGTTAGTCCGCAAAGAAAAGATGGCCAGCCTGGGCTCTATGGTCGCGGGCATTGCACACGAACTCAACACGCCCATTGGCAATAGCCTGACCTTGGCCAGTATCTTGAAAGACGACGCGACAGCGTTTGGTGAGCGGCTCAACAGCGGTTTGACACGCAGCGCGCTCACCGAGTACATGGCGCGCAATGTGGAGAGCACCGACATCTTGGTGCGAAGCCTCACCAAGGCCGCAGATCTGGTGCAAAGCTTCAAGCAAGTGGCGGTTGACCAAAGCAGCTCACAACGGCGTAAATTTGCCTTAGATGAGGTGGTTTCTGAGGTTCTGACTTCTATTGGACACATGACCCGCCAGGCCCGTTGCACGGTGCACATGCAAATTCCAAGTGGCATTCACATGGACAGTTTTCCGGGCTCGTTAGGGCAGATCATTACCAACCTCGTCAACAATTCGATGATCCACGGATTCGACGGGCGTGAGGGTGGCCTGATAAACATCGTGGCTGCCTTACAAGACACGGGGCTGAACGTGCAGTTGGTGGTGGAGGACAACGGCCATGGCATTGCAACAGACAACCTCTCAAAGGTGTTTGACCCTTTCTTTACAACCAAAATGGGCTCGGGCGGCAGTGGGTTGGGTCTCAACATTGTCTACAACATGGTGACCGGCTTGCTCGGTGGCGATGTTCATGTGGAGAGTGAATCCGGCGTTGGTACCCGCATTGTCTTGAATCTCCCGCTGAAGGCGCCAGATCGAACCGACGCTGACCCCAAAACACACGCGCTTAAACATTCACATCGCGCGAGTCCCAGTTCTGCAGCAAAAGTTAGCGCCTTAGGACGGGCGCAACCTGAGGGACCCGTCTGATTTACCCATACCCCGCGTCGCTATCATGCAGCCCATGGGAGAAAAACACATGGGCCAGCAAGATAGCGTCAACACATTCATCGCCCGTTGGAGCGGCGTCACGGCATCAGAACTATCCACGGCGCAAAGCTTTGTGCGTGAGCTGTGTGACCTGCTGCAGGTCGAACCACCCCACCCCACGCCTGCGCAAGACTATATGTTTGAGCGCCCCATTACCTTCCACCATGGCGATGGGGCTACCAGTGCAGGGCGCATCGATTGCTACCGCCGTGGCCACTTCGTGCTGGAGGCCAAAAAGCTCAAGGCCGGCGGCCACACCAAGGGCTTTGACGACGCGCTGATGCGTGCCCGCGCGCAGGCAGAGGGCTATGCCCGCGCCCTGCCCGCGCTAGAAGGCCGCCCGCCCTTTTGCTTGGTGGTAGACGTGGGCAACGTCATAGAGCTGTATTCTGAATTCACCCAAAGTGGGGCAACCTACACCCCGTTCCCCGACCCGCGCAGCCACCGCATCAAGCTGGCGGAGCTTGCCAAGCCCGAGGTACGCGCTACCCTGCGCGCCATCTGGACCGATCCGCACAGTCTGGACCCCAGCCGCGCCAGTGCCCGCGTTACCCGCGAAGTGGCGGAGCAACTGGCCAAACTGGCCAAGTCGCTGGAGCAGAGCGGCCACCGCGCCGACCATGTGGGCGCCTACCTGACCCGCTGCTTGTTCAGCATGTTTGCCGAAGATGTAGAGCTATTGCCCAAAGGCAGTTTTCTGAAACTGCTGCAAACCTACCGCGAGCAACCCGCCACCGCGCAGCAGATGCTGCGCATTTTGTGGACCGATATGGACCACGGCGGTTTTTGCGCCGCGCTGGCTGCACCGGTGCTGCACTTCAATGGCAAATTGTTCAAAGAGCCCTCGTCGGATGGGTATTCCCTGCTATTGAATCAAGAGCAAATTGGCCAACTGATTGCCGCTGCCCAAACCAATTGGCGCGAGGTAGAGCCCGCCATTTTTGGCACCCTGCTGGAGCGCGCCCTAGACCCCACCGAGCGCCACGCGCTGGGTGCGCACTACACGCCACGCGCGTATGTGGAGCGCCTAGTGCTGCCCACCGTAATCGAGCCATTGCGCGCGGAGTGGGCCAACGCCCAAGCCGCCGCCTTGGTATTGGCGCAAGAAGCCTCAGAGCTCGCGGGTAAGGCATCCGACGCCAAGATGGCCGATGCCCGCGCCGAGGTACACCGGTTTCACCACCAGCTTTGCACCATCCGCGTGTTGGACCCGGCTTGCGGTAGTGGAAATTTTTTGTACGTAACGCTGGAGCATTTGAAGCGGCTGGAGGGCGAAGTGCTCAATCAGCTGGAGGCTTTTGGCGAGTCGCAAGACAGTCTGGCGCTGGAAGGTGAAACCGTCACCCTGCAGCAGTTACGCGGCATTGAGCTCAACGACCGCGCCGCCGCCTTGGCAGAGCTGGTGTTGTGGATTGGCTATTTGCAGTGGCACATTCGCACACGGGGCAACAAGGCCGTGGCCGAGCCGGTGGTGCACAACTACGGCAACATTGAGTGCCGCGACGCGGTGCTGGCGTGGGATGACCTGGAGCCCGCCTACGATGCCAATGGCGTGCTGCTGACGCGTTGGGACGGCAAGACGTTCAAGACCCATCCGGTCACGGGTGCGCAGGTGCCGGGTGATGACGGGCAAGTTCCACAGTGGAAGTACCTCAATCCGCGCAAGGCGGCGTGGCCACAAGCCGATTTCATCGTTGGCAACCCGCCGTTTATTGGGGCGAAGCACATGCGTGATGCTTTGGGCGACGGTTATGTGGAGACTTTGCGCCAGGTGTGGCGCGAGGTGCCAGAGAGCGCCGACTTTGTTATGTATTGGTGGGCGCACGCCGCTGCATTAGTGGCTACCGGTGCGGCACAGCGCTCGGGGTTGATTACGACCAACAGTTTGCGCCAGACGTTTAACCGGCGGGTCGTTCAATCCATATTGGATGGGTCGTGTAACGGCTTTCTGGCTGGCACTGCCTCTGGCAGCAGCACGGGCGGCGCGGGGCATGCCGGGGGCCTCATGGTGCCAAACGCGCACAAATCGGCCCCCGACACGCCCCACGCCACCCGCGCCGCTGCTGGCGCTGCGTCATTGGTGTTTGCCATACCGGACCATCCGTGGGTGGACTCGGCCAATGGCGCAGCGGTGCGGATTGCGATGACGGTGGTGCAGGCTGGTGAGGGGCCGGTGGACGGGCGTTTGCTCTCGGTAACGGATGAGCAAACCGGCGAGCATGGGGAGGTAGCAGTCACGCTGATCGAGCGTGTCGGGCTCATACATGCGGATTTGAGTGTGGGGGCCAACGTGGCATCTGCAGTGGCACTTCAGGGCAACGCCAACCTTTCTTCCCCTGGCGTCAAACTGCACGGCGCCGGCTTTATCGTGACACCCGAACAAGCACTGGCCTTGGGGTACGGCGAAACACCAGGGTTAGAGCGAGTCATCCGTGACTACCGCAACGGCCGCGACTTGACTGATGCGCCACGGGGCGCGAAAGTCATCGACGCTTTTGGCTTTAATTCGGAGCAGCTACGCTCTCAATTCCCCTGCATCTATCAGTGGGTACTGGAACGTGTAAGGCCTGAGCGAGATGCAAAGGGCACAAGCAAAGACGGTGCAGGCTACTCGGATCTGTGGTGGCTATTTGGCAAACCTCGCCAAGAAATGCGCAAGCAACTCACTGGTCTCGCCCGCTACATCGTCACTGTCGTGACCGCCAAACACCGCGTATTCCAGTTTTTGAATTCAAACATACTGGCCGACGATGCGCTTATTTGCATTGCAAGCGCAGACCCATTTCATCTTGGCGTCCTATCCAGCAAGCTTCACGCCAATTGGGCACTCGTCACGGGAAGCACGCTTGAAGACAGGCCGCGTTACATCAAAACCACCTGCTTCGAAACCTTCCCCTTCCCCGCCGAAGACACCGGCTTAACCCCCGACCTTCGAACCCGCATCGCCCACCTGGCCGAGCACATCGACGCGCACCGCAAGCGGGTGCTGGTGCAGTCGGGGGCGGATGGGGCCGATTTGGCGAGCGCATCGAGTATGAGGCCCCAGCCGTACCCGGCTGCCCCAGCGCACGCGTCCCCCGCGAAAAAGGCAGACAAACTTACCCTGACCGGCCTGTACAACGTCCTCGAAGCGCTAAGAGAAGGCCGCGAACTGACGGCCAAAGAGAAGGCCATCCACACCCAAGGCCTAGTCGGCATCCTCAAAGAACTGCATGACGAGCTAGACACCGCCGTGTTGCAAGCCTACGGCTGGGCCGACCTGCACGCCACGCCAACTGACACCCCCGAGCTGCTCACCCGCCTGGTTGCCCTGAACACGCGACGCGCCGCAGAAGAGAAAACCGGAACCATCCGCTGGTTGCGCCCCGAGTTTCAAAACCCGGTGTCTGCGCAAACGCTACAAAATCAGGAGCATCCAAGGATCATTCCACCTGGGCTACAGGCCGATTTGGCACTAGAAGACCCCGAAAAAAGGTCCTCAGCGGCCACAGCGCCTGCCAGCACCACCACGACACCAAGCACCACGCAGGCTTGGCCCGCGACTCTGCCTGAACAGGTGCGCGCAGTCGCCCAACTGCTGGCCAGCGCTAATACTGCCCTGCCGCTACCAGCCCTAGAGGCCAGCTTCAAAGGCCGCGGGCCCTGGAAGAAAAGCCTGCCCCGCATTCTGGAAACCCTGGAAGCCTTGGGGCGCGCACGGCGCGTAGGTGCTGACTGGCGAAGTTAGGAAAAATATATACGCAGATAACGTACACCGCATTGCAAAATGAATTGATGCCTGCATCGTCAACCCAGGGATATTGAACATGACTAACCGCGATATTTTTTCTGAACTCGTCGAAGGCTTCGATGCCCTGAAGACGGAACGAGAAGGCAAACTGACTTTGCGACAGGTCAAAGTGCAGTCCAAGCCAGTGCCCGTACTTGCGCCACAAGAAGTATTGGCCATTCGCGAAAAATTGCATCTGTCGCGCTCAGTCTTCGCACGCTATTTGCGAACCAATCCTCGCACGCTGGAAAACTGGGAACAAGGGCGCGCAAAGCCCAATGCACAAGCAGCATTGCTGATCCGCATGGTTGCGCAATTTCCCGATATGGTGCAGCGACTAGAAGCAGTGTGACGCACCAAAGGAATACTGCGGTGAACCTCGTCCAGCTCGGTTTCCATGGCAAGCCTACGGATGGGCCGACCTACGCGTCGCAGAAGAAAAAATCGGCCTCATTCGCTGGCTTCACCCAGAGTTTCAAAACCCGGTGTCTGCGCAAACGCTACAAAATCAGGAGCATCCAAGGATCATTCCACCT
>JBKJJC010000094.1:0-3848 GCA_046598245.1 Rhodoferax sp.
CGTCACGTGACCAGTCGATCAGGATGGTGTCGGCCCGCGCAATCGCGTCAAACAGTTCGGCCATGTAGTCGTGCGGCTCGATCTGGATGCTGTAGGGCTGAAAGGTCAGGCCCAGCCCCAGTGGCTCGGGCGTTTGGATGACGCTGCGGCTAAAGGCCTCCCAGTCAAAGTCGGGCCAGGCCGACAGGTGGGCGTTGTAGTTGCCGACGGCGCCATTCATCTTGGCCATGATCTTGATGGCTGCAATCTTGTCACGCGCGGCGGCCAAGCGCACCACCACGTTGGCCACCTCTTTGCCCACGGTCGTGGGGCTGGCGGTTTGGCCATGGGTGCGGCTGAGCATGGGCACATCGGCAAAGCCATGGGCCATCGCGCGCAGCTTGGTAATCACAGCGTCCAGTGCGGGCAGCAGCACCAGGTCACGGGCGCTTTTGAGCTGCAGGGCGTGGCTGGTGTTGTTGATGTCTTCGCTGGTGCAGGCAAAGTGCACAAACTCCTGCGCGGTGACCAGCTCTGGGCGGGCCTCGAACTTGGACTTGATCCAGTACTCAACCGCCTTGACGTCGTGGTTGGTGGTCTTCTCGATCGCCTTGATGGCTTCGCCGTCGGCTTCCGAGAAGTTCTTGACCAAGCCCAATAAGTAAGTGCGTGCTCCGGGTGTCAGCGGCTTGAATTCGGCAAAGCCGGCATCGCTGAGCTTGATGAACCAGACCACCTCCACCTGCACCCGCCGGTGCATATAGCCCTGCTCGCTCATCAGGGGGCGCAGTTGGGCGAGCTTGGCGGCGTAGCGGCCGTCCAGGGGAGAAAGTGCGGAAATGGAGGAAAAAGTCATGCGTGAATTGTAGGTTGTACGCCACCATCGCCCCGCAAAACCCGGTCTAAGCACCCCCAATGGATAGAATGGTCCCTATTGAAACTGTAGAACACGCATGAAATTACTCGGATCCACCTCTAGCCCTTATGTTCGCAAAGTGCGCGTAGTCTTGGCCGAGAAGAAACTGGACGTTGACTTCGTGCCCGAAGACGTCTGGAGCGCCGACACCACCATTGCCGAATCCAATCCGCTGGGAAAAGTACCCTGCCTGATCATGGAAGGGGCCGAGGCCCTGTTTGATTCCCGCGTCATCGTTGAATACCTGGACACGCTGTCGCCCGTTGGCAAGTTGATTCCACCAGTGGGCCGCGAACGCGCCGAGATCAAGACCTGGGAAGCCCTCGCCGATGGCCTGATGGACGCCGCCATTCTGGCGCGCCTGGAAGCGACCTGGACCGGCCGTACCAAAACCCAACGCAGCGAGGTCTGGATCGACCGCCAACTGACCAAAGTCACCGCCACCGTCAAGGCCATGAGCAGCGGCCTGGGTGACAAACCTTTTTGCGGTGGCATCCACTTCAGCCTGGCCGACATTGCCGTGGGTTGCGCTTTGGGTTACTTGGACTTCCGCTTCCCCCAGATTGACTGGCGTACTGACTATCCCAACCTGGTTCGTCTGCACGACAAGTTGATGCAACGCCCCAGCTTCGCGGACACCAGCCCAGTGTGATTTAGGGTTTCCCCGCGAGACGGCGGCGCAACAGCGCTTGCGCCATTCACATCGTTTTACATTATCGGGCTTCCCAAATCACGTGGTGAGGATTACAGTGGGCCTCCTATGGCGACCTACAAGACCAAGACCCAGTACAAGTGCCACGAATGTGGTGCTACCAGCTACCAGCAGGTGATTGACCGCGCACCCGGCGGCGCCCTGAAGGCCACCGGCCAGTACCGCTGTACCGGCTGTCGCAGTATTTTTGCCACTATTCGGGCCTGGTGGGAGCCACGCCGCACCCCCGAATTTCAGCCCAGCGCCTTTCAACCCAGCGCGTTCCAGCCCAGTTCTTTCTCCCGCTAACCTCTGCGAACGGCAGGCGGCCAGAGCGCCTGCCCCGCTGTCAAGAGTTAGCGCGTTTCTTCAGCCAGCGCATCAGACCACCAATGAGTGGCAGTTTTTCATACAGTTCCTGCGCTGCATCCCAGTAGTCTCGGTGCAAGGTCACCAAACCGGCTTCTGAAAACACCAAATGGCTGGTGCCGCGTATGGTCTGCACGGTCTGGGTGTCAAACCGTTTGAAGCGGAACTGAAAATCCCACAGCAAAAAGCACTGCGTGCCCTGTACCACCTGGCCAGTCACCACAAACCGTGGATCATCCAGCGCGACAAACATGTGGCGAAAAATGGCATCGATCGCTGCTAGACCTTGCACATCGTTGAACGGGTCGACAAAGCGTGCTTGGCGATCGTAGAGCGCGGCCAACTGGCCCACACTGTCCGGCGTCAGCGACTCGAAAAATGCAACCACACGGGCCACGTCGGGTGTGGTGGTGTTGGGCGCGCTGTCTTGTGGCGGGGGGGTAGGGTTGGTCATGCTACGAGGCGGCGAGCGAGCTGGAAGAACAACCGGTTGGGCATCAGCCGCAATGCTTTGAGCCACAAGGTAAAGCGTTTGGGGAAATGGATTTCAAAGGCGCCCTGCGCCCAGCCCCGCAGTATGGCCTGAGCGGCCTGTTCGGGCGTCAACAACGCCGGCATGGCGAAATCGTTGGCAGCCGTCAGCGGCGTCTGCACAAAGCCGGGGTTGATGATGGACACGCCCAGGCCTTTGTCATGCAAATCCAGGTAAAGCGTCTCCGTCAGGTTGATCAGTGCCGCCTTGGTCGGGCCATAGGCCAGGCTATTGGGCAGTCCCCGGTAACCGGCCACGCTGCCCACCAGACTGATGTGGCCACTGCCGCGCGCCAGCAGCGCCGGTAGCACCGCATCCAGCAGGTACAGGGCACCGATGTAGTTCACCTCGTTGTGGCGCAGCATGTCGGCCACGTCCAGCGCATCGGCGCGCATGGCGGTGTAGTGACCGGCGCAGTACACCACGCAGTCCAGCGGACCCTGGGCGAGTAGCTGTGCCGCAGCCGCATGCACCGCCTGGGGCTGGGTGGCATCCAACGCCAGTGCCTGGCTGCCCGGGTGTGCCGCTACGAATGCGGCCAGTGACTGGGCCTTGCGCGCCGATACCACCACCCGAGCCCCCTTCGCGTGTAACGCCGCCGCTGTGGCCTGGCCAATGCCGCTGGACGCACCCACGATCCAGACGGTCTTGCCAGCCCAGTCCACCAGCGGCGGGTTAAGTGGCGGCAGGATGGCGTCAAGCAATGACATGGTGGTATCTACTCATATTTTTATAGCGAATAAGCAAGCAATAACGGGGGCTAGAGCCTCATTTGACATAAATTGACCTGGCGTCACCGTTTGGTGAAAGACAGTGTGACTTCCCCCAGTCGCACACCAAATTTGGACATGGCGGCCTTGTTCAGCATGACCTTGTCCGTCACCAAATACATCCAGTCGTCAAACTGCACCTCGATGGTGTGTGCCCCCAAGCTTGCCGCTTTGCGTGTTGCGCTGTCCCCCGTGGGGGTGTTCGCGCCTTGGGGCGGCCCGGCGTCGCTCGGCTTGTCCCCCATCGGCAGGCGCATCGTGTACGTCCAGTGGAAGGCATTGCCACGGCTTTCGCCTTGTGCCTCGCCCACCACGTCGTCGGCTCGGCCAACAAAACGGCCGTCGCCCGTTTTAGTCAGGCGCCAGATGCGCGTTTGTTTGGTTCCATCGGAGTAGGTGAAGTCTTCGTTCAGCACGCCCTCGTCACCTTTCCAGGTGCACTCCATCAGCACGGTAAAGCGCTTGACTACGGCACCCGATCGGTCGGTGAAAACTCCGTAAGCGTCTAGCGTGCCGTTGAAGTACTGCTGCAAATCCAGTGTCGGGCGCTGGTTGGCGTAGCTCTCGATGTTTTGGCTGGCACAGCCCGCC
>JBKJJC010000195.1:0-4764 GCA_046598245.1 Rhodoferax sp.
CCAGTTGTTGGCCGACCGCCAGGGTTGCGCCCACGGCTACCAGTACCTGAGTGACTTTTCCTGCCACCGGCGACCGGGCCTTGCTGGCATCCTTGCGGGCATCGGCGTCGGGGAAGGGCGAGACTTGGGCAAACACATAGCTATGGCCATCCAGCGCCAGGTGCAGCAGGGCATCTGCGAACACCGCAATAGCAGTGCGGGTGACGCCGTCCACCGCAAAACGCAACCTGCCGCCCGCAAAACCTAGCACTTGCGCGTTCGATACAGCGCCGCCATCCAGCGCCAGGGCCACGCCGCCACGGCGGTCCGGCCGCACACGGATACTGCGCACCTGCTCTGCACACTGGAGGCGCAAATCAAAAGCCGCCACGCTATCGGCACGCCAGCCGTTGCCGCCCGCGGTCTCCATGTCTTGCATGGCCACAGCCATGGCGGCCACGCGCCACGCCGCATCGTCGGGAGCGGGGCCTTGCAATAGCGCCGCGCCCTGTTCCTGCCACTGGTCGATCAGCGTGGTGGTCATCTCGGCCTTTCGAAAGGCAGGGTGGTCAACCAGATCACTCAGGAAGCGGCCGTTGTTTCTTAAACCCAACAAGGGGGTGTTTCGCAAGGCAGCGCGCAGGCGGCGAATCGCATCGTCTCGGTCCCGGCCATGGACGATGATCTTGGCCACCATGGGGTCGTAATATGGCGAGACCACACTGCCTTGGGCAATGCCGTCGTCCACGCGCACTCCGTACGTGTTTCCACAGTCAGGGGCATTGGCGCGCAAGGCATCAACCGGTTGCCACCACAGCACGGTGCCCGTCTGCGGCGTGAAGCCGGTGTAGGGGTCTTCCACATACAACCGTGCCTCGATGGCGTGGCCGGTCAGCGTGATGTCGGCTTGCTTGGCGGGCAGGGGCTCGCCCGCTGCCACCCGCAGTTGCCATTCGACCAGGTCATAACCGGTCACCATTTCGGTCACCGGGTGCTCCACCTGCAGACGTGTGTTCATCTCCAAGAAGTAATGGTTCAGTTTGTCGTCGACGATGAATTCCACCGTGCCCGCGCCCTGGTAGCCCACGGCCAGCGCGGCGGCCACCGCGTCTTTGCCCATGGCTGCCCGCATCGCCGGTGTGACGACTGGCGAAGGTGCTTCTTCAATCACCTTTTGGCGGCGGCGCTGTGCCGTGCAGTCGCGCTCACCCAGGTAGACGGCGTTGCCATGGGCGTCGGCGAAGACCTGGATCTCGATATGGCGGCCGTTGTCGATCAGGCGCTCCAGCATCAGCGTGCCGTCGCCAAAGGCGCTGGTGGCTTCACGCCGCGCACCTTCAATGCCCTGCTGCAATTCGGCTGTGGAGCGCACCAAACGCATGCCACGCCCGCCGCCACCGGCCACCGCCTTGACCAGCAACGGGTAACCTAATTTTTCTGCCTCCGCCATCAGCGCAGCATCGCCCTGCTCTGCACCCAGATACCCCGGCGCGCAGGGCACACCCGCGTCCAACATGCGGCGCTTGGCCAGTGCCTTGTCGCCCATCGCCTGGATCGCGCTGGCGGGTGGGCCAATGAAGACCAACCCAGCATCGACACAGGCCTGTGCAAAGCCCGCGTTTTCGCTCAAGAACCCGTAACCGGGGTGCACCGCATCGGCGCCGGTCTTGCGGGCGGCTTCCAGAATGGCGTCGATACGCAAGTAGGACTCCGCTGCGGGTGAAGCACCGATGTGCACCGCCTCGTCGGCTTGCACCACATGCGGCGCATCGCGATCGGCATCGCTGAACACGGCCACGGTTCGGTAGCCCAGACTGCGCGCTGTGCGGATGACGCGGCAGGCAATCTCACCCCGGTTGGCGATCAGGATTTTGTTAAACATCGAACACCTTCGTAAGAGTCTGGGCGGCTGGGCGTTTTGCGTAGGTAAAGGAGGAGCCCGCGCAGCGGGCGGGGGACACGGAGCAAAACGCTCGGCCGCCCAGACTCCAAGAGGCCATCCAAATGAGGGGAAACGTCATGGCGTGGCCCACTGTGGTTTGCGCTTTTGCATGAATGCGGCGATGCCCTCCATCCCCTCCGGGCCTTGGGCAGCGCGGGAGAAAATGGCGGCGGCGCTCTGCACCAAGTCCTTAGGCTCGCGCAGCCGGGCCTGGGCCATCAGCGCCTTGGTGGCTGCCAGTGCGCCGGGTGCGCAGGCCAGTATGTCGGCCAACACCTTGTCCAGTTCCGTCTGCAAATCGGCTGTATCCACCACGGCGTGCACCAGCCCCAGGCGCAGGGCAGCAGCCGCATCTAGCCGACCACCGGTGACGGCCAACCGCTTGGCCTGCGAATAGCCCAGCCGCTCCACCAAAAACGGCGCGATCTGCGCGGGCACCACGCCCAGCGAGGTTTCGGGCAGGCGGAACTGCGCGGTTTCGCTGGCAATGGCCACATCGGCCACGCAGGCCAGCCCAAAGCCGCCTCCCATGACCGTGCCCTCCAGAACGGCGACCACGGCCAGCGGCGTGTGTGCATAGGCTACGCACAGGTCACCAAATGCGGCGTTGACGTCGGCAATAGGGTCCGCGGACGCCGTCACACCAACGTCGGTGCCGTTGGGCGCTTGTATGGCCTGCATGGCGCGCATCCTTGCGCCAGCCATGTCTTTCAAATCGGCCCCTGCGCAGAAGTGGCCTCCTTCGCCACGCAGGACCAGCACACGCACGGCCTGCGGCGTACACGCGCTGGCCTCTGCCACCTGCAGTACCTGGCGCAGTTCGGCCACCATCTGCAGCGACATGGCGTTGCGCGCTTCCGGCCGGTTCAAGGTGATGAGCAGGACTGCTCCGCTCTGCTCTGCCCGGATTGCTATATATTTTGTAGCAATAAACATAATGGATTCGGGGGCTATGGCCTCATTTGACTGTAAGTGTTCCATGGAAGGGTGCCTGCCAGTTGAACTCAGGCCTTGCCGGGCAAAGTGCCTTCCAGCTTGCAGATGATGCCCAGCATGATCTCGTCCGCACCGCCACCGATCGAGATCAAGCGCCCATCGCGGTACGACTGTGCAATCGGGTTGTCGGCGGTGTAACCCATGCCACCCCAGTACTGCAGGCAACTGTCGGCCACCTCGCGCGACAGACGCCCGGCCTTGAGCTTGGCCATGGACGCCAGCTTGGTCACATCCTTGCCGCCCACATAGGATTCGACCGCGCGGTAGGTCAGCGCGCGCAAGCATTCCACCTCGGTGCGCAACTCCGCCAGCCGGAAGTGCACCACCTGGTTGTGCAGAATGGGTTTGCCAAAGGTCTGTCGCTGGCGCGTGTAGTCGATGGTCTGGTCAATCAGCCGGTCCAACGAACGCAGGCAACCGGCTGCGCCGTACAAGCGTTCTTCCTGAAACTGCAGCATCTGCAGCATGAAGCCCATGCCCTCTTGGCCGATCAGGTTCTTCTGCGGCACCCGCACGTTGTCAAAAAACAGTTGCGCCGTGTCGCTGGAGTGCATGCCGATTTTCTCAATCTTCTGGCGCGTCACACCCGGGCTGTCCAGGCGTACCACGATCATCGATTTGTTCTTGTGCGCCGCGCCCTCGGACGTGTTGGCCAGCAGGCAGCACCAGTCGGCTTGCATGCCATTGGTGATCCACATCTTGGAGCCGTTGATGATGTAGTCGGCGCCGTCCTTGCGCGCGGTGGTTTTCAACGCGGCCACGTCAGAGCCACCGCCCACCTCGCTGACACCTACGCAGCCCACCATATCACCGGCAATGCTGGGTGCCAAAAATTCGTGGCGCAAGGGGTCGCTGCCAAAACGTGCCAGCGCCGGGGTGCACATGTCGGTCTGCACCCCAATGGCCATGGGCACGCCGCCGGCATTGCACTCGCCCAGCGCCTCGGCCATCACCATGGAGTAACTGAAATCCAGCCCCAGGCCACCAAACTCGGTGGGGTATTTGATGCCCAACAGGCCCAAGTCGCCCATCTTCTTGAACAACACGTGCGCCGGGAACTGGCCAGCCTTCTCCCAATCGGGCAGATGGGGGTTGATTTCCTTGGTGACAAACTTGCGGACCGTGTCGGCAATTTGCTCGTGTTCAGGGGTGAATTTCATGGTGTTCTGGAGTGTTGGGTTCGTACAGGGGCGATGCGCTTTACATGCGGGCGACGCCAAACGTGTTGGGATGCAATTTGCGTTGATCGGCCTCCGCAGCCAGCGCCAGGCTCAGCCCCAGGATGCGGCGCGTGTCGCGCGGGTCGATGATGCCGTCGTCCCACAAACGGGCGGTTCCAAACAGCGCCGCAGATTCTTTGTCCAGCCGCAGGCGCAGACCTTCGGACATGGCGGCAAGCGCCTCTTCATTCGCCTCCATGCCGCTGCGCTCCAGCTTGGCGCGGTTGACAATATCCATCACCTTGGCCGCCTGCGCGCCGCCCATCACCGCCGTGCGGGCGGTGGGCCAGGCAAAGATAAAGCGCGGGTCGAACCCGCGACCACACATGCCATAGTTGCCCGCGCCGTACGAGCCGCCCAACACAAAGGTGAACTTCGGCACCCGCGCATTCGCCACGGCCTGGATCATCTTGGCGCCATGTTTGATGGCACCGCCCCGCTCTGCTGCCGAGCCCACCATGTAACCCGTGGTGTTTTGCAGAAAGACCAGCGGCGTGCCGGTCTGGTCGCACAGCTGGATGAACTGCGCGGCCTTGGTAGAGCCCGTCGGTTGGATAGGCCCGTTGTTGCCCAAAATGCCAACCAGATGGCCTTGCACGCGGGCGTGGCCACACATCAACTCTGCGC
>JBKJJC010000357.1:0-10155 GCA_046598245.1 Rhodoferax sp.
CACGGTAAAGCCGTGGGCGGGTAGGGCGCGGCTGACGAGGTCCAGATCGGTCGCATCGGTCAGGAAGATGCTGGTGCCCTCTTCGCCCGCCTCGAAATCCTGCGCACCCGATTCGATGGCGGCCGCTTCGGGGTCGGCATCCTTGGTTGCAGGCTCGGCCTCGATCATGCCCACATGGTCAAAATCCCACGACACGGAGCCCGATGTACCCAACTGACCCTTGCGGAATAACACGCGCATTTCAGGCGCGGTGCGCTTCACGTTGTCGGTCAAGCATTCCACCATCACTGCCACCTGGTGCGGCGCAAATCCTTCGTAAACAACGTGTTCAAAATGCACCGTCTCACCGGTCAGGCCGGCGCCTTTCTTGATGGCCCGGTCCAGCGTTTCCTTGGGCATGGACACCTTGCGGGCTTGCTCCAGCACCAGGCGCAGGCGCGAATTGCCGGCCGGGTCGGCACCGGCGCGGGCCGCAATCATGATGTCTTTGGCGAGTCGGCCAAACAGTTTGCCCTTGGCATTGGCTGCCAGTTCTTTGCCTTTTGCTTTCCACTGTGCGCCCATGTCGATTCTTTCTTGGTGATGTATAGCGGGGGCCTAGGTTATACACCCAAGTCACATTGTTTTGTAACCCATGGTCTGCGGCATCCACAGCACGATCTGCGGGAAGCAGGTGATGGCCAGTAGAAGCATGAGCAGCATGACCAAGAAGGGCCAGCCCTCTTTCATCATCTCGCCAATGGGTATGCCGGTCAGCGCCTTGGTCACAAACAACAGCATGCCAAAGGGCGGGTGGAGCAGCCCAATCATCATGTTCAACACCACTAGCACGCCAAAGTGCACCAAGTCCACCCCCAGTAGCTTGGCCGCGGGCAGCAGCATGGGCACAAACACCAGCAGCAGCACCGACACATCCAGAAAACAACCCAGCACCAGAAACATCACATTTACTAGAAGAAGGAATTTGATTTGCGAGAGTTGCATGCTGTCCACCCAATGGGCCATGGCCTGCGGCACGCCCTCGGCGGTGAAGGCGTAGTTCAGCATGAACGAGCCCGCCAGAATGATCGTAATGACGGCGCTGCCCCGCGTGGACTCCATCACCACGCCCCAAAACGAGCGCCAGGTCAGAGCCCGGTAGACCACGCCCGCCAATACCAGCGCATGCAGCGCGGCCACGGCTGCTGCTTCGGTCGGCGTAAATGCGCCGGAGTAGATGCCGCCCAGCAGCACGATTGGCATGGACAAGGGCAGGGCGCCACGGAACAGAATGGCTGGCCATTCACGCAGCGGCACCGGTGCTTCGCGTGGCATATTGCGTTTGACCGCAATGAAGTGCACGACCAGCATCATCAGCATCGCCATCAGAAAGCCTGGCACCACACCACCCAAAAACAGCGCACCCACGGACGCACCCGACACCAGCGCGTAAATCACCATCGGAATGCTGGGCGGGATGATCGGCCCCAGCGTGGCACTGGCCACTACCACCGCACCTGCAAAGCCGCGCGAATACTCGGGTTTCTTCAACATCTGTTTGATGGTGACCAGGCCCGGCCCCGCCGCATCGGCAATGGCGCTGCCACTCATGCCCGAGAAGATCACGCTGACCAAAATATCCACCTGCGCCAAACCGCCGCGCATGCGCCCCACCAGAATGCGGCAGAAGTCAAAAATGCGCTCGCTGACCGTGCCCGCATTCATGATGTTGGCCGCAAAAACAAACAGCGGAACCGCTAGCAGCACATAGCTGTTGTACAAGCCATTGCCCACCTGCTCGGCAACCAGGCCCAGGTCTTGCCCTTTGACCAGCAGGTAGGCAAAGCCAGAGACCAGCATGGAGAAGCCAATCGGCATGCGCAGCAGCATGCCGGATACTAGGACGAAGGCTAGGGTGGTGAGGGCGGGGGGCATGTGGACGAGACTTGCACGTAGAAGAGCTAACTCAGCAAAGGCCAGCAAACCTATTTGCTGATGTTTGAAATGGCTTGGATGTCATTTCGAATGTGCGCTGCATATATGCAAGCTGGGTCATCGGGACCGTACTTGCAGGATTTCTCCAAGGATTTCAGTGCCTTATCAGTGTCTTTTTTTACGCCAATCCCGCGACTAAGGTGCAGGGCTTGCATGGTGCAGGCCCATGGATCATCCAACGCGCATACAGCGGTGAATGTCCTTGCCGCGCAACTTCTCGTTCGCTCGTCGTTTGCTGCGGAGTTCAACATGCCGGCAGCGCGATTTGTGCAACCGGACATAACTCCAAGCTTGCAGGCTCGCTGGAAAAGAACTTCGTCGGCATCGAATTTGGCTTTTCTCTGCAATAGCGCTTGGCCCAGCCAATAGCATGCCCCAGGCTCGCCCGATGAACAATTGCCTAAACACGCCGTCAATTTACCGGGCTTGCACTCGTTTTCATTCAGGTGACTAGTCACAGCCTTTTGGGCCATGACCTGGATCGGGCATAGCTTAGCGTCTTTGACCCATTGCGAATTTGCTAGAACTTCGCGAACAATGTCATCAATCTCGGTGTCTTTCGTCTGTGACATAGCCAATAGCGGAACGAGGCTAATGCCAATCAGTACTGTTATTGCGGTGATCAGTCGTTTCACTATTGCCTGCCGAATGGTTGAATGGGTGGGCATTGTCTATGAAAGCTAGCCTTTAATTTTGAGAAGTGCTATGAAGCTCGCACAGCCCCCTCGATCCCCTCACCCCGAACCGCCCGCCAAACCCCTAACCCACTGCGCACCACCAGCGCCACCATCAGCAGCACAAACGGCAGATACACCCACATCAGCGGCACATCCAGCACCGGCGTGCCCTCGCGTGCCATGAAGTGCACGTAGTCCCAACTGGCAGGCAGGCCTACCAACGCCAAGCCGCCAATCAGCAGATTGCCCACGATCTGCATCACTTGGCGGGTGCGGCGGCCCACGCTGTTCCACACCAAGTCAAACACCACATGCTCGCGCTCGGACACCACCACGGCGGCGGCCCACAGGATGACCCAAATGTACAGAATGACTGCCAGTTCGTCGGTCCACGGCAAAGGTTTGTTGAAGCCAAAACGGGCGCCAATCTGGATGATAAACACGCAGAACAGCGCCAGAAAAAGCCCGCCGCCGATCGCGTTGGCGCCGCGTTGCAGCCACTTAGCCACGGTTAGATTTACCGCTGGGCAGCGACCTACACGGAGTGAGGAAGCGTGGGGGCATGATCAATGCGTAGCGTTGATGCGGTCAACCAAGCCCGCAGGCCAGGCCTTGGCGTAGTCCGACGTTTGATACGCAGCCTGCACGGCTTTGCGGAAGGCGGCTACATCGGGCGTGCTGACCTGCAAGCCTTCTTTTTTGAAGAAGTCCACCAACTGGGTTTCTTCCTGGGCGGTGTTGTCGTTGTTGTAGACGGCTGCGGCTTGTGCGGCAGTCAGCAATTTTTGCTTTTGCGTGGCGTTCAGTGCGTTGTAGCTCTTGTTGGATATGGCGATGAACAGGCTGTCGACCAGATGGCTGGTCAGCACAATCTGTTTGGTCACTTCATAAAACTTGGCGGCGCGCACGCTGGGCAGAGGGTTGTCCTGGCCGTCGATGGTGCCCGTCTTTAGGCCCAAGTACACCTCGCCAAAAGCCAGCGGTGTGGCGGTGGCGCCCAGGGCGTTGCCCAGGAATAACCAGTCTTTGGAGCCGGGCATGCGCAGCTTGACGCCTTTCAGGTCGGCGGGCGTTTTGACGGTACGGGCTTCGCGCAGGTTGACCTGGCGTGTGCCCAGATAGCAGGTGGACAACACGGTGATGTCCATCTTTTCCGACACGCGTTTGAACAGTTCGGTGCCAATGGGGCCTGCAAAAACCTTTTGCTGGTGGGCCGGGTCGCGCAGCATGTAGCCGGCGGTAAAGACCGAGAACTCAGGCACCAGTTTGGCGATGTCGGCTGGGGACATCGACGTCAGCTCCAAGTTGCCGCGCGCCATGGCGGTGGGCTCCGCACCTTGTTTGAACAGCGACGCGTTCAGGTTAATCTGCACATCAAATTCGCCGGGCGCTGCCTTCTCCAGCGCGTCTTTGAATATGGTCCACATCTTGGCGTGCCAGGCGTCAGGCACGGCGGGGGTGGAGATGCGCAGAACGGTTTTGGTCTGCGCGACGCTCGGGAGCGCAATTGAGCCGAGGGCGGCTGCTGCGACCAGCAGGGTGGTGCGGCGTTGGATGGGGCGTTGGATGGGGCGGGACATGGGCATGGGGTGGCTCAGAGCTGAAATCAAAACCCGCAGTGTATTACCGCGGGTCCTAGGGTGACTGCATACGGAATCCAGATTGTGGTGGCGGACACTTGTTGCAAATACTGTATTCATATACGGTATTGCTTGCGACTTTCACACACTCTTTTCACATCAGGAGCTTCTCACCATGCTTGACCACATGACTTTCCGCGTGACCGATATTGGTCGCGCCAAGGCGTTTTACAGCGCAGCGCTTGCGCCTTTGGGCTACAGCCTGTCCTTCGAAGGCAACTACGGCATGAACATCTTGGGGTTTGCCTACCCGGACCCCCGTGAGCCGGACGGGAAAAAGGCCGATGTGTGGTTCCTCGATGGCCCTTCGCCCTATGGCGGGGCACCGGCGACCACGGGGTGCCACTTGGCCTGGCGTGCCGAGAACCGTGCGCAGGTGGATGCGTTTTACCGCGCAGCCATCGCTGCAGGTGGCAAAGACAACGGTGCCCCGGGCCTGCGACCCGACTACCACACCAACTACTACGGTGCCTTCGTCATAGATCCGGAGGGCAACAACATCGAAGCGGTGTGCCACCAGCCCGAATAACCGTGCAGAGTTGTGACAGGAGCGATGTTCGATGGCGCACCGGCACCATTGCTGCCGTCTGGCATCATGGGGCCGCCCGTCCACTCCAGACTACTTATGCAGCAACCAAACACCGACTCCGTTCAACGCGCTGCCCCAATATTGCCGGATGAGCCCACAGCCAACGCCGCCGAGGACGATGGCAACCTGACCGACATGCTCGGTGAGTTGCGGGTGTTGCTGCCCTGTGCCCAGCTGTTGTCAGCGTTTCTGATCACCGTGCCTTTCAACAGTGGTTTTGCCGGTATCGTCAATACCGAGAAGGCCGTATTTCTCGCAACCTTCATGTTGTCCATCCTGAGCCTGATATTGCTCAGCGCCCCTGCGGTTCAGCACAGGCTGATCCGTCCGCTGACGGATCGCGCTGCCTTTAAGCGGCTGGCGAGTTTTCAGATTGTTGTGGGGTCGGTTCTGATCGGGATGGCGCTCACTCTGGCTACACAGCTCGTGCTCTCTACGGTACTCGGTGACCTGTGGGGGACCGTTTTGGCCAGCTTCACTGGCGGCACGCTGCTGTTTTTATGGTGCGTATTGCCGAAAGTGATGCGCGCCAAGGGGCGCATGTAGACGTGTCTATGGCTGGCCTCAACCTGCCAGCGCCCTGAGCACATTCCCCGCAGTGGCGGGTGTCGTCGGCTGTTGGTACTGGGGTTACATCGGTCATTGGTTTACTGGGAGCTATAGTCGCCTACCTGCGCCAACCCTCCGATTCGTTGATAGCCAACAATCACACTATGAACCATGACTTTTTGATCAAAAACACGAACCGAATAGCGGTCTATGCCACGGTGGCCCTGACATATTGGGTCGTCGTATTTCTGACCATCACGGTGTTTGACTTAAAAATCTTTCGTGAACGCATGACTGAGACGTTTTATCTCAGCCTGTTGGGCATATTTGCAATACTTGGGGGCGCCATGGTCCTCAATGTCATGGCAAACCTGTCGAAAATCTCGACAGCCCTTGGAAAGCAGCACGCTTTGCCAACGAATGCCCCACAACCAAGTCGCCTGCGCTTAGGTGTCGCAGCGCTCTCGCTGATACTGATCGTAGTTGTCTTGTTTGTTGGTAATGAGCTTTCTTTGAAACGCAAAAAGGAACTGCTGATCAGTGCGGCAGAAAAGCTTGTTTCAGAGAATCAGGATTCACTTTTCATGTTGGCGGACTACAAGTTTTCCCTGGACTACGCCAAGAAGACAGCCGGGGCGCTAAAGGTCGTCCAGAAAATCGACAAGAACTTCCCTGAGGTCATGCTGGTGGTTCCGGAGTCAATTACTGGCAAACAAGTTTTTCTGGCATTTGGTGGTCGTGAATACCACGATGCGAAGGAGGAAAACGAGAAGGTCTCCTACATATTCCCGGCCTCCCAAACTGAGCGCGAGTACCTGAGTTCGGTGTTTGTCACTGGGAATAAAAACTACCGGTTTCATGGCGAGAAGGGGAGCTACCAGTTGTACTTTCCAATAGAAGTTTCCGGCAAGAGATTTGTGCTGTACTTTTCAGACTACCAGCGGTATGGGAAATTTGGTTCCTGAATGCTGGGGTTGGGTGAGTCTGTTCGAACGGCGTTGGCGCGCCGAGTTTCGAGCCACCGGTCAACTGTTTGTCGGATATTGTCGTCGCATCGGGGCGATAGGAGACGTTCGCTAGCCCCCAATATGCGCGATAGATAGGAGAGAGCCGTATGCCGTTTTGCTCAAAGTGCGCCACGAGAGGTGATGACAAAGCGATCAACTGCACAGTTTGTGGTGCATCTTTGCCGTACGTAGAAGAGGCACCTTTGTCGTCTTGGCCCCAATCAGTCGAATACCTACCGCCAGAGACGGAAGTCAGTACGACACGTAAGCTTTTTGCAACTGGTTTTGGCTTAGTAAGTTTGCTTATTGGTGCTCTGCTTCACCCTCTTCTCGGGCCACTACCCATACTTTTAGGCCTGTCCCTTGCAGGCTGGCTATATAGGGCAAAGGGAAAAGTCTCTAGGTCTTTTGCCTTTGTCAGCTCAGCCGTGGTACTGGTCTTGGCCTTCTTTTTCCTTGCTTTGCTTGCTGCGATGATTTCCGGTAAATAGAGTAGATGAAGTATGCACGCCGCGCGCCGTTGCGGCCACTTCATAGCTGAAGTGGACGGCTGTATGGGTGCAACAAGTAAGTCCGCTACGTTTCCTAACCCGTCCATTCCAACCTCAATCCGCCAGTGCCCTGAGCACATTTTCCGCGGTGGCGGGCGCTGTCAAACGCACGGGCTCGCCACGGCCCTTCACCGACGCAATAGCATCCCGCAGTGCCTCATACACGCTGATGGCCAGCATGAAGGGCGGTTCGCCCACGGCCTTGCTGCCAAAAACGTTGTCCTCGCGGTTAGGCTCGGGCCACAGGTCGATCTTGAAGTGGCTTGGCACGTCACCCGCAGTGGGGATCTTGTAGGTGCTGGGGGCGTGGGTGGTGAGCATCCCCTTGTCGTTCCACACCAATTGTTCGGTGGTTAGCCAGCCCATGCCCTGCACAAAGCCACCTTCAATCTGCCCGATGTCGATGGCCGGGTTAATGCTGCGGCCCACGTCATGCAGTATGTCTACCTTGAGCACACGGCTCTCGCCGGTGAGGGTGTCGATCGCCACCTCGGTGCAGGCGGCGCCGTACGCAAAGTAGTAGAACGGCCGGCCGGTCAGCGTGGCCTTGTCGTAGTGGATCTTGGGTGTGCGGTAAAAGCCGTCGCTCCACAACTGGATGCGGTTGGCATAGGCTAGTCTGACCACGTCGTCAAAGCTGCGGGTGGTGGTGGGTGACAACACTTGGCCGTGTTCAAAACGCACCGCACCGGCGCCACAGGCATCCAGCCCGCTGACAAATGCGGCCAGGTTGTCGCGCACATGGCGGGCGGCAAACTGGGCGGCGCGGCCATTGAGGTCGGTGCCCGCAGACGCGGCCGTGGCCGATGCGTTGGGTATCTTGCTGGTGTCGGCGGCTGTGCACAAGATGCGGTCATACGGCACGCCCAGCTCATCGGCCACGATCTGCGCCACTTTGGTGTTCAAACCTTGGCCCATTTCGGTGCCGCCGTGGGTGACCTGCACGCTGCCATCGGTGTAGACATGCACCAGCGCGCCGGCCTGGTTGAACAACGTGGCGGTAAAGCTGATACCGAACTTGACCGGGGTGATGGCCAGGCCCTTCTTGATGACAGGGTTGGCAGCGTTCCAAGCAAAAACGGCCTCTCGCCCCCGTCGGTAATCACTGGTTTGCTCTAGTTTTAATAGCAATGGTGCGAGGATGTTGTCTTCTACACCCATGCCGTAGTGTGTGGTGTCGCGCCGCAGCTTGGTGCCAGGAATGGCCTCGTCGCTGTATAGGTTGCGCAAGCGCACATCCAGTGGGTCCAGGCCCAGGTGGCGAGCGATATCGCCCATGATGGTCTCTATCAAGATCACGCCCTGCGGCCCGCCGAAGCCGCGAAAGGCCGTGTGGCTTTGCGTGTTGAGCTTGCAGCGGTAGGACGCAATATCCACATCCTGCAGGTAGTAGGCGTTGTCGGTGTGGAAGACGGCACGGTCGGCCACTGGGCCCGACAGGTCGGCGCTGAAGCCGCAGTTCACGGCCATCGTCAGTTTGAGTGCCGTCAGGCGGCCGGTGTCGTCAAAACCTGCGCTGTATTCGTAGGCAAAGGGGTGGCGCTTGCCGGTGACCATGAAGTCGTCGTCCCGGTCCAGGCGCAGTTTGATGGGGCGGCGCAGTTTGTTGGCGGCGATGGCCGCCCACACGGCCAGGTGCCCGGCCTGCGTTTCCTTGCCGCCGAAGCCGCCGCCCATGCGCCGACACTCCACCGTGACCGCGTGGTTGTCGAGGCCCAGCGCGTGTGACACCCAGTGCTGCACCTCGCCGGGGTGCTGTGTGCTGGAGTAGACCCGCCACTGGTTTTGCTCCAGCGGCAGCACATAGGCCACCTGGCCCTCCAGGTAGAAATGTTCCTGGCCGCCCACTTCCAGCGTGCCCGTCAAGGTGTGCTGGGCGTGGGTCAGGGCGGCCGTGGCGTCCCCGCGTTTCACAAACACCGGTGGCAGCACAAAACTTTGCGCAGCCAGCGCGTCCTGGATCGTCAGGATGGCGGGCAGGGCTTCGATAGTGAGTTTGACCTTGCGTGCGGCGCGGCGTGCCTGCATCACGGTATCGGCCACCACCAGACCCACGACCTGGCCCATGTGCTGCACGGTATCTATCGCAAACACTGGCTCGTCACCCGCAAACGCGGCCAGCATGGGGTCACCGGGGATGTCGCGCGACAGAACCACATCGCTCACGCCGGGCATGGCCAGCGCAGCTGTGGCGTCCACGCCCAGCAGGCGGCCGTGGGCCACGTTGGACAGTATGGGCGCGGCAAACAGCGTGCCGCGTACCTCGGGGATGTCGTCGATATAGGTGGCGCCACCGGCCACCTGGGCCATCGCACTCTCGTGGGGGCGGCTCACGCCTGCTGCCATTTGGGGCTTGGCGGCGTGGGGCAGGCCCTGTTGATGCTCGGGCTTCACCGTGGTATTGAGCGTGTTCATGCTGCTACCTCCTGTGCGGTGGCGTCCAGATCCAAGCGGCGCAGATCGGTCTGCACCTTGCCCTGGCTCTCCAGCCAGAAGCGCTGCAACAGATTACCCAGCACCGTGCTGCGGTAGCCAGCCGTGGCACGCATGTCGGAGATGGGCGCAAACTCGTCGCGCAGGGTCTGCATCGCTTGCTCAATGGTGGCCTGTGTCCAGGGCTGGCCCACCAGGGTTGCCTCGGTCTTGCGGGCACGCACCGGGGTGGCGGCGACACCGCCTGCGCCTATGGAGGCACTGCGCACATGGCCATTGACCACGTGCACATTGATGGCCAGACATACGGCGGAAATGTCGTCTTCGAAACGCTTGGAGATTTTGTAGACGCGGCTGAACTCACCCTCAATCGCCTTGGGCACCTTGATCCACGCCAGCACCTCATCCGGGGCCATCACATTCTTGCGGTAGCCGGTGTACAGGTCTTCCAGACGCAGCTCGCGGTGTGCGATTTGTTTGCCGCTCTGGCGCATCAGTACCACGTTGGCCCCCAGCGCAATCAACAGTGGCATGGAGTCGCCAATGGGGGAGCCATTGGCCACATTACCACCCAGCGTGCCGCTGTTGCGCACTGGCAGGCCGGCAAAGCGGTGGGCAAATTCGGCGAGCTGCGGGCGGTCGGCCACCAGGGCGGCAAAGGCATCGTTCAGCGACACGGCCGCGCCAATGGCGATGTGGTGCGGGTACTGCTCCACGCGGCGCAGTTCGGCCACC
>JBKJJC010000066.1:0-17274 GCA_046598245.1 Rhodoferax sp.
TTAGCGATTGGCGCCGTCGAGCGCGACTCCGGCTTGTCCAAAGACACCTTGCGGGTGTGGGAGCGGCGCTATGGCTTTCCCATGCCCGAGCGTGACGCGACGGGCGAGCGCGTCTACCCGGCTGAACAAGTGGAGCGGTTGCGACTGATTGCACGCCTTATCAAGGCCGGGCAGCGCCCCGGCAAGGTGGTCGCACTGGGCCTGGCGGAATTGGCGCATCGTCTACATCAATTGCTGCCCCAGGCGTGGCCTGGAGGGGACTCGACCAGGGCCGAATTGCAAATCTGCATCGACCTGATAAAAGCTTCTGACCAGCACCAACTGCGGTTCGTGCTGCACCAGGCCGCCATGAAGGTGGGGTGGGTCGACTTCGCGATCCGCTGGGTCACGCCACTCAACCGTCTGGTCGGGGAGGCCTGGATGCGGGGCGACATCCAGGTGTTCCAAGAGCATCTCTACACCGAGGCGGTCACAGATGTACTGTCCATCGGTTGGCAGGCCATGCAAATCTTCAATGCGCGGCAGTCGCCGCGGGTGTTGTTGTGCACCTTGACGTCTGAATCCCACCGCCTGGGTTTGTTGATGGCGCAGGTCGTGTTGAGCTTGAATGGCTGCGATTGCCTGTCGCTGGGGCCGCAGGTTCCTACAGACGAGGTAGTTCGGGCCGCCATTGCCAATTCTTCGCATATTGTCGGCCTCAGTTTCAGCGCCCACTACCACAGCGGCCAACTTACCAAGGACCTGCGGTCGCTGCGGGACCAGTTGCCCGAAGGCGTTGATATCTGGGTTGGTGGAGCGCAATCCGCGCTGCAAAAACTGAACATGCCGGGCGTTCTTTGCGTAACGGATCTGTCACAGGTGCCTTCGTTAGTGGAGCAATGGCGTGCTGGCCGTTAAGTCCTGGCGGAGCGAGTCCCAGGCGGTCTGCCAAGCCGCCAAGCCGCTTGCCGGCATCGGCCGCGCGATGAAATAGCCTTGTGCCACTTCGCACCCAAGCGAGCGGATAAAGTCCCAGTCGGCACGCGTTTCAACGCCCTCGGCAACCGTCTTCATGCCCAGGTCGTGTGCCATATTAATGGTCGATTTGACAATAGCCGCAAGCGCGGAATCTGTGCTGGCGCCACTGACGAAGCTGCGATCCAGTTTCAGTTCGTCAAAGGGAAAGTCGCGCAACTGGATCAACGATGAGTGACCGGTGCCGAAATCGTCGATCGACAGGCCGATGCGCTTCAGGCGCAACCGCGTAACAATGTCCAGCGTTGCCAGTTTGTCCTGCATCAAGCGGCTCTCCGTGACCTCCAGCACCAAGCTTGACGGCGTGACCCCGGCATCGCGTGCCAACTGCTCCACCCGGTCCGGGAAATCAAGCATGGCGATGTTTTCCATCGACACGTTCACCGCAAGTTGCAGATCAAGGCCCGCGTCGTGCCAACGGCGTGCTTGGCCTAAGGCTGAGGTGAGCACGGCATGGGTCAGAGCGTCTATCAGGCCATGTTGCTCCGCAATGCCTATGAATTGGTCCGGAAAGACCAGTCCAGCCTGGGGGCGCTGCCAACGAACCAAGGCTTCCACACCCATAAGCGCGCCAGTCGCCATGTCCACCTTGGGTTGGTAGTGGTTGACCAATTCGCCGCCTTCGATAGCGCAGCGGATCTCGTCGGCCGAATACACGTGGTCGGCGGCGCGTGGGGCTGTGGTGCCATATGCCTCATGGCTTTCCAGCACCAAGCGCAATTGCACGGTCGACATCGGCTTTGCCAAGGCGCCTAGCACGCGCATGCCGTGGGCTTGCGCGAGTTTCTGCGCGGTTTGCAGAATGCGCCCGTCTTCTCCACTCACCAAAACCAGGTCGCCCCGGTAGTTCATACGCGACAAGTGGCGCACGACTTCGACACCATCCATGTCAGGCATCTGTAGATCGCAAAATATAAGTCCGATGGTTGTGTTTTGAGCCGCCACAAGATTTACGGCTACGGTCGCACTCTCGCACTGGGTAACCTCGGTGTAGCCCTGGCGCTCCAACTGACGCGCGAGCATCTTGAGCGCAAATGGATCGTCATCGATGAGCAGTGTTTTCATAATTCTTGCGCCTTCCCTGTTTCAACCGTGCGCCAATAGGGCATCGATTTGTGGTTCGACTTCGAGCCACCCAGCCTCAAAGTTGTCGATACCCTGCAAAATGTCGTGCCGTGCGCCAGATTGGCAGGCGCTCTCCAGGTTTGCACACAGTTCGCCCATCACCATGGTCCCGACGGAGCGCGATGAAGACTTGAGTCTGTGCGCGATAGCACCGATTGCGTGTACATCATCAACCGCCAGGGCGGCACGCAGCCCGGTAGCTGCTTGTTGCACCGCCGCCCGGTAGTCGGCAAGGAACTCCAGTACCGTTTGCGGATCGTCCCCAACCAAATCCGTGAGCTGCGCTACATCGAACACTGTCTTGGTCGAGGCGTTGGCTGTGGGAGTTGGAGTTTCATAATGTGTCGCGTTCGTTTCAGGGCCACCAGCCGCACCACCGGTAGGCATCCATTTTCGGATCGCGGCTTTGAGCAACTGTAGTTGTATCGGTTTGGTTAGGTAGGCATCCATGCCCGCTGCCCGGGCGCGTATTTCTTCGCCGCGTAAGGCATTGGCAGTGAGGGCCAGAATGGGCATGCGCTCATGCACTTGCACGCCTTGCAGCACCTCTTCGCGGCGAATGGCCTCGACCAGCGCGTAGCCGTCCATATCGGGCATGTGCACGTCGGTTAGTAGAAGTCCGTATTGCCCTTCGTGCCACATCTTCAAGGCGTCGACGCCGTTGCCTGCCACTTCAGCCGCATAACCCAGCAGTGCCAACTGCCGCAGAATGACCTTCTGGTTGATCTCGTCATCCTCCGCAATGAGGATGAGGTGTCCTTGCCTGCGGGCTTGCTCGATGGTCTGTGGCTGGACCCATTCGTCATCCACTTCGTCACCCTCGTTGTCGTGCACCACTACGGGTGAGGCCCGGCCTGCGGCAACTGCCACGGTGCGCAGCAAGACTGGCAAGCGCAGGCAATTGGCGCTCAGGGTCACAACATCGCTTGCAGGCGAGCGGTTGTGTGGGCGCCCACCGAGCGTGAGGAGTACATGGCGACTATCTGGCGACGCCGCGAATGTTGTATGCACCGTCTCGTCTGAAATCTCGTTATGTCCGGTAATGTGGACCACCACGGGCCGCTCCATTCCTATGGTCCTTTGTGCGGCCGCACCCAGGTCGGCAACTTTGTGTACCCGCGCGCCAACGTGCTCCAGATAAATGCGCAGATCGTCTGCTACGTCATCCTGGCCCACAACAACGCAGTCTTGGTGGCTGAGGTCGGGGTAGACGCGTTGTCTGGCCCCTTGCACCGCTTCCAGCGGCAGCGTCACGGTAAAGGTAGCCCCAGCGCCGGGCACGCTTTGCACGTCGATCGCGCCGTCCATCAGTGTCACCAGGCGCTTGCAGATGACCAGGCCCAATCCGGTTCCACCAAAGCGCCGTGTGGTGGAGCTCTCGGCCTGGGTAAAGGCCGAGAACAGGTTGGCCAGTCCATCGGGCGTCAAACCAATGCCGTTGTCGGCAACGCGCAATATCAGGCGAGTGGTCGCGCCGTCGTCGACATCGACACGCAGCGACACCCGGCCACGCAAGTCTGGGCGCCCGGCGCTGAACTTGATGGCATTGCCGACCAGGTTGTACAGCACTTGGCGCAGCCGGGTGGGGTCAGTCCATATCTGCTCGGGGACCCGCGGATGGATGAACAGACGAATATCCACGTCCTTGGCGTCCGCCACCGAATGCAGGCTGCTGCAAACCCCTTCGATCAGGTGCATCAGTGCTACCGGCACGCGTTCAAGTTCAAGCTTGCCAGCCTCGATCTTGGAAAAATCCAGAATCTCATCGATGATGCGCAGGAGCGAAAATGCGGAGTCGCGGATGGTGCGCACTGCGTCAGCCTGTTGCTCGGGCAGTCGGCTCTGCGCAAGCACCTCTGCCATGCCGATGACGCCGTTCATCGGCGTGCGAATTTCGTGGCTCATGGTCGCCAGGAAAGCGCTCTTGGCCCGGTTGGCCGCTTCGGCCGCTTCTTGCGCCTCTACCAGTTCGGCTGTGCGTTGGACTACGCGCTGCTCCAATGACACGTTGGCAGCGCGAATTTCGTCTTCGGCACGTTTGCGCGTGGTGATGTCGTAACTGAAGATAGAGATGCCCTGTGGCGTAGGCAGCGCGGTAACCTGAAACCAAGTCTTTACACCGTTGGGAAACGTAAACTCACTCTCGATTTGCTGGACCTTTCGTTCCTTCATACAACGCTGCAGTACGGCAAAAAAATCAGTGGTTTCGATGCCCGGAACGGCCTCCATCATGGTGCGACCGATCAATGCCGCTAGGGGCTGTTGGGCGTGTTCCAAGCCGGAGGCGTTGACATAGAGATAGCGCCAATCAAAGTCTATGATGGTGCAACCTTCAAGCATGTTGTCGAGCGTATGCAGGTGCAGTGCCGATGCCCGCAGCAGGGCTTCATTCGTGCTTTCGAGCTCGTCGGTGCGTTCAGCGATGCGGCCCTCGAGGTCAGCATTAAGGTTGCGTAGGCGTTCATCGGCGTCGGAACGGGCCAGCATTTCACGCCGGATCTTGCGCGCCAAAAAAGGCAGCAATGCCGCTGCCCCAACCAGGGTGAGCATGAGAAAAATCAGGGTAGTCTTGCGCGCGCGCTCCGCATGCGCTTCACGCTGGGCCAGAAGCACGACTTCGGCGTCATCCATTTCTCGCCTCAGCGTATAAATCTCACCCATGATCCGCATTCCCACTTCGTTTTTCACCACGCCGCGTGCGGCATCGAGCCCGGCAGTGTCATAAACCGTCGTGGTTTGCTCCAATATGCTGATCCGCTTGGTCAGAAGGTCTTTCATGCGTGCGAGCAAATTTTGTTGCACGGGGTTATCTGCGACCAAGTCACCAAGCACCTGTGCGTGACCCAGTGTTTCCCCGGCGAAGCGCAGGTACTCATCTTTGTAGCTGGGGGTTCCGCTCAACAGGTAGTTGCGCTCGAACAGAGCCGCGTTCGATATTGCCGCTTGCAGTTGCCATAATCGCGCCCGGAACTCTTGGGTATGCGCCACCTTGTTGGCTGCGAGCGCGAAGTCAGTACCACTTACGTAGGTGATTCCACCGACGACGACCAGCATGAAAAAGGCACTACCAAAGCCAACCGCAACTTGGCGTTCGATCGAACTGCGCGTCTGACTAGGCGCTGGCAACTGCGCATGTAGCACTTGGCTCGCCAACAATGTTCCGATTCCCAGAAGCACGAAGGCCGCGCCAGTGTGCAGCGCAACGGGCGGAAGAAAGCTGTCCGTGATCAATTCGCTGGCATTCCACGCGTAGCCGAGCACGCTCACTACGCCTAACAGCGCCACCAGCACAGACAGCAGCCAGACAACCGGGCGCATTTGGGGTTTTTGCAGCAAGGCCAGTGCGAGCCCGATCGCGCTGAACGCGGCGGCACTATATGGTGACATCCTTCCCGGTATTGCGTTGTATGCGTTCGCGGTGTCACGAAACAACAACTCGTCAATACCCAGTTGCCACCCAAATACATATTTGCCCAGAGTGGCCAGTCCCAGCGTGAACACCGTGAGCGCCATGGCCCGCGCCAGACCATCCATAGCGGGGGCTGCTGCCGCGTTGGCGATGATCAGCGCAACACCCGCCAAAACCAGAGCAAGGGCCGTGTTGGCTTTCATTTGCACCGCACCTTGCACGACGCTCTTGAGCGCGGGAATGTCTAGCGCCCAACCCACAAGTACCAGCAGCCCAAGCAGCGCGGTCAGGGCACCCGCAATCTGCGGCGTCAAAGGTCGGTTCGACCCTGCCTGTCTGCCGTATCGTAAAGATAGGCGACTTCCATCTGGATGGCTGACTGACGGGTTGTTGTGCACGGCAGGTTCCCTTGTTTTTCAATGCGGGCCATCACGGCTTTGCATAGCTGTCATGGTGATCCCATGCGCGATGAAATCAACAAAGTCGGCACCAAGCAGCGTTTCAATTTGGAGGACTCTGCATGCGGTCATGGTGTTTTCTCCAGAGGGATTTTGGCAAAAGAGCAAGGCCTTCAAAGCGTCAGATTACTGCATTTCGCCCTAGACAACCAATGAAATTTGTAGGGATATAAGCCAAATCATAGGTATTAGAAAGAATAATGTCGTGGACAAACAAATATTGGAGCTCTGCAATATGTATGCCAGCAGGCGCACTGGTACCGCAGCTAAAGGCTACTTTTTAGAGGTGTTTCACCCAAGGCGCTTAAGTTGAAACGCTTATGCTTCTTCAATCTCATGAGCGGGATTGCCATGCTGGTGGCCAGTGGGCTTGTCGGATGGCTGTGGGACGCGCATGGCGCGACGGCTGATCCTTTATGCGCTATCTATTTGATAGCTACTAGCGCTTATTTTCCGGGGGCTATGGCCCAATTTTTCATATAAGTGGCTGGTAAAAACCCAAATACGCTCACAAGGCTTTGAGCCGTTCCAGTGCCGCTTTCAGCGTGGCGTCCTGCTTCGCAAAGCAGAAGCGCACCACACGTTGATCGAACCCATCGCCGTAGAAGGCCGATAGCGGAATGGCGGCCACACCGATCTCTGCGGTCAGCCACTTGCAGAAATCTGCCTCGCCCAGGTCACTGACCTGCGAGATATCCACACATTGGAAGTAGCTGCCTTCACTGGGCAACAGGCGCAGGCGTGTATTGGCTAAGCCGGCTCTGAACAGGTCGCGCTTGCGCTGGTAAAAAACGGGCAGATCGCGATACGGTGCTGGGTCGGCCATGTAGGCCGCCAGGCCGTACTGCATGGGGGTGTTGACGGTGAACACGTTGTACTGGTGTACCTTGCGGAACTCGGCCATCAGCGCCGCCGGCGCCGCCACATAGCCCACTTTCCAACCGGTCACATGGTACGTCTTGCCAAAA
This sequence comes from Rhodoferax sp., assembly GCA_046598245.1. Taxonomy (GTDB): domain Bacteria; phylum Pseudomonadota; class Gammaproteobacteria; order Burkholderiales; family Burkholderiaceae_C; genus Allorhodoferax. The sequence continues at coordinate 6,975 of JBKJJC010000066.1, forward strand.
CTGGAGACGATAAAGGCCCGCTCGGCCAGGCCGGGAAAGCGGGCCGCGCTTTCGTGCGCCACGCCATCAAACACCATGTGTTCATAGACTTCGTCGCTGATCAACAGCACGTTGGTTGGAGCCAATATTTCCTGCAAGCGCAGCATGTCTTGGCGCGTCCACACCGTCGCGCTGGGGTTGTGCGGGCTGTTGATGATGATCGCCCGCGTTTTGGGCGTGATGGCCGCGGCAATCCGGTCAAAGTCCGGCCTGAAGGTGCCGGGTGTCAACGGAACGCGCACCGCCGTGCCACCGGCAAGTTCAATATTGGGTACATAGCTGTCGTAGCAGGGCTCTAGCACAATGACTTCGTCACCGGGGTGCACGATCGCCAGAATGGCCGTGATGATGGCCTGTGTAGCCCCGGCTGTTATGGTTATTTCGTCTGCAGCCCCGTAGGAATGGCCATATAGTGCTTCCATTTTGCTAGCAATTGCTTCGCGAAACAGGGGCACGCCCGGCATGGGCGGGTACTGGTTGTGCCCTGCCTGCATAGCCTGGGTCACATGGTCCACCAGGGCCGGGTCGCACGCAAAGTCTGGAAAACCCTGACCCAGGTTGACGGCTTTGTGCTGGGCAGCCAGTGCCGACATCACGGAGAAGATGGTGGTGCCCACATTAGGTAGGCGGCTTTTTAAAGCCCCCACGCTTGTCGCTGCGCGTACTGCGCTGCCCACCGAGGGGGCTGGCCTTGCTTGGGGCGGCCCGGCGCGGCGGCCGGCGTCGTAGTTTTCAGTAGTCATAATTTTCGGTATGCCCGTCCATCGCGCGGGCGATGAGCTTGCGGTCCAGGCGGTCACTCAGCAGCTCGGCAAAGGTGTAGACGAAGTTGCGCAGGTAGGCGCTGCGCTTGAAGGCAACGCGGGCAACGTTTTGACCGAACAGGCTTCCGGCGGGGCGCACGACCAGACCGCTCTTGCCACCATCTTCCACCACGTCGCGCACCGCCATCTCGGCTGCAATGCCCACGCCAAGCCCCAGGCGCACATAGGTCTTGATAACGTCCGAGTCAATGGCTTCCAGCGCAATGCGTGGCGTCAGTTTGCGGGTGGCAAAGGCCTGGTCGATCTTGGCGCGGCCGGTGAAGGAAGGGTGGTAGGTGATCAGCGGCTCCAGCGCCACGTCTTCCAGCGTGATGCGCTCCTTGCGCGCCAGCGGGTGGTCAGTGGGCAGCACCAGCATGTGTTGCCATTCGTAGCAGGGCAGGGTGACCAACTCGCTGTAGTCGGCCAGGGATTCGGTGGCAATGCCGATCTCGGCCACTTCGTCGATCAACATACGCGCTACCTGATCGGGCGAGCCCTGGTGCAGGCTGATGTTGACCTTGGGGTAGGCGGTGCGCAGGGCTGCCACTTTTTCGGGCAGCACGTAGCGGGCCTGGGTGTGGGTGGTGGCGATGGACAAGGTGCCGCTGTCCTCGGCGCTGTACTGCTCACCAATGCGCTTGAGGTTGCCCACTTCGCGCAGGATGAGTTCGATACTTTTAAGCACGTGCTGGCCGGGTTCGGTCACGCGCTTGAGGCGTTTGCCGTGGCGGGCGAAGATTTCTATGCCCAGTTCTTCTTCCAGCTCAATGATGGCTTTGGACACACCGGGTTGCGAGGTGTGCAGTGCTTTGGCGGCTTCCGTTAGGTTGAGGTTGCGGCGAACCGCCTCCTGGACAAAACGAAACTGGTGCAGGTTCATATCAAATCTCTACTAAAGAAGAGATTTATTATGCCGGATTAAACGCCTTCTAAAGCCCGTCCAGCGCCATTTGCGCCACCAACTGCACCAGGCGCGGGTCTTCGCCCACTGCCGGCTTGAGTGTGAAATGTGTATCAGGGTGGCTTGTCTGCAATTCTGCGACTAACTTGGGCAGGTCTTCACGCGCATGTTTACCCACGCCAAAGAACATGGGCAGTATGGTGATGGCCTGCACGCCACGCTGCAAAAGCGTGTGGGTTGCGGTGTCCAGGTCGGGTGTGCTGAGTTCCAGATAGGCGCACACCACAGGTGTATTGGGTGACACGGTGGCGATGTGCGCCGCCACCGCTTCGATAGGCTTATGCCATAGCGGGTCGCGCGAACCGTGGGCAAAAAGCACGATGCCGTGGTTGCTACTGTCTAAAGTTGTCATCGTCGTAACACCAGCCAAGAAAACGCCGTCAGCGAAAGAACAGAGTAAATGAGGCCGGGCAGGGCCGCAGTAATCCAGGGCCACCAGCCCCGCAGTGCGCCCAGGTCGCCCAGTACATTGTTAAGCAGCACAAAGCTAATACCGGCCATCACACCACCAAACACATAGGTGGCCACACTACCAGAGCGAAAGTGCAGGTAAGCAAAGGGCAGGGCCAGAACCACCATAACCAGGCAGCTCAAGGGGTAAAACACTTTTTTCCAGAACTGGATTTCATACTTTTGCGCAGCTTGGCCATTGGCGTCTAGGTGTCGCATGTACTGGAAGAGGTCTATGGTGCCCATGCGCTCTGGCCGCAACACCGCAGTGGCCACCATTTCGCCGCTGATCTGGGTCGGCCAGCGGAATGTTTCTACTGCTTTGCGGTTTACCTTGGACGCGTTGGCGTCGGCGCTGGTGAATTCGGTGTGCTCAGCTTTGGCCAGTAGCCAGGACTCATCGTTGCCAAACTTGGCGCTCTTCCCCTCGGTCATGGAAACCAATATGCCCTGGTTGTCGAACTCAAAAATCCGCACATCACGCATGCTACCGTCTGGCGCCAATGCCCCCACGTTTACCGCAAATTGGCTATTGGCTTGGCGCTCTTTGAGCCAAGCACCGGTTTTACCCACTGTGACTTTGCCTTGGTAGCGCGATTTGAGCAGTTGGGCCGTTTTGTCCGCCATCGGCGCCAGATAGTCACCGACTGCAAAGGTCAGCACCACAAAACCCAAACCCAGTACCAGTAGCGCCCGCAGCGCCCGCCAGGGGCCCAGTCCGCTGGTGCGCAAAATAGTGAACTCCGAGCTTTGCGCCAAGCGGGCCATCACAAAAATGGTGCCAATCAACACGGTAATGGGGAGCAACTCATACAAGTGGCTGGGCAACAACAGGGCCACATACAAGAGCGCCTGGGCAACCGTGTAACCGGTCTCGCGGTATTTGCCGACCGCCTGCAGCTCTTCTACAAAATCGAAAAAGTAAAACAGCGCGACAAAGCCCAGCGTCACCAGGATGACGGCCAATATCACTTCGCCATAGAGAAGTCGGCGTATGGTTCTCATGGCATGTCCTTGGCGGCGCACTTGTTTTTGCGACTGGCCTTACCTGGCATCTGAAAAACCCAGTTGTTGTGGCGTTTGGCAAGCCACAACAGGGCCAGGGCCAGGGCGCCGCCATGCAAAACCAGCAAATACACGCCAAAGTGGACCTGACTGGTCTCTATCCAGCTTTTACCCAAAATCAGCAGATTGAAGTAAACGATAAAAGCGCCGAAGGCAAAGCCCAGGTTTGCCGTGCGCCCCACACGCGGGTTAACACCGGCGGCGGCCAAGCCAATCAACACAAAATTGATGGCAGCCAGCGCCAAGCCGGCCCGCCAGGACAACTCTGCCAAATGCGCCTTGTTCGGATCGGCCAATAACTCCAGCGTGCCTTTTGCCCCGGATGGCACAAAGCTGCGACCCGATAGGTCTGGGGCATCTACCTGTACACCGTAAGAAGTAAACGTCGCGACGGTTAAATCAGGCTTGCCGGCGACCTTCTCAAGTCGCTGCCCATTCTCCAGGACCAGGAATTTTTCACCCCACATTTCCTTGAGTTGTCCACTGCGCGCTGATGTGACGGTTTCCTTATTGTCTTTGTGGGTAGCAATAAAAACATTGCTGCCGGCCTGATTGGTTCTGGCGTCTTTTTCTATAAAAAAAACCCGGTCGCCACTGGCCGACTCCTGGAACTGCCCCGGCTCTATGCGGGCAATGTCTCCGCGTTTGTCGAAGCGGTCGCGCATATCCTCGATGCGGCTCAAAGACCAGGGCAGGATCAGAAAGGCCAATGCCGCAATCACAATCAAAATAGGCCACGCAAACCGAAACAAGGGTTTGATCAGCGACGTCAATCCCCGCCCGCTCCCGAACCAGATCACCATCTCACTGTCGCGGAACATACGCGTCAATACACTCAGCACAGCGATGAACAGGCACAGCGACAGGATCGTTGGCATGTTGGAGAGCACTGTGTAACCCATGATAATCATCACATCCGACGGATTGAACACGCCGCGTCCGGCCTCGCCCAGCGTGCGGATCAACGTCATGGTCATCACCACCGTGATCAGCACCACCAGGGTTGCGCCAAAACTGCGCGCGAGTTCTTTACGGATGGACGAATGGAATAACATGGAGACAAAGGAAAACCCGAATTATGAACTTTGAACTGAAAGCAATGGGCCTCTCAGGGGTCTCTACCGAGAAATGTGATGCGCTGATTGTCCTGGTACCCCAGGATTTCAAGGGCGGCAAAGACGATTTGTCCATCCTGATTGCGCAAACCCTGAAGGCTGGTGATCTGGAGCCCAAGTCTGGCAAGACCCTTTGCCTGTACCGCCCGGTGCAGGCAAACGCCGCCCGCGTGGTGTTAGCCAGTGTTGGCGCTGGATCGGCTCGCGATGTACGCACAGCGGTACTGTCGGCGGTTGCCGCGGTCAAATCTTCGTCGCTTAAGAAACTGCTGGTGTGTTTTGCCGCACCGGCCCGCGAAGAAGCTGCGAGGGCGGTGGTGAGCGCCGTGGCTGATGCAAGCTACACCTACACCACCACCAAATCCAAGCCCGAGGGCCGCACACTGTCCAAAGTGCTGGTGGTCGCCACCAATGCAACTGAAGTGCAAGCCACCTTCGACCGTGCGGTGGGAATTGTTGCTGGGGTCGAAATGACCAAGGAATGGGCCAACCGCCCGGCCAACCACGCCACGCCAAGCTTGTTGGCAGAGGCCGCGCAGACGTTGGCACAGTTTCCCAAAATCACCTGTGAAGTGTTGGGACCCAAAGAAGTGGCCAAACTCGGCATGGGTGCCTTTATGGCTGTAGCCCAGGGTTCTGACCAGCCGCTGCGTTTTGTAGTTTTGAAGTACAACGGTGCGGCCAAGACCAAGGCACCAACGGTACTGGTGGGCAAGGGCATCACCTTCGACTGCGGCGGCATCTCCATCAAGCCGGCAGCTGACATGGATGAGATGAAATTTGACATGTCTGGCGCAGCCAGCGTGTTGGGAGTGTTTCGTTCTTTGGCTACCTTAAAACCAGCCATCAATGTGGTGGGACTTATCGCCGCCTGCGAAAATCTGGTCAATGGCCGGGCCGTCAAACCCGGCGACGTGGTCACCAGCATGAGCGGGCAAACGATCGAAATCTTGAACACCGACGCTGAAGGGCGTCTGGTTTTGTGTGACGCGCTAACCTATGCCGAGCGTTTTAAGCCCGCGGCAGTCGTGGACATCGCTACCCTGACAGGCGCATGTGTGATTGCCCTGGGCGGCGTGCGCAGTGGGCTCTTCGCAGCGCAAGAAGAATTGGGCAATGCGTTGTTTGCCGCCGGCGAGGCCGCCCAAGACGGCTGCTGGAGAATGCCGCTGGACGAAGACTACGCAGAAGGCCTGAAAACCAATTTTGCGGATGTCGCTAACTTGGGCGGTCGGGCCGGTGGCGCCATTGCAGCAGCCAAGTTCCTGCAGCGCTTTACTGAGAAGTTCCCCTGGGCACACCTGGATATTGCGGGCACCGCATGGAAGAGTGGCGCCGCCAAAGGCGCGACGGGCCGACCCGTGGGCCTGTTGGTCGAATACCTGATGGACCAGGCACGAACCAAGTGACCGACCTGGCTTTTCACTTCGGCGCGCCCGACAAACTGGCCTACACCTGCCGACTCCTGCGTAAAGCGGTTGGCAGCGGGGCCAATGTGTTGGTGTTGGCCGAGGTTGAAACGGTTGCGCAGTTGGACACCGACCTCTGGGCGCTATCGGCGACAGAGTTTGTACCCCATTGTGTGGCTGGCACCAGCGAATCGGTTATCAGCCGATCTCCGCTGGTACTGGCGAACCATGCACAACAGGCGCCGCATTTGACCGATGTACTGGTCAACCTGACCGACACGGTCCCACTTGGTTTTGAGCGCTTTGCGCGGGTCATTGAAGTGGTCAGTCTTGACGCAACAGATCGCGATTTGGCGCGCCAGCGTTGGCGGCAATATACCGAACAGGGGTACACCATTGCGCGACACGATTTAACTTTGAAACCTGCGAACTGATGCCAGCCAGCAAACCTGTCCCACGACTGGTCCCCACCCTGACTGAGGTGGTCCAACCTGGCCGTCCGCTATCTTCACCCCCCCCAACGCAGATAGACCCTGAATTGCTGGCGGAGCAGGTGTTGAAGTTGGTCAAACCGAGGCTGGAGCAGCAGCTTCGCGCGTCGTTGCAGACAGTGATTGAGCAGCACCTGCGCAGCGCCACGCCACGCATACGGGCTGAACTTAAAGAAGCCATACAACTGGCAGTGGCACAAAGCATTGCAGGTTTGAACCAACCCAAAAATTGATGAATTTTGGGGGGCTTGCTTGGAGAAACATACAAAATGCAGCCTATAATAGAAGGCTCTGGATCGGTGGATGAGCGGTTTAAGTCACACGCCTGGAAAGCGTGCGAGGGGTAAAACCCTCCGCGGGTTCGAATCCCGCCTGATCCGCCAGAAAAACAAGAAGCCCTGTAATGCAACGCGTTACGGGGCTTTTTAATTGTTTTTGCTTCAGGACTTTGGCAACTGTGTCATCTTCATAGCCGAGCTTATCAAGGTTGCCACCTCGCTCATATTGCTGGGCACGATCAGGGTAGTAGTTGCATCCGCCGCAACCTTGGAGTAGGCGTGGACCGCTTGCTCGGCAACCTTCAGCTGAACAGCCTGTTCACCGCCAGGCTGGCGTATGGCAGCGGCTACACGTTCAATCGCTTGCGCATTCGCTTCAGCCACTGCAAGAATGGCCGAAGCCTGGCCTTGCGCATTGTTGATGGCGGCCTGCTTTTCACCCTCTGAACGGGCGATAAATGCCTCGCGTTCACCAGTAGCGATATTGATCTGCTCCTGGCGGCGACCTTCGGATGCGGCAATCAACGCACGCTTTTCGCGTTCGGCAGTGATCTGTTGTTGCATGGCATGCAAAATTTCCTTGGGCGGGGTCAAGTCTTTGATTTCATAACGCAATACCTTGACACCCCAGTTCAAAGCCGCCTCGTCAATGGCTTGCACCACTTGGGCATTGATGATGTCGCGTTCTTCAAAGGTCTTGTCCAATTCCAACTTGCCAATGACCGAACGCAAGGATGTCTGCGCCAGTTGTGAAATGGCCACTACATAGTTGCTAGAGCCGTAACTGGCCCGCATGGCATCGGTCACTTGGAAATACAAGATACCGTCGACCTGCAACTGTGTGTTGTCACGTGTGATGCAAACCTGGCTGGGAATGTCCAGTGGAACTTCTTTTAACAGGTGCTTGTAGGCCACCCTGTCAATAAAGGGCATCAGAAAACTCAGGCCGGGTGTCAGGGTGCCGTTGTATTTGCCCAGTCGCTCGACCACCCAGGCGTGCTGCTGGGGTACTACCTTGACCGACTTGAAGCCAAAGATCACCGCGATGATCAACAATATAAATCCGTATTCCATGGTGTTTCCTAGAAAGATGATTCGATGCGGCCCGGCACAAACCCGGGCAAACGCTTACAGTTTTCGAACGATGAGGCGGCTGCCTATGACTTCCACTACCTGATGCGGCCCTGCTGCGAGCGGTCCACCGGAAACGCTAGCCACCGTCCAGCTTGCACCCCGGTACTTCACTGTGCTGGTGCCGTCCGTATTCCAGGCATCCACTTGCACGGTTTCCCCAATATCCAGATTTACATCGCGGTTGGCATTGGCGGGCAAGATGGAGGGCTGGCTTTTTCGATATTGGCGCCAACCCAGTACGGTAGCGGAAGAAACGAGCGCCGCCACCACGATTTGCAACGGAACACTGCCACCCATGTGGGCCGAAACAGCCGCCGCGGCCAAGCCAACGGCTAACATCAAAAGGTAAAAGGTCCCAGTCACCAGTTCGACGCCTACCGCAGTGCCGGCGAGCAGCCACCAGAGTGTGGATTCAGCCATAAGGTCCTTGCATGTGTTGTGATCACCACATTTTGGGGCAAAAGCTACCCCGCGCAAGCAGCCAGACACAATAAGTCCTTACACTTCGCGCCTGTTTTTATAATTTTCGCGCCTGCAGTTGGAGCCCCCCATGAAATTTCGCTTTCCCATTGTCATCATCGACGAGGACTTTCGTTCTGAGAACACTTCGGGATTGGGCATTCGCGCGTTGGCCCAGGCGATTGAAACCGAGGGCTTTGAAGTGCTGGGCGTGACAAGTTATGGAGACCTCAGCCAGTTTGCTCAACAGCAAAGTCGCGCCAGTGCCTTCATTTTGTCGATCGACGACGAAGAGTTCACACCTGGACCCGATCTGGACCCCGCGGTATTGAACCTGCGCCACTTCATCGAAGAGGTACGCCGCAAGAATCTGGATGTGCCGATTTATGTGTACGGCGAGACCAAGACCTCGCGCCACATTCCCAATGACATCTTGCGCGAACTGCATGGCTTCATCCACATGTTTGAGGACACACCCGAGTTTGTGGCGCGCCACATCTTGCGCGAGGCCAAGAGTTATCTGGAAGGTGTTCAGCCACCGTTTTTCAAAGCTTTGCTGGACTACGCGGAGGACGGCTCTTACTCTTGGCATTGCCCTGGGCATTCGGGTGGTGTGGCGTTCTTGAAGAGCCCTGTGGGGCAGATGTTCCACCAGTTTTTTGGTGAAAACATGCTGCGTGCCGACGTCTGCAACGCAGTGGAGGAACTGGGTCAATTGCTGGACCACGATGGCCCAGTGGGCGCGTCCGAGCGCAATGCGGCACGCATTTTCAACGCCGACCACTGCTTCTTTGTGACCAATGGCACGTCAACCTCCAACAAGATGGTGTGGCACCACACGGTGGCCCCCGGTGACGTGGTGGTGGTGGACCGCAACTGCCACAAATCCATCCTGCACGCCATCATCATGACCGGCTCCATTCCGGTGTTTTTGAAGCCCACGCGCAACCACTTTGGCATCATCGGCCCGATTCCCAAAGAGGAGTTTGAGCAGGCATCCATCCAGCGCAAAATTGCGGCCAACCCTTTGTTAAGGGGCGTAGACGCCAAGTCGGTGAAACCACGGGTGATGACCATCACCCAATCGACCTACGATGGGGTGCTGTACAACACCGAGACCATCAAGAAGATGTTGGACGGGTACGTGGAAAACTTGCATTTTGACGAAGCATGGTTGCCCCACGCGGCCTTTCACCCGTTCTACGGCTCCTACCATGCCATGGGAAAACGGCGTGTGCGGCCCAAACACGCCATGGTCTATGCCACACATTCCATCCACAAGTTGCTGGCCGGTATCAGCCAGGCCAGCCAGGTTTTGGTGCAGGATTCGCAGACGGTCAAGCTGGACAAACACTTGTTCAACGAAGCCTATTTGATGCACACCAGCACCAGCCCGCAATACAGCATCATTGCCAGCTGTGACGTAGCAGCCGCGATGATGGAGCCACCTGGCGGCACGGCCCTGGTCGAGGAAAGCATTGCCGAAGCCCTGGACTTCCGCCGCGCCATGCGCAAGGTGGACGAAGAGTATGGCAAGGACTGGTGGTTCAAGGTCTGGGGCCCGGACAAGCTGGCCGAGGAGGGCATTGGCCGCTCGCATGACTGGATCATCAAGGGCGAGTCCAAGAATGCCAAGGCCGGCGTCAACTGGCACGGCTTCGGCAAGATGGCGACCGGCTTCAACATGCTGGACCCGATCAAGTCCACCGTCGTGACGCCGGGCATGGACCTGAATGGCAAGTTCGCCAAAACCGGCATTCCGGCCAGCATCGTGACCAAGTTCCTGGCCGAGCACGGCGTGGTGGTGGAGAAGACCGGTCTCTACAGCTTTTTCATCATGTTCACGATTGGCATCACCAAAGGCCGCTGGAACAGCATGTTGACCGCCTTGCAGCAGTTCAAGGATGACTACGACAAGAACCAGCCTATGTGGCGTATCCTGCCCGAGTTTTGCCAAAAGTACCCTAAGTACGAGCAAATGGGTCTGGCCGACCTGTGCCAGCACGTGCACGCGCTGTACGCCAAATACGACATCGCGCGCTTGACCACGGACATGTACCTGAGCGATCTGACCCCCGCCATGAAGCCCAGCG
>JBKJJC010000356.1:0-8375 GCA_046598245.1 Rhodoferax sp.
CTGGACGCGCAAGGCAAGCCGCTGCGCCCCGCCATCACCTGGCTGGACCAGCGCCGCACCGACACCGTGCCACCGATCGGCACGTTGTGGAAGTGGGCCTTCAAACTAGCGGGGGTGCAAAGCACCATCAACTACTTCCGTGGCGAGGCCGAGGCCAACTGGATCAAGGCCCACCAAAGCGACGTCTGGGACAAGACCGATAAATACGTGCTGCTGTCGGGCTATTTGAATTACCTGCTGTGCGGCAAGTTTGTGGACTCCGTCGGCTCGCAGGTCGCCTACCTGCCGTTTGACTACAAGAAACTGGCCTGGGCCAAACCCAGTGACTGGAAGTGGCAGGCGCTAGCCGTCAAGCCCGAGTGGTTGCCAGAGTTGGTGCCGCCCGGCACGCGCTTGGGGCACATCACCGCGCAGGCGAGCGCCGCCACCGGCATTCCGCAAGGCACACCGCTGATGGCCGCCGCCGCCGACAAGGCCTGCGAAGTCATAGGCTCGGGTTGCCAGCAGCCGCACATCGGCAGCCTGAGCTACGGCACCACCGCCACCATCAACACCACCAGCGCCAAATACATCGAGGCCACGCCCTTCATACCGCCCTACCCATCGGCCATACCCGGCGCTTACAGCACCGAGGTGCAGATCTTTCGCGGCTACTGGATGGTCAACTGGTTCAAGCAGCAATTTGGCCACCATGAGCAGCAGCAAGGCGAGGCGCTGGGCGTGGAGCCCGAGGCGCTGTTCGACGAACTGGTCAACTCCGTGCCGCCCGGCTCCATGGGGCTGATGCTGCAACCCTATTGGTCACCCGGCATCAAGATCCCCGGCCCCGAGGCCAAGGGCGCCATCATCGGCTTTGGCGACGTGCACACCCGCGCCCACATGTACCGCGCCATCCTTGAAGGCCTGGCCTACGCGCTGCGCGAAGGCAAAGAGCGCATCGAGAAACGCAGCGGCGTGGCCATCACCGAGCTGCGCATCTCCGGCGGCGGCTCGCAAAGCGACGCCGCCATGCAGCTCACCGCCGATATCTTTGGCCTGCCCGCTTCGCGCCCCCACGTCTACGAGACCTCGGGCTTGGGCGCCGCCATCGACGCTGCCGTGGGGCTGGGTTTGCACCCGGATTTCGACACTGCAGTGAAGGCCATGACGCGCATCGGCAAGACCTTCACGCCCATCGCTGCCAACCATGCGATCTACAACGCGCTGTATGGCAGCGTCTACCAAAAGATGTATGGAAGGCTGCAGCCGTTGTACCGGGCGATTCAACAGATTACCGGCTACCCGCGCATGCCATAGGCGGAGGCTGCAGAAGGGTTTTACGGGGCATTTGTATGAGAAATCGGGCTCTAGCCCCCGTGGAATGTGCCTAAGCAGCTATCTTTGTTGTAGCGTCCTTTATCGCAAGCCGAAACCTTTGCATACGCTGAAACCGCTGCACCGCCCTGCATCTGGATTTTGCTTTCACACGGGCCCTCACCCCGGTCTGAACGCTCCCCAACTCTATCGCATTGCAAAAAATCGCCTCGAAGTTCAGAAGCAGGGCTCGGTTCGTACGCTATTGCACTGACAAGACCGCTCCGAAGATGAACACTGGCGTCGACACAGTGGCCGATCGCGCAATCGGCTGCTGCCGCAGTGGCATCCACAACTTCTTCCTTCACTTTGACGCTGGAATGCTTTCCAGGACAAACCTTACTAGGACGAACGCTATGAAAGCAAAGATTTCTACACTGACTTTGTTGGCATTCGGCCAAGCCGCAGTCTACGCACAGCCTGTTGGGACCGCCAGTCCGATGTTACAGATACCACCGGTTACCACGCCGCAAAGAGCCTTCCCGGAGGTTCGCATTGACCGCAATGGGACGGAGGCGGTGCCGGCGGTGGACGGTACCAAGATCGTGGTCTCCGCACTGCGTGTGACTGGGCAAACGTTGTACACCGAGGCCGACTTGGTCGCAGTCACCGGATTTGTGCCAGGCAGCAAAGTGCGATTGATCGATCTGCGCCGCATGGCCAGCCGCATCTCTGCCTTCTATAACAACCAGGGCTATCCGGTGGCGCAGGCTTACTTGCCCGCGCAGGACATCAAGAACGGTGTCGTCGACATCGCCGTGATCGAGGGTCGGTACGGCAAGATCTCGCTTCGCAACCAATCGACATTGTCGGACGCGCAGGCCAACAACCTGCTGGACGGATTGCGTGCGGGCGATCCGGTGGCCAATGCCCCGTTGGAACGCAGCTTGCTGCTGCTATCCGACGTTCCGGGCGTAGAGGTTAGCTCAACACTGATGCCGGGGACCTTGGTAGGCACCACGGACCTGGTGGTGGACGTCACACCGGGGCGCAGTGTCTCGGGCAATGTCGAGGTCGACAACGAGGGCAACCGTTACACCGGTGAGAATCGCCTGGGTGCGACCGTCAACCTGAATAACCCAACCGGTCACGGCGACGTTGCGTCGTTGCGTGGCCTGACTTCCGGCGACGGTTTCAACTACTTGCGCGCCTCTTACCAGACCCAGTTTGGCAAGGCTACTGCGGGTGTCGCCTATGCGGCCATGCGCTACCGGCTGGGTCGCGAGTTCGAGAGCCTGCAAGCCCATGGAACGGTGGGTATCGCCAGTATCTATGGTCGCTATCCGTTGATCCGTTCCCGCAATAACAATCTCACTCTGGGTGCAGACTACGACGACAAGACCTTCCAGGACAAAGTAGATTCCACATCGTCCGTTACCGATAAGACGGCGCGGGTTCTGACAACCAGCCTGAGCGGTGACCACGGCGACACGTTAGGCGGTGGCGGCGCAAGCGCCTTTTCTCTTGCCTGGTCTACCGGTGAAGTAGACATCAAGACACCGGCTGCGTTGTTGCAAGACCGTGCATCGGCGCAGAGCAATGGTCACTTCGACAAGCTAGCGTTCAGTGCCATGCGGCTGCAAAACCTGGCTGGCCCGGTTTCTATGTACGTTGCCGTCAAGGGCCAGGTTGCATCGAAGAATCTGGATGCCTCGGAAAAGATGGAGCTCGGTGGTGCCTACGCCATCAGGGCCTATCCGGAAGGCGAAGCCTATGCCGACGAGGGTTATGTTGCGACTGTCGAAGCGCGTCTGGCGCTGCCCCGTTTTTCGGATACCCAGACCAGCCAGATGCAGCTGATTGGTTTCATTGATACCGGCACGGTAACCGTCAACAAAAGCCCGTGGCTTGCCGGCTCCAACACAAGAAGCCTGAGCGCTATTGGCATCGGACTGACTTGGAGCGAGAACCGCAATTTTCTGGTGCGCGCGTATTACGCCCGCAAACTGGGAACCGAGGTGGCCACGTCGGCACCCGATACGCCAGAGCGTCTGTGGGTCCAACTCGTCAAGTACTTCTGAAATCGAACGGAACACACCATGAACCATATTTACAAATCTCTTTGGAATGAAGCAGCAGGAACCTTTGTTGCTACTTCCGAGATCGCTGGGTCCGGCGGCAAGCGTTCTGCGTCATCGTGTACAGGCGCGCTACGGCACGCAAGCTTTACCGCCGGCGCGTTGGTCGGTGCGATCATGTTGGCATTTGGCGCGAGCGCCTATGCCTTGCCTACCGGGGGCAGTGTTGCGGCAGGTAATGCCAGCATTGCTACCGGCCCAGGCACGACGACTATTACACAGACCAGCCAGAACGCCGCTATCAACTGGCAAAGCTTCAACATCGGTGCAGCCGAAGCCGTTCGCTTTGTCCAGCCCAACAGCAACTCAGTCGCATTGAATCGGGTTCTGGGCGCAGATCCGTCGCATATATTTGGCAGCTTGCAGGCCAACGGACGGGTCTTCTTGGTCAATCCCAATGGCGTTCTCTTTGGCAGCGGTGCGTCGGTCAACGTCGGTGGGCTTGTGGCGTCCACGCTGGGCATCAGCGACAGCGACTTCATGTCTGGTCAATACCGCTTCACCGGCAATGGCTCGGGTGGGGTCCTCAACCAGGGAGCGATCAACGCCGATGGCGGCGTTGTCGCGCTTCTGGGCGCCAAGGTTGACAACCAGGGCCTGATATCTGCCAGGCTTGGATCGGTGGCGATGGCGGCCGGCAAGTCCTTTACGCTGGACGTGGCAGGTGACGGCCTGCTGAAACTCGCAGTGAACGAGGGTGCCGTCAATGCACTGGTGCAAAACGGAGGGCTGATCCAGGCCGATGGTGGGCAAGTCCTGCTCACAACCCAAGGTGCCGCGAACCTGCTGAAGACCGTGGTCAACAATACCGGGATGATCCAGGCGCAGACCATCGAAAACCACAACGGCAAGATTCTGCTGCTAGGTGACATGCAGAGCGGCACCGCCAATATCGGCGGTACGTTGGATGCAAGTGCACCCAACGGTGGTAACGGCGGATTTATCGAGACCTCCGCGGCAAAGGTGGTCATTGGGTCAAACGCCAACGTGACCACTTCTGCTGTAAGCGGGGCGACCGGAAATTGGTTGATTGATCCAGGGGATTTTACGGTTGGCAGTGGCGCAGGAGACAACATTTCTGGTGCGACCTTGTCAGCTCTGTTGGTGACCAACAGCGTCACGATCAGCACCGCGACCGGGCCTGATGCAACCATCGCCGGAACACCACCCGTGACCAATCTCAACACCGCAAGCCCCGGCGCAGGCAACATCACGATTAACGACGCAGTCAGCTGGACGGCGAGTTCAAGCCCCACCACCCTGCGGCTAAACGCAGCGCAGGATGTCAATTTCAATGCCCCCATCTCTGCAACCAACGGCAATCTGGTGGCGTGTTGCGGACGCGATATCAACGTGAATGCAGCCATAACCACAGTCAGCGGCAGTGTTCTGCTGAGTGCAGGACGCAATGTCAACAGCGCCGCGCCCATGACGACCACGGATGGCAATATCACCATGTGCGCTGCCAACAACATCAGTTTGAGCGCGAAGATAACACTGACCCGGGGCAGCACCATTCCTGCGCAAAGCCTGGGTTTGCCCGTGGGGTTGGTACTCAATGCGGGCTACGGCGGCGCCGGCACTGTCGCCTTTGCGCCGCTAACACCCCGTGCGGCCATCACGGTGGCGCCAGTCCTCGTCAAATACAACGCCGCCGCGACCACGGACTACGCTACCAATTTCACGCTCACTGAAGGTTCAACCCTTACCCAACAAAAGGGCGCTTCGCGGGGTGCTGAATGCGACTGTGCCAACTCAGGCCTGGTCGACCTGGTTCCGGTAGTGGTGACGCCCCCGGTAGTTGTGACACCTCCGGTAGTGGTCACGCCTCCGGTAGTGGTGACGCCCCCGGTAGTTGTGACGCCTCCGGTAGTTGTGACACCTCCGGTAGTGGTCACGCCTCCGGTAGTGGTCACGCCTCCGGTAGTGGTCACGCCTCCGGTAGTGGTGACGCCCCCGGTAGTTGTGCCGCCCCCGGTAAATGTGGTACCCCCGCTGGTGTTGGCACTTCCGATTGGAACAACATCCAACACGCCTGACATTTTGATCCCCGAGGACAACGTCCCAGGTGCGTTACCCCCTGGATTAAAAATTGCGGTGGTTGACACCGGAGTGAGAATGCCTCCGACTCCGCTGCCACGGCCGCCTGTGGCGCCCCCTGTGCCGCAAGCTCCGCCAGCTCTGAAAACGCCAACGCCAGTCCCCGCCCCACCGGCTGTTTTTTATCCGCCTGAGCTTCCCCCCAAAAAAGACAGGAATTAAGCAACGGTGCGCACCCGTAGTAAAGGCAGGTCAGGTATGCCAGTCCAACGTTGGAAGGCCATGGAAGCAGGTCTTGCAACTGTTCGTGCCCTCACGGTATGGCTGGCCTTTATGACGGCATACATGTGGTTCCAACAAAGCGCGACAGCCCAGACTGTCGCGCCACCTCCGGTTGCGCTTGCCTCTGCCCCTGCGTCGAACGTCAGCGCCGAAGAAGGGTCCGTTAAACGCGCCAACTTTTCCAAAGAACGGCCATCCCTTGCGGCACGGCAATTGGCGGACTGGGTGATCCAGTCAGACGACAACCACGGACTGCCGTTCGCAATCGTCGACAAGGTGGGGGCAAGAGTCTTCGTCTTCCATACTGACGGGACCTTGCGCGGAGCTGGTCCGGCTCTGCTGGGCGCGGCCGTGGGTGACGACACGGTCCCTGGCATTGGGAGTCGCCCCATGTCCAGCATTCAACCGCATGAACGCACCACTCCAGCCGGACGCTTTGTAGCATCCATGGGGCACAACGCTAACGGTCAAAGCATTTTGTGGGTCGACTACGATTCCGCAGTCTCCATGCACCGTGTTGTCACCTCCAACGCCCAAGAGCACCGCATGCAGCGTTTGTTGTCGCCAGCAACAGGAGACAAGCGCATCACCTATGGCTGCATCAATGTCTTGCCGCGTTTCTTTGAGAGTACTGTGATGCCGGCCTTCACGGGAACGTATGGTGTCGTTTATATCTTGCCGGAAATGCGCCCCATGTCTGAAGTATTCCCACACGCATCGTCTGCAACCCGCAACTCTTTGCTCTGAACCTCAGGTTGGATCTGCTGAACTTGGCGGTCACTCGGTAAATATTCAATACCGTATGCGTCGCAGGCGATAGGTGTTTTGACAGGTCGCAGTTCGGCAAGATAGCGCAGTGCAAAGGCAACTATGGTGAGCTTTTAGCGCTTTATCAAGTATCTAAATGAATCGGCATCGAGCCCATCTTCATCAGGGTGGAAACCCGACCCTCGCCGCCACAGCGCCCACATGCTCGTTCCAGTAGGCAGTGCTGGCCTGCGAACACGCGCTAAAACTCTGGTCAAGATCCTGGGCACTAAAGCCTGGAGCGACAGCGCGCAATCGCGCCATGTTTTCCTTGACTTGTTTTTTGTCCCCTTTGAGTTCGTAGGCCAGCGCAAGCCACGCATACATGTCCGATGACTTGGGTTGGGCCTGCAATCCTTTCAGCAGGTTAGGAATGGCGGAATCGGCGTCACCCAGCGCCACGTAGGCCTTGCCTAGAAATCCAGCAACCCAATCAGAGCGTTTCGGCTCTAGCTCCATGGCCCGTTTGAGCATGGGGATGCCTTTAGCCGGGTTGCCTTCAAACCGCCGCAGATCACCCAGCTCTGCGAGCACACGAACATTTTTTGGTTCTGCGATCAAGAGTGATTGCATCAGTTGTTCACCCTTGGCGCATTCGTTCCGTGCAACCGCAATGCGGGCCGACAGGTGCAGTCCTTCAAGATTCTGTGGATCGATTCGCATGGCTTTGTTTGCCACTGTCTGTGCTTCGCGCATGGCGGTGCCGGATTGCTGCGGCGTCACCGTGCTTGAAAAATGGGAGGCATACGAAAAAAGCGTTCCCGCCAAGCTGAATTGCGCTGCCGCGCTGTCGGGCTCTATTTTGAGTGCCTCGCGGTACCAGTCGGTCATCCTATTCACATTCGCCAGGCTTATCGGCTGCAAAGTCAGCGCCTTGGCATTCAGGATCGCATCAGCCGCGCGCAGATTGCCCTTGCGCGTTTTGCTGGGGTGGGCCGCTGAGACCATCAGCGCCGGCCCCATGCTGGCGCGAACGTGCTGGGTGACCTTGTCTTGCAGTGCGAATAGGTCGGTCACATCGCCGCTGATGGTTTCGTTCCACGCAATCGCGCCCGTGCTGGCATCGTCCAGTTGCACCGCTAGGCTGATTTTGTCGGTGCCAGCCAGCAGCGTGCCCCGCAGGATGAAACGCACCCCGGCTTCGCGGCCCAGTTGCTGCAAGGGAAGCGTTTTGTCTTTGAAAGCGTAGGCAAGCTTTGGGTCCAGCACCGCGGCATTGCGAATGCGCGCAATGTCAGATGTGATGCTGACGGTCAAGCCCTCGGCGACATAGGTCTTGGTCGCATCGCCAGTCTGGTTGGCAAATGGAAGGACCATGACAGAGAGCGGGTCAATGGCGTCTTTGCTGTTTGCAGCAGTGCCGGTCGCTGACTGCTGCGTGGCAACCTTGTACGCGCCATAAATGGTGTACCAGCCCAAAAGACCGCTCAACACCGCGCCGACCCCCGCAAAGGCGACGGTGACGGTCTTGATTTGCTTCATCTTCGCCAGCCATCGCTGCAGTTTTGGAGCAGGCGCAGGAGAACTCAGCAATCCAGCAAATTGATCGGGTTTCGGAGGCACATCATTCATGGAGTTGATATTTTGTAAGCGCTATTGGCAATCGCCGTATCGTAGTGCGGCATAAGTTCTGCGCGGGTCGCCCATCACGGGATCTCATAAACCGTCAACACTTTCGCAATGCCGCGCAGTTGGTGGACTTGGAATAACAAGGAGGTGTTGCGTGGGCGTAGTGGCCGTCAGCGCAGTGGTTAGAGGCTAAATATGCCTTTAGCCCCCGTCAAATATCATTCTATTGCTATAGTTTTAGTAGTA
>JBKJJC010000192.1:0-3859 GCA_046598245.1 Rhodoferax sp.
GCCATGATTATGGGGTGTCGCGGTCTTGTGCGACGCCTGCGTTGGCCCTAACCTTGGGCATTATGAATATCGTCACCACCACCTGCCTGGACGCCGGGCCCTCCATTTCGGTGGCGATGGTGGAAGACGAGGCCGGCACAAGACCGCGACACCCCATATTCATGGCATGTGAGGTACGCTGCATACCAACGAGCACACACCAACACCTATCGGTTCGGACGCCTGATCCTTTTGTCAATCAAGGACATTGAACTTCTCAATTAGCACTCGATCATAGAGAGTGCTAATATTGATGCCAAGACACAAGGAGTTAGGGTATGACATACCAAATTGGACCTTCAACTGCAGCCGTAACACTGGCCAACCCCTGGTCGGTCGTGCCATCGCTGGGTAACTTGGACGCCTACATATCGGCGGCCAACCGGCTGCCCATGCTGACGCTCGAAGAAGAGCAGGCCTTTTCGCGCAAGTTCAAGACCGATAACGACCTTGAGGCTGCCGGTAAGTTAGTGCTCTCTCACTTGCGCTTGGTGGTGTCCGTTTCGCGCCAATACCTGGGTTATGGCCTGCCCCATGGCGACCTGATCCAGGAAGGCAATGTGGGCCTGATGAAAGCCGTCAAACGCTTCGACCCTGACCAAGGCGTGCGCCTGGTCAGCTATGCGCTGCACTGGATCAAAGCCGAAATCCATGAGTACATCCTGAAAAACTGGCGCATGGTCAAGGTTGCTACCACCAAGGCACAGCGCAAGCTGTTCTTCAACCTGCGCTCCATGAAGCAGCGCTTCAAGAGCGAGGATGCTGCAGCTGATGCTGGCACACATCGCGATACGCTGAACCCGCAGCAGATCGCGGCTATGGCGCGTGAGCTCAAGGTCAAGCCTGAAGAAGTCATTGAAATGGAAACCCGCATGTCGGGTGGTGATGTTTTGCTGGACCCCTCTCCGTCCGACGACGGCGAAGACGCCTTTGGCCCGATTGCCTACCTGACCGACACCAACCACGAACCGCTTGCCATGATCGAAGCGCACCAGCGCGACGTACTGGCCACTGACGGTATTGCAGCGGCACTGGAAGGCCTGGACGCACGCAGCCGCCGCATCGTCGAAGAGCGTTGGCTCAAAGTCAACGATGACAATTCGGGCGGCATGACGCTGCACGATCTGGCTGCGGAATATGGTGTCAGCGCCGAGCGCATTCGCCAGATTGAGGTGGCTGCGATGAAGAAAATGAGAACCACGCTGGCCGAATACGCCTAAGCCTCCAAAGCAATCATCACAACACCCCTGAAGGCTCCGGCCCTCAGGGGTATTTTTTTGTGCGAGAAACACCATTCGCGGTCCTGCTTCGTATCGTCTGTGCGACTCAATACACAGCGAAAATTCTCCCGCGCAACTGCACACTTGCAAGACAAGCCACCGCATTGGCGATACCATCCACAGCATGCAGGGTACGCATTGCCTGACCCAACCCTGCACGGTAGTGGTCACAGCCCCATGCAACGACTAAAAACATACATCGTCGAGGACAGCAAAGTCATTCGCGACAGCCTGATTGCCGCGCTGGAAGAAATGACGCCCATAGAAGTCGTCGGCGTCGCGGAGGACGAAGCCAGCGCCCTGCGGTGGCTAGGCGAATGCAGCAACGCCGCCGATCTGGTGATTGTCGATATTTTCCTGAAACAGGGGTCTGGTCTGGGCGTATTGCGGGTGGCGGACCACGCGCAGCTGCCCCGTACCCTGGTGGTTTTGAGCAACCACGCCACACCAGAGATACGCCGCAAGTGCACGGAGCTGGGTGCCAGAAAAGTCTTTGACAAATCCACCGAACTGGACGCGCTGATGCTCTACTGTGCGCGCCTAGCCGCCGGCGAGGCTGGCAACAGCGTACGCGGAGAGTTGAACTGAACTTGCCTATTGGATCAAACCGTTTTTCAACGCGTAGTAGGTCAAATCGCTATTCGAGGCGAGGCCTAGTTTTTCCATAATGCGCGTTCGGTATGTACTCACGGTCTTGGTGCTGAGCGACATGTGCTCGGCAATATTCCCTACCGCCTCCCCCGCCGCCAGCCGCAAGAACACCTGCAGTTCGCGCTGCGACAATTTTTGATGCGCCGGCTTTTCCAGCCCTGCACCACCCGCCAACGCGTCTGCCAGCTGCTCGGCAACCGTGGTGCTGATGTACTTGCGGCCCCGCGAAACTGTGCGTATGGCGTCAACAATGTGCTCGGGAGCACAGTCTTTTCCCAAGTAGCCGCTGGCACCCTGTTGCAACAATGCGGTGGCGTAATGGGTCTCTGGCAAAGCGCTGAAGATGAGTACCGGGAGGTCCGGCGCTCGCGCCTTGATGGCAACGAGGGCTTCAACACCGCCCTGCTCGCCCATGGAGAGGTCCATGACCATGACGTCAATGCCACCACCGCGCACCAGATCCAGTGCGTCGCGGCCGTTGGCGGCTTCGGCCACAACATCAAGGTCTGTATGGTCTGCAAAAAACTGCCGCAGGCCCGCCCGCACAATGGCGTGGTCGTCAACGATGGCAATCCGGATCATGGTGTTTTCCCCGCTCCCGCACTTAATTTCTTTGCATTCTAGGTCAGCCTATGCATACCCAACTGCCCACCGTTTTGAAGCGAAACCCGTTGACTATTTTGCTGCTGGTAGTCGCCTCCATCGCCATGGTTTGGATGACCGCTGATTCAAACGAGCGCGCCTCCGTCCTGGTGCAGCGCTTGGATGCCATTGCCGGGAATCGACTCCATTTGCACGACCTGACCAGGGGTGTGCTGGACGCCGAGTCTGGGCAACGCGGCTACCTCTTGACCGGCCAGGAAGAATACCTGGTGCCGTACAACGCCGCGCTCAAGAATATTGCTGGCGCCTTCGCACAACTAGAAGTCGCTTACAGCCGCGAGCCGCAGTCGGCTGAGCTCCTGAAAAAGCTGCGTGCCCTGACCGAGACCAAATTATCCGAACTCGCCATTACGGTCCAGATGCAAAAAGAGGGCAAGCAGCAAACCGGCAGAGACTTTACGCTCAGCGGCATAGGGCAGGAGTACATGGACGCCATTCGCACAGTCGGCTCGGAGCTGTTGGCAGTGGAAACCCACCGCTTGCAAGTCAGTCAACGCGAGGTGTCCGACATTTTGTTGTTCAGCCGCGTGGGCGTCGCACTGTTGGCAGCGGCAAGCCTATTCCTAGTGTTGCTCAATATACGCCACAACCAGGCCTTCAAAACCCAGCAGGAGGTGCACCAGCAGGCCCTGCGGGTGGAGCAAGACCGTCTGCAAAGTGAGGTAGAACGGCGCACCGCACAATTGGTTGAACTGAACCACCACCTGCAAACCGCCCGTGAGGATGAGCGCCACCGCATCGCGCGCGACCTGCACGATGAACTCGGTGCCTTATTGACGGCGGCCAAACTGGATGTGGCACGCATCAAATCCCGTTTGGGCACCGAGGCACCGGAAGCGGCGGAGCGCCTCCATCATTTGGTAGAGACCCTGAACGCAGGGATTGCGATGAAACGCCGCATCATCGAAGACCTGTGGCCCTCCACACTGGCAAACCTCGGCCTGGTCGCAACGCTGGAAATTCTGGGCCGGGAGTTTTCCAAGACCGCGGGTATTCCGGTGCACTGCGCACTGCAGCCGGTTCCATTAAAGGCCAGTACCGAGTTGGTAGTCTACCGGCTGGTACAAGAGGCCACTACCAATATTGCCAAGTACGCGCGGGCAAGCAATGTGTGGCTCAGCCTTGCATCGGCGGGTGGCCAGGTTGAAGTAACCGTACGTGACGACGGTATAGGCTTTGAACCCAGCACCATCGGCCAAAAAGCGCACGGACTGTTGGGCATGCGC
>JBKJJC010000253.1:0-2974 GCA_046598245.1 Rhodoferax sp.
ATGTTCACCCTGACCGCCCTTGTTCCCAGCCGCCTGCACCGCAACACCGCAGCGGTCGCCCGCCCTGCACTGGATCTGCCTGCATTGGTGGGCGTAGACGGCTGGGCCCACCTGCCAGCGGCCGTGCAGCACCGCTTCGCCGCCGCCCATGCAGACGTGACCTATGAGGGACGCATGGACCTGCGCTGCTCGTTCGTTGGTCATGTATACGCCGCACTGGCCCGCGTGCTGGGCGGCCCGTTGACCCACCTGAACACCGATGCCGTGCCCACCACGGTACGCGTCAGCGATAACGGACAGGGCGGTGTCGTGTGGGAGCGTTGCTTCCACACCGGCACCCATGGTCAGGACCGCACAGTGCGCTCGACCAAGGAGATTGGTGCGGATGGTGGCCTGCTGGAGCGCACCGTGGGTGGCCTGAGCATGTCGCTCGATGTGTTTGAAGAAGCTGGTGCGCTGGTCTTTCAAAGCCGCCACTTCTGGCTGGTCTGGGGTCGCCTGCGCCTGCCGGTACCGGCCCTGCTGACACCCGGTGTGTGCCGCGTCGTGCATTCCGACCTGGGCCATCTGGGTCATCTGGGGAATGGCCGTTTCCGCTTCACCCTCTCCATGGTGCACCCCTTGTGGGGAGAAACCTTCCACCAAACCGGCGTCTTTGCTGACCCATCGATTTGATTCTTGAACAGCGAGGCCATCACCATGAACACCATCTTTTTCTTGCTGTCCGTCCAGGCTGTCATGGGCGCCTTTGACAACCTGTGGCACCACGAGCTGCAGGCCAAGCTTCCACAGCGCATCTCGGCCCGTTACGAGTTGGCGTTACACGCCGCGCGCGAGGCTATCTACGGCGTCGTCTTTATCGGACTGGCTTGGTTTGAATGGCGCGGTGCCTTTGCCGCTGTGCTGGTGGTGATGCTGTTGACCGAGCTGGGCATCACGCTGGCCGATTTTCTGGAAGAAGACCGCACCAGGAAATTGCCACCGTTTGAGCGCGTGTTACACACGCTGCTGACGATCAGCTATGGTCTTTTCCTTGGTTTTCTCGCGCCGATGTTGCTGGGTTGGGCGCAACTGCCGACCGACATGGCCTTCACACCGCACGGCTGGATATCCTGGCTGTGCACGTTGTACGGCGTCGGTGTGATGGCATGGAGTGTGCGCAATGTGCGGGCGGTGGTGCACCTAAATCGCATGGCCAGTCAGGCCCGTCCATCGGCCTCCATGGCCAATGGGCACCTGATCACCCCCGCTATCTTGGTGACCGGCGCCACGGGTTTTGTCGGTCGCGCTCTGGTGGCCGATCTGCTGCGCGACGGCGAGCGCGTGATCGTGTTGTCACGCGACGCACGGCGGGCACAAGCGACATTCGGACCAGGTGTCTGGGCGGTCGAGAGCTTAGGAGCGATCCCGTCAGAAACGCGTGTCGGTGCCGTTGTCAATTTAGCCGGTGCACGTGTGCTGGGCATGCCGTGGACGCAGGCGCGGCGACGCACCTTGCTCGACAGCCGAGTTGGTGTCACTGCCGCAGTGGTTGATCTGATGCGGCGCCTGCAGCAGCCCCCCAAGGTGCTAGTGAGCGCGTCGGCGGTCGGCTACTACGGCGCCTCACCCAATGCATCCTTTGAGCCACTGGATGAAACCACTGGCCCACGCCCGGGCGAATTCCAGTCCGACCTGTGTGCCGCCATCGAACACGAGGCGCGCCGCGCCGAGGGTCTGGGCGTGCGCGTGGTGCGTATGCGTTTTGGCGTCGTACTGGGGCTGGGCGATGGCGCCTATCCCATGCTGGCTTTCAGTGCCCGCCTGGGTCTGGGCGCGGTTCTGGGCAGCGGGCGGCAAGCAGCACCGTGGATCCATCTGGATGACGCTGTTGGCATGCTGCGCTTTGCCATGGCGAACGATCAACTGGGTGGCCCCGTCAACGCCGTCGCCCCCGATAGTGTGCCGCAAGCCCAAATTGCGCGGGCACTGGCCGCATCGTTTGGCCGCAGCGTGTGGATGCGCGTGCCGGACGCCCCGATGCGTGCCTTGCTGGGCGAGATGTCCACGCTGCTACTGGACGGACAAAACGCTACGCCGGATGCCGCTATTGCGGCGGGTTACCGATACCTGCATCCCGAACTGGTGGGTGCACTGCATTCGTTGGCGCGCGACCAGTCCCTGCATTCTGTCGCCGGGATGGCGCCGCAGCCGCCATCGGCCGAGGTTTAAGCGTAAAAAATCCACCCAAATTGGATTCAAGGGCTTTTACGCTGCGAGATAATGCAAAATATGCCGCTAGCACCCGTGGATATTAAGTTTGTTGCTACAAAAAAAATAGTAAGTATAAAAATTGCACACCAATCCAGGTGTCCTCCTCGATCAGACCGACGACCGATGGTTGTTCGCTACCGTTCACTCAATCCGTGGCGGATTGAACTTGTCCTGCAGAAACTGTGAGTGGTTCAAGAACGCCTGTGCGTCCTGCGTCGCCAAGTCTTCGCTGAGCTGCAATACCTTGGTCGTTAGCTCGTCCAGTGTGTTCGTGAATGTTTCTTGGGCGGTGTGGCCGTTGGCCAGACGCTTGGTCATGGCGAACTCCTGGGGGATAGATAGGTAGGTCTTCAGCGCATCGGGTAGGTAGGTCAGCGCGATGTGGCGGGCATGAAAGCTCTCTTCTAGCGAGAGCTGACCCTTGCTGCGCTCCCATTGGTCCAGCAAGCTGTTCAACTGCTTGCACAGGTCCAGCACCTTGGCTTGCACGCTGGCGGGCAGGCGGCTTTGGGGGTTGTGGTCTACCAACTGGCGCACCGCATTCAGCGCGGTCAGCATGCTGGTGCGGGCGTCGCCCTGGTCTTCAAACTCCAGTGCATCCCACGGGGTGCCAGAGAAGTTAGGAAAGCCAAACCACATGCCACCCACACCAAAACCCGCAGCGTAGCCCAGTACGGCCAATGCACCGGCACCTACCTGCGTGAGGCCTACGCTACTGAGA
>JBKJJC010000275.1:0-3690 GCA_046598245.1 Rhodoferax sp.
TTACAGCCATATCCCGCAGAAGTACGCCGCTCCCATCAATGCGTTCTACCAGGAAGTGTTCAATCCGTGGCTCAATTTGCACCGGCCCTGCCTGTACGCCACTGAAATCGTGAGCGACAAAGGCAAGATCAAGAAGGTCTACAAAAACAATGATGCCAAGACTCCTTTGGAGTGTTTGGTGCTGCTGGACAAAGAGGGCTTGGTCAAACTTAAAGCGGGTCTCAAGCTTGAAGATTTGCTGGCCCAAGCCAAAGAACAAACGGATCTACAAGCTGCCCAGGCGATGCAAAAAGCCAAGGCCGATTTGTTTGAATTGTTCAACAAACCCAAACGCAAACAGCAGCTCTGAAGTACAGCACTCAGCGGCACCGATAACGCTAGAAAAACAAACGCGCTGGGGGGCCTCCGGCGGCCTGGCAGGGGCCTGCACATGAGAAAAAAAGAAGTCCAAAACCAAACCCGTAAACTTCCAGTTTTAAACCGGTCAAGCCAAGCAGCAAGAGTTACGTACTCACGCTCCCTTCAGGCCCATACCTGGATTGGAAAATACTTTCAATACCACGTCACTGTTTTGTCATGCTAGTGTCACACCGCGGTTCTACATTGGGGTGCTAGCTATTTCTGCGAGCACACGCCATGGCGCACACGTCCGGTTATTTTGAAGATACGCCAACCCACCGTGTCACGCAGGGTGCCTTTGCATCACCTAGGCTTGGCTGGATGGCCCGTGCCGTAGCCCTATCGCCATCAGAGGGCATGGGACCATTGCAAAAGATTCTCATTGAATCCAGTCTTTACCCAGTTTTTCAGCCCATTGTTAATCTGGGCGATGCCACGATATACGCCCATGAGGCGCTGATCCGCGGTCCCGGTGGCAGTGCACTGCACACACCCGACGCCCTGCTTCGCGCCGCATCCCATGAAGGTCTGGAGTTTGAGTTCGAATATGCCTGTGTGGTTGCAGCATTGCGGGCTTGGGGGAAGATGGATGTACCGGGCCGTCTGTTTGTCAACATGAGTGCGTCGGTATTGACCCAATTGCTCACGACTAAAGGGACTGACGATTTGCTGAAACAGATCCGTGACCTGGGCGTTCTTTCGCGTATGCTGGTTTTGGAAATTACAGAGCATGAGCGTGTAGAGGATATGGATGCACTCGCGGATGTGGTGGCGCAGATTCGCAGTGCAGGGGTATCGCTGGCACTAGATGATTTTGGCGATGGACGTTCCAGCCTGCGCCTGTGGTCACAACTCAAGCCAGAAGTGGTCAAAATCGATAAATATTTCACCAAAGATATCAGCCAGCATGGCGATAAACTGAAAACTATCCAAGCCCTGCTGCAGATCGCGGATATCTTTGGTACGGCTTTGGTCGCGGAAGGCATAGAAACCCAGGACGATCTGCGCGTACTGCGGGATTTGGGTATCAGTTATGGGCAAGGATACTTCTTGGGTCATCCCAGTCTAGCGCCCGTGCAATATCTGGGACCGGATGCACAACGTGTGTTGGCTGAGCGGCAGATTGTGGTGTTCCCTGAACTGAGTCGGGCCACTTCCAATGGGCATTTGCGCCACCTCGCCTTGGTGGATGCTCCCACGGTAAATGCCCAAACCACCAACGACGATCTGGCGGCTTGTTTTGCCCAATGGCCCGGTTTGCACGCGGTAGCTGTGCTGGACCGGGAGCAGCCTGTAGCGTTGATCAACCGCGAACGTTTTCTGTCCGAATACAGCAAGCTCTACTACCGTGAAGTGTGGGGCCGAAAGTCCTGTGTGATGCATGCCAACTTCCAACCGCGCTTGATCGAACGCGACCACAGTGTGGATGAGTTGGTCGGCATACTCACTTCAGAGGACCAGCGTTACCTGACAGATGGATTTATCGTGACCAACAACGGCCGTTATGTGGGGCTGGGTACGGGAGACCAGTTGGTGCGCTCCGTGACTGAAACGCGTATTGAAGCGGCCCGGCATGCGAACCCGCTGACGTTTTTGCCAGGCAACATTCCTATCAGTCAACACATGGAACGCTTGATCAAGAAGAAGGTGCGTTTCGTAGCCTGTTATGCAGACCTCAATAACTTCAAGCCATTCAACGACCATTACGGGTACTGGCGTGGTGACGAAATGATCCGCCTGCTGGCCCGACTTGCCATGGAGCAGTGTGATCCGCAAAGGGACTTTTTGGGCCATGTGGGTGGGGATGATTTCATGCTGTTGTTCCAAAGCGCGGACTGGCGGGCCCGCAGCGAGCGCCTGGTGCAGACTTTCAACGCGCAGGCACTAGGCTTGTTTGACGCACAGGCTCGGGATGCTGGCGGCATAGAAGCAGAGGACCGCCACGGGTCGCTTCGATTTTTCCCTTGCACTACGGTGTCCATTGGCGCTGCAGTGATCGATGGTGGCAGTGTGTCCCGTGTGGAGGATGTCGCCAATCTGGCGGCACTCGCCAAACACGATGCTAAGCGGGCGGGGGCTGGTTTGTTGGAGCGAGCTGCATAACACGCTGGCAATAAATCGCTAGTTAATGGGCCGCAGACGCTTCGTTGTGGACCAATTTGATACGCCGTTGCAGCCGTTCGACCTCAGCCGTCTGGCCTGCCAATGTGGCCCGTTGCACCTGCACGCCCAGCCAAGCCAGCAGCGGGCGGCGCCAGCCTTGGCTGGAAGCTGTATCCACGGCCTGCGTGATGGTTGCGGGATTGGCCTTGCCGGTCTCCAACAAAACACCGGCAGCTACCAACCGCGACAGAGGATCCTCTATGCCCTGCAAGGCTGTGGCGTCGCCCCCGCTGCGGGACGCAGCCGCTTGTTGGGTGGCGGGCAGCAGGGGGATGCCGGACGGCGAGAGCTGGCCGCGCAAGTAATCTGCATAGGCGCGCTGCGCTTCGGTGGCATCAGGCCTTAGTGCTTCAAACCCGGAGCAGGGCTCAAACACCAGGCTGGCCACACGGGCGGCACAGCGTAGCAGCTCAGCGCCAGCCACCAGATCGGCACGGCCGGTGCGGGAGAGTTGTGAGCGGGCCCTAGCCAACTCGGCCAGTTCGATGCGGGTATTGCCTTCCAGGTAGGCCGCGACGGTACGTTCCATTGCACCTTTGGATTCGATTTGCCAGTCGGGGACTTTTGGCGCGCTGGAACAGCCAGGTAGCGCCAGCGTTCCCAAGACCACCAAGCACACCGGAGCGGAAAAATTGATAGGCAGGTTCATGGCAACTGGATGTCGGTATTGCGGGCAAAGGGCCACTTGCGGTTGATCTCGTTGACCAGTCCGTCAATTTTGCGCAGGCTAGTTTCCACGTCGGCACGCAAGACGCCCAGGTCTGCCGTGGCGCCCTTGGCGTTGGCGCTGATGGCCTGGGCGTCCTGCAGCACCGTATCTACCTTTTTCAGGCTTTGGCGTGCATCACCCAAAAGGGCATTCATTTGCACCACGGTGGCGCGGGTTTCTGGCAACACGCCCTTGTCGCCAAAGACTTGGGTGTCGGCTTTGGCGGCCATGCCATCTAGCCGGGCCAATAGAGCGTTGGTGCGGTCCAGTGTGGCCACAATCTTTTTGGCGTCTTGCTCGTTACCCAGCAATACGCCCAGGGCGCCATTGGGTCCGTTGAGCTTGGCAGTCAGAGTTTGAATATTGCCTAGGGTTCCACCAACGGCCCCACCATTGCCAACCAGCGTGTTGAGGTTTTC
>JBKJJC010000180.1:0-2787 GCA_046598245.1 Rhodoferax sp.
CCTTCCCCGACGCCGATGCCCGCAAGGATGCCAGCAAGGCCCGGTCGCCGGTGGCAGGAAAAGTCACTCAGGTACTGGTAGCCGTGGGCGCAACCCTGGCGGTCGGCCAACAACTGGTGTGTGTCGAAGCCATGAAGATGGAAATGTGGCTGTGCGCCGAAGCTGCAGGCGTAGTCCGAGCGGTACATGCCAAGGCGGGCGACCAAGTGGAATCGGGCGCGTTGCTGGTGGAATTGGACATCGCTCCAACAACAAAAAAGGAAGTTTAAACATGGAAAAAGCCATACTGACCTGCGCGCTAACCGGCGTGCTGACCAACCCCAAACAACACCCGGTGCCGGTCACGCCCGCACAGATGGCGGCGCAGGCGCGAGACGCGTTCAACGCGGGCGCCTCCATCATGCATGTGCATGTGCGCAACCAGGAAGAGGGCCTGGGCCATTTGCCGTCCTGGGACCCGGACGTCATGGAGTCCGTCGTCAACGCGATCCGCGAAGCCTGTCCCGGCGTCATCATCAACCTGACCACCGGTGTAGTGGGCAAAGACATATCTGGCCCATTGGCCTGCATACGCCGCGTCAAACCCGAGATCGCCGCCTGCAACGCCGGCAGCCTGAACTACCTGAAGATCAAGGAAGACGGCCAATGGGCCTGGCCGCCCATGGTGTTTGACAACCCGGTGGCCAAAGTCCAGCAGTTCCTCGATGTGATGGCCGAGTGCGGTACCCATCCCGAGTTTGAATGTTTTGATGTGGGTATCGTCCGCTCGGTGGGCATGTATATCAAGTCCGGCATGCTCAAGCCCGAGATGGGTCGCGCCGAGTACAACCTGGTGATGGGTGTCGCGTCAGGCATGCCCTGTGATGCCGATTTGTTGGCACTGCTGCCCCAATGGATGGCACCCAACAGCGTCTGGCAGGCCACACTGATAGGGCGCGCCGAAATCTGGCCCGTGCACCAGAAGACGGCCGACCTAGGCGGCATGCTGCGTACCGGGCTGGAAGACACTTTCTATTTGCCCAACGGCGAACGCGCCAGTGGCAACGGCGCATTGATAGCAGAGTTGGCCCAATGCGCCCAGCGGGCAGGGCGCGCCATCGCCAGCCCACAGGAGGCCCGCGCCATGTTGGGTTTGAAGGCCTGAAAACGCCCAAAAAACCTGTGCTATAATTTTTTGCTTAGCGGCTGTAGCTCAGTTGGATAGAGTACTTGGCTACGAACCAAGGGGTCGTGGGTTCAATTCCTGCCAGCCGCACCAAAAATGGAAAGCCCTGAAACAGCAATGTTTCAGGGCTTTTTCATATCCAAATGTTGTTCACCACGGTCCAATTGTGGGCTGTATTCACGGGTTGCCCATGAGCAAGGCTTTCACCAAAGAGTCGGACAACGCAGACGATGACGACGATCTGCAATTGCCGCCCATTCCGGGTGGTGGCAAGAACTACATCACACCCGCAGGTTACGCGCAGTTGCGAGCCGAATGGATGGACTTGGTGGACAACGAGCGTCCCAAGATTGTTGAGGCGGTTTTTTGGGCCGCCAGCAATGGCGACCGTTCCGAAAACGGCGATTACTTGTATGGCAAAAAACGCCTGCGCGAGATTGACCGCCGCATTCGCTTCCTGACCAAACGCCTAGAGATTGCCGAAGTCACCACCCCATCGGTCCACTACGGCAACGACCAGATATTTTTTGGCGCAACCGTAACCTATGCGGATGAAGCGGGGCAAGAGCGTACTGTCACCATCATGGGCATTGATGAAGCCAATAGCGCCATAGGGGAGGTCAGTTGGATTTCGCCGATTGCGCGCACCTTGCTCAAGGCCCGTGTGGGCGACGTGCTCAAACTGGTGATACCCGGCAAGGTGGAAGAGATAGAGGTGCTCAAGGTGAGCTATCCGGCGCCCGACGCTAGCTAGAACCTCCGCCTGCAAAGTTGGGCGTGGCCACCTTGCGGCGCTCGGCCTGCATGACAGAAGCGGTGCGGTTCAGGTTGCGCAGCACCACGGCCAGATGCGCCGTATCGCGCACGCCGACGATAAAGCGGAAGTCCACATCCTCCTGCGCGCCTTCGCTGCCCATGTCGATATGCACGATGTCCGCTTCGGCGGCTGCCAGCGCGGCGGCCACCTTGGCCAATACGCCTTTTCCGTTTTTAGCGGTGACCATAACGCCGGTCTCAAAGGAGCGTACGGGTTCGTCCGACCAATCCACATTGATGAAGCGTTCACTGTCTTTGTACAGCAGCTTTTTGGCCACCGGGCAATCGTGCACATGCACGACCAGACCTTCGCCGCGCCCCAGGTAACCCACGATGCTGTCGCCCGGAATCGGTCTGCAACAGTTGGCAAACTGCACAGATGCGTTCTCGCTGCCGTCCAGCGTAATGGAGCCTTGGGAGGTGGACTCGTGCGCAGTAAAACGTTCACGGGTTAGTAGCAGGGCGTCGGGCTTTTGGCCACTGTCGGCTAACAGGTGCACGAGGCGTTTGGCCACAATATGGGCAATACGCTTGCCCAGGCCAATGTCGGTTAGTAGCTCTTCGCGGTTCTTGCTGCCGGTAAAACGCAGTAACTTCTCCCAAATAGGCTCATAGGAGGGATCCAGTGCCGCATCCGGGAATCGGTTGATGCCCTCGGCGCGCAGGGCTTGTGCCAAAAGTTTTTCACCCAACTCTTCGGACTCGGTGTGCGCCATCGTCTTTAGATGGTGGCGAATCTTGGAGCGGGCGCGCCCCGTGCGCACAAAACCCAGCCAGGCCGGGTTGGGCGTAGCCATAGGCTCGGT
>JBKJJC010000011.1:0-6660 GCA_046598245.1 Rhodoferax sp.
ACCCTGCTAACCCACCGCCAGCTGACCCTCTTCCGCGCCATCATGCTGCACGGCAACCTGAGCCGAGCAGCAGACGTAACCGGCTCCAGCCAACCCACGCTAAGCCGCGAGCTGGCCCGGTTGGAATTCCTACTGGGCTTCGCACTGTTCGACCGCGTGCGCGGCCGATTGCGCCCTACAGCACGTGCCTTGGCCCTGATGCAGGAAGTAGAACGCTCCTTCATCGGCCTGGAACAAATAGCCGCTCGCGCCCAAGAGCTGCGCACCCTGACCACCGGCCGCCTGCGCCTGGCCTGCCTGCCCGCACTGGCCCATGCGCTGGTGCCGCAGGCCCTGCTGCACTTCAGCAAGGCCTTGCCGGACGCGAGCGTCACCGTGGTGCCCCTGGAGTCGCCGTGGCTAGAGCAGGCATTGAGCGAACAGCGCTTTGACATTGGCCTGGGCGAAACCACGGAGGCGCCTGCGGGCGTGGAGCTGCGCGCCCTGCTGACGGCCAACGAGGTAGCCGTACTGCCCGCCGGCCACACACTTTGCAGCCGTGCCGTGCTGCAGCCCCAAGACTTTGCGGACCACCGCTTTATCAGCCTGGCCGAAGGCGATACCTACCGCCAGGCCATCGATGCGATGTTTACCAAGGCGGGCGTGCAACGCGCCACCTTGCTTGAAACCACCAGCGCCGTAGCGGTCTGCGCCATGGTGCAGCAGGGCCTGGGCGTGGCCATCGTCAACCCGCTAACCGCCGCTGCGATGGCAGGCCCACAGTTGGTGGTGCGGCCTCTCGCCATAGCGATCCCGTTCAGCGTGAGCCTGCTACTGCCCCAAGTGGCAACCCCGCACCCGCTGCGGGATGCGTTGGTGGACGCCATCATGCAATGTGCAGGCGGTCTGTTCGCTGGCAACGACGATAGGTGACTGCGGCTCCGGGTACAACCAATGGTTGGAGCCTCCCGATTCACTACCACCCAAATTTTTGCTTTTCACTAACTCTTCGTGCTGTAATAAAACCGCCATGATCGGCTTAGCGCGCTGTGGCTTGTACTGTCTCAGTCAGAAGGAAGTTGGAAGCACCGAGCCAGCAAACGCCGAGTCCGGACCTACACCATCAAATGAAGAAGCCTATGTCTCAAACACTGTCTCTTACCATGGTCGCCCTGTTATCCCTTTGCAGCGGTATCGCGCGGGCAGACGATACGGACAAGCCAATGTTTTCATTGAACGGTTTTGGAAGCTTGGGGGTAACCCACTCCAGCGAGAGACAGGCGGACTTCACCTCCAATCCCCTCAAGCCCGATGGGGCAGGTGTTAATCAAAGTTGGAGCGCCGACGTCGATAGCCGACTTGGCGCGCAGCTTAGCGTCAACTTATCCAAGCAGTTGTCAGCCGTGGTGCAGGTCATTGCCGAACAACGTTACGACAACACCTACATACCCATTGTCGAATGGGCCAACGTCAAATACCAAGTCACGCCGGATTTCAGTGTTCGTGTTGGCCGTATCGCGTTGCCACTGTTTCTCGCCGCCGAGTATCGCAAGGTTGGTTACGCCTTCCCGTTGGCACGTGCGCCAATCGAAGTCTATGGAACGGTGCCGATCAGCAATAGCGATGGAGTAGACGCCAGCTATCGCCTGCACTTAGGGGATGTGAAGACCACCATACAGAGTTTTTACGGCGGGACCGATTTCAAATTCAAGGACGGAGGCAGCGCTAACGCACGGGGGTTGTGGGGCATCTCCAATACCACCGACTACGGTTCGGTGAGCGTGCGTCTCAGTTACCTGCGAAGCAATTTGAGCGTCGACTTGGTGCGCCCGTTGTTTGATGGCTTCCGACAGTTCGGGCCACAAGGGGCAGCGATAGCAGACCGCTATGACGCCCAGAACACGCCCGTTACAGCGGTCAGTCTTGGTGCGAGCTATGACCCTGGAAACTGGTTTGTGACCGGCGAGTGGGGCAAGCTTAAAACCAACTCTTTTTTGGGCGACAAGACCGCCTGGTACGCCAGCGCAGGCTATCGAATTGGCAATTTCACGCCTTATCTCACCTATGCGCAGGTGAAGGCGGACAGCAACACTTCCGACCCCGGCTTGAACCTTGCTGTGCTCCCCCCCTATCTGGCTGGACCCGCTGCAGGCCTCAATGCCGGTCTCAATACAGTTCTGGGATTGGTCGCGGTTCAGACGAGCACATCGGTCGGTGTGCGCTGGGACTTCATGAAAAGTGCCGCGCTCAAGCTGCAATACGACGGCATACATCCAGGTACCGGTTCACCGGGAACGTTGATCAATCCGCAACCGGCTTATCGATCCGGTGGCACGGCAAACGTATGGACCGCAATTCTTGACTTCGTTTTCTGAGAGAGCACATCATGCGTATCGGAAAAAAAATTCACATGGGCTTGGTCAGTGTGGCGATAGGGTTGTTTGCGAACACCGCGTCACCCGAAGTGGTGGTGATCGTCTCGAACAAGAACCCGGCGACCACATTGCGCACCGAGCAGGTGGCCGATCTCTTTCTCGGTCAAAGCGGTAATTTCCCGGAAGGCGCTGAAGCCGTTCCGATCGACCAATCGGTTGGCTCGGCCATTCGTGACGAGTTCTACGCCAAAGTGACCGGGAAATCGCCACCGCTCATGAAAGCGTACTGGTCGAAAATGATATTCACCGGCAGAGGGCAGCCTCCCAAAGAAGTTGCAGACAGTGCGGCGATGAAGAAGCTGGTTGCAGACAGTCCGCACCTCATAGGTTACATCGACAAAAGTGCAGTAGATGCCAGCGTCAAAGCGGTGCTGGTTGTGCGTTGACCAGGCCAGAAGTGACTAGATTCAAAGTGAGGGTTGCCGGACTACGACGCGCGCTGGGGCGAGGGTTAGAGCCATACATCTTGCTTCCCCTTTTTGCACTCCTTCTATTGGGAGTGATCTGGGGCACGACTTTTCACTTTATTGCGCTTGAGCGCGCCAGTGCCGAGAATTCTGCAGCGCAGTCGAGCCGCGAACTGATCGAAACCTACGAAGCACAGATGGCGCGCAATCTTGGCGCAATCGACCAGACGCTAAAAACCGTCAAGTATGCGGTTGAACTCAGGGGCAAGCGGCCCGTTCTCCCAGAACTGACAGAAAAGGGGCTGTTGCCTTCAGCCCTGGTCTTCAGCATCAGCATCACAGACCGGCAGGGTGATATTGTCGCCAATAATCAAGGCCGCGAATCTACGCCGGTCACTGGGCAAGCGTATTTTCAGATCCACCAGGCGTATGACAGCGGCGCGCCCTACGTGGGTCGGGCAAGCCGAAACCCGAAGACTGAAGAAGGGGAATTGCAGTTTAGCCGCAGGCTAAATGCGGCTGACGGATCCTTCGGCGGCGTTGTGATCGTGACGGTTGATCCTGGTTACTTCACCAGCGGTTATGAACGCTCCAGGCTGGGAGACCATGGCTTCCTGGGCTTATTAGGAGCGGACGGCGTATTTCGAGCCGAACGCAGTGGCGACCAGGTTGCTTGGGGTCAGGTCGTGGACTATGCAGCTGCCACACGCGCAACCGATAGGCAGGCCAGCGCGCTCGGCCCGGACGGAATACGGCGTTTTACCAATGCGCGCCCGTTGCGCGGCTTCCCGCTGGCAGCCGTCGTGGGGTTGTCCCAAGACGAACAACTAGCAACCTTTCATAGGCACCAGCGCGACTATCTATGGCAAGCCGGCGCAGTCAGCGCATTGTTGATGGCCATTGTTGCAGCGCTGAGTCGCATGTCTTGGAAACTTACCAAGAGCCAAATGCGCATTCGCAAGATGCGGGAAACCTACTACGCCGCTTCAGAAGCAAGTTTGGACGCATTTTTTGTGTTACGCAGCGTTTGCGATGCCAATGGCCTCATCACCGATTTCGTTGTCGAAGACACCAACAGGCAGGGAGAACAATTGACGGGGGTACCGAAACGGGTTCTGCTTGGCAAGGCTTTGTGCGAAAACCTGCCGGACTGCCGCACCAACAGAATCTTTGACAAATTGGTGGCTGTCGCACAAACGGGCCATGTTAACGAGGAAGAGTGGGAGAACCAAATGGCGGCCGTTCGTGCGGAATGGCTGCAGTGGCAAGTCGTGCGGGTGGAAGGCGGTGTCGTGGCGATTGTGCGCGACATCTCCGACCGAAGGCGCCTCGAAATGCGGATCCAGTACCAGGCGGACCACGACGCGTTAACCGGTCTGGCCAACCGCAACTTATTGCGCAATCGCTTGGGCCAGGCCATTGCCTATGCGGCGCGCGACGGGCATCCGATTTGGGTGGTATTCCTTGATCTGGACCGCTTCAAGTCTGTGAACGACAGTCTCGGTCACAAAGCCGGGGATACGTTACTCACAGTAATGGGCAACCGGTTGAAGTCAGCCATGCGGGATACCGATACCGTGGCCCGGCTTGGCGGTGACGAGTTCGTTCTAGTTCTGCCGCGACCCGAAGGCGGCGGCTTGTCTACTAGCACCATGCGACGCGTCATGGAGGTTGTTGCCCAGCCACTCATGATTGAAGGACAACCGTTTTCGCTGTCTTGCAGCATCGGGGTCGCGGTATACCCGGCAGACGGCGTCGAGCCGGACACGCTGCTCGAACGTGCGGATATTGCGATGTATCGCGCCAAAGAGACGGGCCGCAACAATTTTCAGTTTTTCACCGCCGCCATGAATGAGCGCTTGCTCGAACGCCTGCGCATCGAAAATGATCTGCGCACAGCCATCGAACGGGACGAGTTTGTACTGCACTACCAACCACAAGTGGACTTGTGTACCGGCCGAATGGTCGGGATGGAAGCTTTGATCCGCTGGCGGCATCCTGAAATTGGCATGGTTCCTCCCGGTCGCTTTATCGGCGTGGCGGAGGAAACTGGCTTAATTGTCCCGATCGGCGCTTGGGTGATACGTACCGCGTGCGCGCAGAACAAAGCATGGCAGCGCGCCGGGCTCAAACCGATGCGTATTGCGATCAATCTTTCTGCGCGCCAGTTTGCACAACCTGATCTGGTGCAATCCATCACAGCAGTGCTGGCGGAAACCGGAATGGACGCGCAGTTGCTGGAGATTGAATTGACTGAGAGCATGGTGATGGCCGACGTCGATCAAGCCATCAACATTCTGCGCAACCTCAAAGCGATCGGCGTGCTGTTGTCCATCGACGATTTTGGCACCGGCTATTCGAGTCTTTCGTATCTGAAGCGGTTTCCGATCGATATCCTCAAGATCGATCAATCGTTCGTACGCGACATTGCAGTCGACACCGATGATGCGGCGATTGCCCTCGCGATCATTTCACTTGCCCATACCCTGCGCTTGAAGGTCATTGCCGAAGGCGTGGAAACCGAAGCGCAAATGCGCTATTTGCGGCACAACGGCTGCGATGTAATGCAGGGCTACTATTTCAGTCGTCCGGTCCCAGCGGCCGAGTTGGAGTTGCTGATGCTGGAAGACAAATGCTTGTAGGGCGGACTTGGCCCGCGAGACCATCGTGCCGCCGGGGCTATCATCCAGGCAGCTACAGCGCACCCACATGAACCCATGGCAACTAACTCCACACCCTCCTCCCTCGTCGAATTCCGCAACCTGACTTTCAGCTACGGCGACCAGACGGTGCTCGACAACGTCTCCCTGCGCATTCCTAAAGGCAAGGTCACTGCGCTCATCGGCCCCATGGGTGCCGGCAAGACGACCACATTGCGGCTAATGGGTGGCGAGTGCAAAGCGCAAACCGGCGAGATGCTGTTTGACGGCAATGACGTGGGTCACATGGACCAACAGCAGCTCTACGCGGCGCGGCGGCGCATGGGCATGCTGTTCCAGTTTGGTGCGCTGTTTGCCGACTCAACGGTGTTTGAGAACGTGGCATTTCCGCTGCGCGAACACACCGATTTACCCGAGGCCCTGATCCGCGACATCGTGCTGATGAAGCTCAACGCCGTGGGCCTGCGCGGTGCGCGCGAGTTGTACCCCAGCGAAGTGTCGGGTGGCATGGCCCGGCGCATTGCACTGGCCCGCGCGATTGCGCTGGACCCTGAGCTAGTGATGTACGACGAGCCGTTTTCCGGGCTGGACCCAATCTCGCTCAAGACCGCGGCCAAGTTGATCCGTCAACTGAACGACTCCATGGGTCTGACCAGCGTGTTTGTGTCGCACGAACTCAAGCAGACGCTGGACATTGCCGACCACGTGATCGTATTAGCCAATGGCAAAGTTGCCATCGAAGGCACGCCCGAGCAAGTGCGCACCAGCACCGATCCGTTGGTCTACCAATATGTGAACGCCAGGCCCGATGGGCCGGTTCACTTTCACTTTCCGGGGCCGGCGGTGGACGAAGACTTCGCACTCACCGGCGCATCCGTTGCAAGTGCTTGACGGTCAAGCACCGAGACGACCGTCTTAGCCAAGTCCTCCCGTTTTTGCGTGAGGTACTCGTCCAACGTCAATTCGTGCAACTGGGCGGAATGCCGTTCCGTAAGTGCAAACCAGGCACGCAAACGCGCGTCCATTTGCGCGGCCGGCGTGCCAGTCTTGACGCCGGTATAGGCCTGTAACGCCAGGTAGTTGCGCATCACGTTGCGCTCGACCGAGCCCCGTTCACCCTGCACATACTGGGGTTTGCCATCGCTGGTCTTGCCGACCACGCTGAACCCTATCTTGCTG
>JBKJJC010000013.1:0-18497 GCA_046598245.1 Rhodoferax sp.
CGTGGCCCAGGGTGCACACAAAACACCGCGATTTATCAAACAACTGGCGCTCAATGCACTGACCCGCAGCGCACCACTGAACTGGCGCGGAGCGATTGACAGCGACGCGCACGGCACGCTGGACTTGAAGTTGCGCGGCACAGCCCTGTATGTCGATGCCGCTCGCATTTACAGCCTGGCCCATGGTATTCAGGAGACCAACACCCAACGACGTCTGGACGCAACCGGCCCGCTGCTGCAACTGGCGGAAACCGAATACGGCTCCTGGATCAGCGGTTTTGAGTTTTTGCAAACGCTGCGCCTGCGGATACAGCTGGAGGGTGAGGCCCCACAGGACGCTCCGAACGACATCTTGGTCGCCAGCCTGAACGACATTGACCGGCGTATTCTTCGCGAGTCCATCAAGGTTGCGCACCGCATACAGCAGCGTTTGCAGTTGGACTATGTGCGTTGACCATGTCCTGGATTGACAGACTGAAAAATACCTTAACGGGTGCGCCTACGCCGGACCCAACGCGGTGGATCATGCTCGATGTAGAGACCAGCGGCCTGGATATGCAAAAGGACCGCCTTCTGGCCATCGCCGCCATTGCCTTGCAGGTGGACTGGCAGACAGGCAAATTGGGTGTGGACCTGGGGGACAGCTTTGAGGTGGTGCTGAGACACAGTGAAGTTTCCAGCAAGGACAACATCCTGTTGCATGGCATTGGCACACAACGGCAGCGCGACGGGCTGGAGCCCACCATTGCGATGCAGTCGTTCGCAGACTATGTCGGCAACTCGCCCCTATTGGCGTTCCACGCCGCTTTTGACCAACACATGGTCAACCGGTATGCGCGCCAACATTTGGGCCAGCGCCTTACCAACCCATGGGTCGATGTGGACCACCTGTGTGCGGTGACTTACGAGGGCGTCAGGGCACGTGCCCTGGATGACTGGATGGCGTATTTCGGCATCCATTGCGCTGTGCGCCACCAAGCAGCAGCCGATACGCTGGCTGAATGTGATTTGCTGCAGCGTATTTGGCCCAAAGTGGCGGCGCAATGCCAGAGCTGGGACGATGTTCAGCGCCTGGCACTGCAACACCGCTGGTTGCCCCGGGCTGGCTAGTTTCAGCGCGGTCAGGCCGTACGCACCACGCCCGCCGGGCGCGCGCCCGCAGCATCCCACAACGGGCCGTTGAACCAAGCATCGCCCTGCAGGTAGGCGCGCAACATGGGCAAGGCGTCCAACCCCCAGAAGACCTTGCCATCGACCGCGAAGCTGGGCACGCCACACACGCCCATGGCAATGGCTTCTTCCGCGTGGGCGCGCAGTTGCGCCTTCACTGCCTCATCGGCCGGATCACGCACAGGCGCGAGTTGTTGGGTAATGGCGGCCAGTCGGTCTGCATCCGCCGCGTCGGCACCGCCTACCCACACGTGTTTGAACAGGGTTTCACACACATAGCGGTTGGGTTGCCCGTTGCGGTCGGTGGCCACCGCCAGGCGCAGCAGGCCCAGCGGGTTGAAGGGATGCGCGGCTGGCAGGTCCAGCGTGTGGCCCTTGGTGTGGGCCAGCCACTGCACCTGGCGGTAGGTCCAGTCGCGTTTGGCCGCAATCTCGGCCGGGCCCAACTGGCCATGGTGCTTCAACAAAGCGGCAAACAGCAGTGGTTTGTACGTCACCGAATGACTCAAACCCATCAGCGCCTGGGGCAACTCTTCAAACGCCAGGTAGGCGTAGGGAGAAATGAAATCCAGGTAGTAGGTGATGTGTTTCATGGCGTGGCGATGGGGGTGGCTGCTGGGGTGGTAATCGCGGTGGCACTGGTAGCCGTTCGTGCCAGCGCCTCAGCCCGCTCGGCGACGCTGGCCCAGATGACTTTCTTGTCCGCATCACTGCTGCGGCCCCAGGCCCTCAGCTCGTCCAGGGTGCGCAGGCAGCCTTCGCAGTAGGTGCGCTGTGCATCCATGCGGCACACCGAAATGCAAGGTGATGGAACATTTTCGGCCATAGCCCCCGCCAATACTGCACGAGCAGCTATTGATTGCATAGCATCCAAGTCGACTATCATGCTTGCACCGCCTGTGTCACATCGACCGTGGGCGCATCGGACAACGCGGCCAGATCGCGTGGGTGCAGTTTGAATACGCCATGCGGGTGGCCCGCAGCGGCCCAGATTTCTTCGAAGCGGAACAGCTCCTGGTCTACCAGCGTCACCGGTGGCTGCGTATGCGCCAGCGGTGACACGCCGCCAATGCTGAAGCCAGTCTTGGCCTTGACAAAATCGGCGTCGGCCCGGCCAATGCGGCCCACCAGCGCCTCCACCTTTTTCTCATCCACCCGCCGGTCGCCCGAGGTGATGACCAGCACCGCCACGTCGTCCTCTTTGCGGCGAAAGATGATGCTCTTGGCGATTTGCCCGACGGCGATGCCCAGCGCATCGGCCGCCTGCTGGGCGGTGCGGGCGGCATCATCCAGCATGACTGGCGGGTGGGGATGGTTCTTGACTCTCAAGGCAGCGGCTACGCGCTGCACACCTTCAGGCCAAGCCTGCATATCCTTGCTGTCCATAAATATCTTTCAACCCAACCGTTTGTTGATCAGTGCCGTCGCAGCGCGCGAATTCGGCTTGCGCTGCAAAAAATCGCTGATGAATTTTCCAGCATCGACCAGCTTGTCCAGGTCAATACCGGTCTCAATGCCCATGCCGTGCAACAGATAGACCACGTCTTCCGACGCCACATTGCCGGTCGCCCCCTTGGCATACGGGCAGCCGCCCAAGCCGGCCACCGAGGTGTCGAAATTCCAGATCCCCATTTGCAGGCTGGCCAGCGTGTTGGCCAAGGCCATGCCGTAGGTGTCGTGGAAATGACCGGAGATATGGTCGATGCCGTAGACCTTTAGCGTCGCCTCTAGTGCCTTTTGCACTTTGTGCGGGGTGCCCACACCAATCGTATCGGCCACGCCCACGTGCTGCACTCCGATGCCGTGCATCAGCCGCGCCACCATTTCGACCCGCTCGGCCGCAATCTCGCCTTCGTAAGGGCAGCCCACGGCGCACGAGATAGCACCGCGCACGGTCAGGCCTTTTTCCAACGCGGCCTGCACCACGGGGCGGAAGCGCTCAATGCTCTCGGCAATGGAGCAGTTGATGTTCTTCTGGCTAAAGGCCTCGCTGGCCGCGCCAAACACCACGATCTCGTCGGGGCTGGATTGGAGCGCGGCTTCAAAGCCTTGCAGGTTGGGTGTCAACACCGAATACCGCACACCAGGTTTGCGCGCAATACCGGCCATGACCTCGGCGTTGTCCGCCATTTGCGGCACCCATTTGGGGCTGACGAAGCTGGTGACTTCGATCTCAGTCAGGCCGGCGTCTTGCAGGCGGTGCACCAGTTCGATCTTGATGGCGGCGGGGACCTGTTGTTTTTCGTTTTGCAGGCCGTCACGCGGGCCGACGTCGACGAGTTTGACTGTGGTGGGGATGCCCATGGGAGTTCTTTCGATTCTGGAAATGCCTGGATGTGTGGCGGTCACTGCGCTGCGACAGGGCTTACTGCTTTGGGGCGAAAACGCAATAGCAGCCATCCCAGAAGCATGCCGATGCTACTAGAGAAGAGCATGGCCACACCCCAAATGGTTTTGATCCAGGCGGAGCCGCTGATCTGCGCCTGCGATGGATCGTTCGTCGGGTAACGGACGGTAACTTTCTCACCGATTATGTGCGCCGCCGCGTTCATCCGCACCAGTGAGTCGACGACTGTATAGCTGCGCCCATCGTGGGCGGCAAATTCCACCACGCTGAGCTTGCCCAAGGCACGGCCCTGCTTGATCTGCGTGGCCCGGTGGGCGATGACACGGCCCTCGGCGCTGCGCGTATCACCCACTACATCGACACCTGTGAGTATCAGCCAGACAGCTCCCAGGGCTATTAGCACACTGGGCAACAGAATGAACCAGCCCATCAGGCCCATCAAGACGCGAGTGGATGAAGACGATGAAGATGTTGTGGACATGGCACCCTTAGTACCCACGCCCAGCATCCACAACACCCGCAACCGACTCCCCACGCTGCAGAGCCGCCAACTTTCCTGCAATCTGCGCAATGCTTTCGCTGCGCAGCGTGCGGGCTGAAGTGTGGGGCGTGACCGTGATGTTTGGGTGTTTCCAAAAGCGGTGCTCGGGCGGCAAGGGTTCGTTGCGGAACACGTCCAGCGTTGCGCCGGCCAGGTGGCCGCTGTCCAGCAACGCCAGCAGGTCGTCATCAACCAGTTGAGCGCCGCGCGCTACGTTGATGACATAGCCACCAGCCTGCAGTTGCGACAGTGTGTTGCGGTTCATGATGTCGCGCGTGTCGGGGGTCAGCGGCAGCAGGCAGACCAACACGCGGCTGGCGGCCAGGAAGTCTTGGAAGCCTTGCG
This sequence comes from Rhodoferax sp., assembly GCA_046598245.1. Taxonomy (GTDB): domain Bacteria; phylum Pseudomonadota; class Gammaproteobacteria; order Burkholderiales; family Burkholderiaceae_C; genus Allorhodoferax. The sequence goes on from JBKJJC010000013.1 coordinate 4,404, forward strand.
CGCCAGAAAAACACCGCACGCCATCCACCGACTTGGGCGAGCGGCTCCACCCATTCACCGGAAATTCAAATGTGCCCAGCGCACGGGCTACACGTTCGCCCAGCACACCCAGCCCCATGATGCCCACCGGAAAATCGGCCCGCGCGCGCGGTTTGCGAAACGACCATTTTCCCTGGCGGGTATCCGCCTCATATACATCGAACTCGCGGAAGTGGCGGATGACGGCGTGGCACACATACTCAGCCATTTGCACCGACATACCGGCATCGTCCAACCGCACGATCTGCGCCTGCGGTGGCAATTGCAACTTAAGCAAGGCATCGACTCCTGCGCCGATATTGAATACCGCCTTGAGTTGTGACTGTTCGTCAAAAAACTGTTGGGGTGGTGCCCACACCACGGCGTAATCGGCAGCCGGGGCGCCTGGGGCCCACAACGTAACTTCGGCATCGGGCAGCGCCGAGCGCAGACCTTGCAACCAGGGTTCAGACGCGGTGTCGGTGCAGCAGAAAGTGATGCGCATATTTAGTCAGTTGAGGACAGAGCTTGCCGCTACGCGGCTGCGGTCTGTCCCGCAAAGTATCAGGATGGCACTTCCAGCTTCAGCAGTTCTGCGCCTTCGGTCACTTGGTCACCCGGCGCAAACAACAGTTCGGCCACCGTGCCATCGGCAGGCGCGGCGATGGTGTGCTCCATCTTCATGGCTTCCATCACGGCCAAAGCCTGACCTTTCTTCACTGCGTCACCGGCTTTGACGGCAAACGACACCACCTTGCCGGGCATGGGGGCTGTCAAACGCCCCACTTCGGCGTGTGTTTCACCGGCGTGGGCGAGTGCGTCGATTGCTACTATTTGTGTAGCGCCCTGTGCAGTGAATACGTGGGCTACCTCACCATTTTTATACAAGTGCACGGTGGAACGCAGGTCGCCATACCGCACATCCAGCGCACCGCCAGCCAGCGGTGTGTACTGCAACGCGGCCGTGTTGCCATCCACCGTCAACTGCAACGCACCGCCGTGCAGACGGGTGAAACGCGCGGTGTGTGGCTCGCCATGGAACTCCAGCATAAAGTCCCGGTGCGACGCACCATGCGAGCGCCAGCCATCACGTTGCGCCCAAGGGTCGATCCAACCACTGGCGTCCGCCTTGGTTGCCAACGCCAATTCACTTACCAGCGTCTGCGCCACCATGGCCGCGGTCGCCATGGGCAGGCCAATCTTTTCCTGGTTGAACAGCACCGCCGCCTCGCGCGGGATCAGCGCCGTGTCCAACTGCGCGAGCGCAAACGACGGGCTGGTGACCACATGGCGCAGAAACTGCACATTGGTGGTCAGGCCGACGATATGGGTCTGCGCCAATGCCGTGTCCATGCGGGCCAAGGCCTGCTCGCGCGTGGCGCCGTGCACGATCAGCTTGGCGACCATGGAGTCGTAGTAGGGGCTGATGGTGTCGCCCTCGCGCACGCCGGAGTCCACGCGCACCGCATCATCGGCACGCTCAAACGTAGTGCATGCGGGCAAGCCGTACACATGCAGTGTGCCGGTGGCGGGCAGGAAATTGTTATCGGGGTTCTCGGCGCAGATACGGGCCTCGATGGCATGGCCGTGGATGCGCAGCTCGCTCTGCGCCAACGGCAACTTCTCGCCCGAGGCCACGCGCAGTTGCCACTCCACCAGGTCTTGCCCGGTGATGGCTTCCGACACCGGGTGCTCGACCTGCAGGCGGGTGTTCATCTCCATGAAATAAAACTTCATCTGCTCCGGGTGTTCGTAGCCACCGGGTTGCTCCACGATGAATTCCACCGTGCCAGCGCCCACGTAGTTGACGGCACGTGCGGCCTCAACCGCGGCTGCGCCCATGCGCGCACGCAAGTCCTCGGTCATGCCAGGCGCTGGCGCTTCTTCCAGCACCTTCTGGTGGCGGCGCTGCACCGAGCAGTCGCGCTCGAACAGGTAGACGTAGTTGCCATGCGTGTCGCCAAACACCTGGATCTCGATATGGCGCGGGCGCAGCACATATTTCTCCACCAGCACGGCGTCGTCACCAAAGCTGTTGATGGCCTCCCGCTTGCAGGATGCCAGGGCCGCAGCAAAGTCTTCGGCCTTGTCCACTGCACGCATGCCCTTGCCACCGCCACCGGCGCTGGCCTTGATCAGCACCGGGTAACCAATGCGGTCCGCCTCGCGCTGCAGCAGGGCCGGGTCTTGGTCGGCACCATGGTAGCCGGGCACCAGCGGCACACCGGCTTTTTCCATCAGTTGCTTGGACTCGGCCTTCAAACCCATGGCCTTGATGGCCGAGGATGGGGGGCCGATAAAGACCAAGCCCGCAGCGGCGCAGGCGTGGGCGAATTCTTCGTTTTCGCTCAGGAAGCCGTAGCCAGGGTGAATGGCCTGTGCGCCGGTTGCCTTGGCGGCCGCAATGATCTTTTCCCAGCGCAGGTAGCTGTCCTTGGGGGCGCTGCCGCCGATGTGGATCGCTTCGTCACAGGCCGCGACGTGTTTGGCGCCCGCGTCGGCATCGGAGTACACGGCGACTGTTTTGATGGCCAAGCGACGGGCGGTGGTGGCTACGCGGCAGGCGATCTCGCCCCGGTTGGCTATGAGGATTTTGGTAAACATTGACTGGCTCCATTCATGTGTAGTTGTCTCTTCTGGCCATCAGTGCGGCCATGTTTTGAGCCCGCGCAACGTTTCTATTAGGTCAAAGTCGGCATCGCAATGCAGCAACCGGTGGTCGTTGGCAATACAGTAACTGGCTAGCAGCACATCAATGGGACTGCGGACGGTGTAGCCCTTGGCGCGCAGGACACGGTAGTGGTCTGCAGCGATGACGGCGTTTTCAAATCCACCTATGTCTACGCGGGGCAAGGCCGAAAAGAACTCCTTCGCCTGATCTAGCGCTTTGTCATGGCGAAAGCCACGCAATACCTCGTAGATCACCAGATCGGCCACAGCAACGGTGGCACTTCCCCCTTGCAGCAAGGCCACCAGTTGTTGGCTGGTGGGGGTCTGCACTTGTTTGAAGAAGTCAATCCAGACGCTAGAGTCCACCAAGATCATTCGGGAGCACCTGGCTTGGCGTTATAGGGGGCCGTGGGTTCTTGCACCACTATCTGCGCTTCGATTTCAAAAAGAGGGTCTAGTTCGCCCTCGAACGGCTTGCCAGCGGCTTTGGCCTGGGCCTTGGCCGTTTGCTCTGCGCGGTAGGCTGCCCAGCCTTTGTCCGAATCATCCCAATGCAACTTGCCACGCAACGAGAGCAAGCCGTCGTATGCGACCCGTCGCTTGACCAGCGCCAACCCCTCTTCCACTGCCTCACGCTTGGTTTTGAATTTGCCAGTGGCCATCACGTCAGCCATGAGTTTGTCGTCAATCACGATGTTGGTTCGCATGCTTCAGCCCTAAATGTGTATGAATTTGACAAATCATACACATTACATGCGGAAAATGCCAAACTTCACCTCCGGAATCGGCGCATTCAGCGTAGCGCTCAGACCCAGCGCCAGCACGCGGCGCGTGTCGGCCGGGTCGATGATGCCGTCATCCCATAACCGCGCCGTAGCGTAATAGGGGTGGCCCTGCACCTCGTACTGCTGGCGAATCGGGGACTTGAAAGCCTCTTCCTCATCCTTGCTCCAGGCACCGCCCTTGCCCTCGATGCCATCGCGCTTGACGGTGGCCAGCACGCTGGCTGCCTGCTCGCCGCCCATGACGCTAATACGCGCGTTCGGCCACATCCACAAGAAGCGGGGGCTGTAGGCGCGGCCGCACATGCCGTAGTTGCCAGCGCCAAAGCTGCCGCCGATGATGATGGTGAACTTGGGCACGTTGGCCGTGGCCACGGCGGTGACCATCTTGGCGCCGTTGCGAGCAATGCCTTCGTTTTCGTATTTGCGGCCGACCATGAAGCCGGTGATGTTCTGCAAAAAAATCAGCGGGATCTTACGCTGGCAGCACAGCTCGATAAAGTGCGCGCCCTTCAGCGCCGACTCGCTGAACAGAATGCCGTTGTTGGCAATGATGCCGACCGGCATGCCCTCGATATGCGCAAAGCCGGTCACCAGCGTAGTGCCGAACCGGGGTTTGAACTCGTGGAACTCAGAGCCGTCGACGATGCGGGCGATGATCTCGCGCACGTCAAAGGGCTTGCGGGTATCGGTTGGAATCACGCCATACAGCTCATCTGCTGCGAATTTAGGAGCAATAGGGGCAAGTAGCGCGGGGGCTATAGCTTTCTTTTGGTTAAGGTTGGCCACGGCGGTGCGGGCTATGGACAATGCATGCAGGTCGTTCTGCGCCAAATGGTCCGCCACGCCAGACAGGCGCGTGTGCACATCGCCACCGCCCAGGTCTTCGGCTGTGACCACCTCACCCGTGGCCGCCTTCACCAGCGGCGGGCCGCCCAGGAAGATGGTGCCCTGGTTCTTGACGATGATGGTCTCGTCCGACATGGCGGGCACATAGGCGCCGCCCGCTGTGCAACTGCCCATGACGACGGCGATCTGCGCAATGCCATCGGCACTCATGTTCGCCTGGTTGAAGAAAATGCGGCCAAAGTGGTCGCGGTCGGGGAACACCTCGTCCTGGTTCGGCAAATTGGCACCGCCCGAGTCCACCAAGTAGATGCAGGGCAAGCGGTTTTGCTGCGCGATCTCTTGCGCGCGCAAATGCTTTTTGACGGTCAGGGGATAGTAGGTGCCACCCTTCACCGTGGCGTCGTTACACACAACCATGCAGTCCACACCCGACACGCGGCCAATGCCTGCGATAACGCCCGCGCAGGGTGCGCTGTCGGTGCCATCGCGGTCCGGGTACATGCCCATCGCGGCCAGCGGCGAGAGTTCCAGAAACGGCGTGCCCGGGTCCAGCAGGTTGTGCACGCGATCACGGGGCAGCAGCTTGCCGCGGGCCACGTGTTTGGCGCGGGCGGCGTCACCACCGCCCATGGCGGCCTTGTCGGTCTGGGCGTTCAGGTCGGCCACCAACGCGCGCATGGCGTTGGCGTTGGCGACGAAATCGGCCGAGCGGGCGTTGAGTTGGGTCTCCAGAATGGACATGGGCGGGTTCCGGTAGAGAGAAAAAGTTTCAGAAGTCAGCTCGCATTTTCAGCCGATTGGGCCGGGTCGTGCTGGTCATAAAGGTTGCAAATCGCGCCACTTGCCAAAAGTTTGGCACACTAGCGGCATGGTCGCATCATCACCCATTGCCGCTACGCCTATGGCCTTTGTGCGTGCCATTGTGGCCGCCTACCAGCGCTATGGCAAGGACCCGGCCCGGGCGCTGCGCCAGGCACAGATTGCGCCAGAGCAGGTGGGTAAACCCGATGCCCGCATCACCGCCTGGCAGATGGAAACCCTGTCTGGCGCAGCCATGCAGGAGCTGGACGACGAAGCCCTGGGCTGGTTCAGCCGCCGCCTGCCCTGGGGCAGCTACGGCATGCTGGCGCGCGCATCCATATCTGCGCCTACGCTGCAACTGGCGCTGGCACGTTGGTGTCGGCACCATGGGTTGATTGCGCCGGATATTGCCTTGTCGCTGGAGGTTTCTGAGGATGTGGCGACTATCCGAATTGCCGAGAACCTTGCTGATCGGGAAGGCAGTGCGGCTGGGGATTCTGCTCCGTGTCCCCCGCCCGCTTCGCGGGCTCCTCCTTTACCTGCGCAGAATCCCCAACCGCACAGCCTTCCAGCACCTATGCGTGAGTTCTGTTTGGTTTCCGTGCTGCGCAATGTCCACGGCCTGGCGTGCTGGATGGTGGATTCGCGGATTGCCTTGCTGGGAGCGCAGTTTCCATTTGCGGCGCCGCTGCACGCGAGCAGCTATGCCGTCTTGTTTTCTGGTCCTACTTCGTTCGACAGCGGCACGGCCTGCATCCAGTTTGACGCGCAGTACCTGAAGTTGCCATTGCGGCGTGACGAGAAGGCTTTGCAACAGATGCTGCAACACGCATTGCCTTTGACCGTGTTGCAATACCGCCGCGACCGTCTGCTGGTGCAGCGCGTGCGCCAAACACTGGCCAGCCATGCGCAGCAAATCCACAGCGCTGAGGCGTTGGCGATGCTGCTAAATGTGTCACCCCGCACTCTGCACCGGCAGCTCAAAGAAGAGGGGGCCACTTTGCAGGGTTTGAAAGACGAAGTGCGCCAGGGTCGCGCCATCGAACTGCTGCACCGCACCGGGCGGCCGATCAAGCAGGTGGCCGAAGCGGCAGGATTTCGCAACGAGAAGAGTTTTATCCGCGCGTTTAAGAGCTGGACAGGGGTTTCCCCAGCCGAGTTTCGCAAACAGTCTTTATCCTCGGTGTGAAGCGAACCAATCCTTGTATGGCGCTCCATGTTCACCACAGAACACCCCAAAATGTTCAGCAACAAAAGAACGGTTTTCAGCACCGCAAACTGCGCGATTTAGCAGCCCATTTATGGAGATAACGACTGCTTCTTAGGTATACACTGTGTTTCGTGTGGCGCCCAGAGTGCTGAGCTGCATGACCCGTTCTCCACCGGGCGATCACGCCGGTGTCCTCTTATTCGCTATAAGGAGTCTCGCAATGTTGAAACGTGCATGGATGAAATGGACTGTGGCTATGGTGTTGGGACTAGGCGCCGCGCTGCCCTCATGGGCTGCAGACACCCCCGCCACCCTGGTCGGCGTGAAATTGGTTACCGCCGAAGAATCCAAAAAACTGCAAGACTCTGGCGTACCGCTTATCGACACCCGCGTGGCTGCAGAATACGCCGAGAAAACGATCAAGGGAGCCAAAAGCGTTCCTTACAAGGAAAAGAGCGCCAAAGAAGTGGGCTTTGATGCCAGCAAAGACGACTTCGACCTCACCAAACTACCAGCAGACAAGGCGGCTCCCCTGGTGTTCTTCTGCAATGCCGGTGAATGCTGGAAGAGCTACAAAGCCTCCGTAGTAGCGCAGAAGGCGGGCCACACCAAGATCCACTGGCTGCGAGGCGGCTTCCCTGAATGGGCTGCAAAAGGTCTGCCAACTCAATGATGAGTCGATAGGCAGACAACTGGCGACTTTTCAGCATGGCGTTTCATTTGTCGATCAAAGGACGTCTGCTGGTTTTGGCCGGGCTGGCGGTAACAGGTGTGGCGATTGTGGCCGCCCTGTTCTTCGCCTCCAACAAACTCAACCAGACTGCCTTAACGACAGTCTTTGAGCAAGACGGCCAAACCCTGCTACGTTTGCAAAAAATTGAGAACACTGTGCTGGAAGTGCGCTTTCGCGCCGCAGCCGTGTTGCTTGAACAGCTTCCCGTTCCGGGTTCACTCAACCATCTCAAAGAAGCTCGCCAGTCGTTGCACAAACTGTGGTCCGAGTTTGGCGGCAGTGCCGAGCTGATGTTCACCGATGGCGAGGCGCGCGAGCAGTTCAGCCAGCTCAAAGACCGCTGGAGCGTGGTCGATGCCACCTTGGGCAAATTGGAGAAAGCGTACGCTGCCAAGGACAACAAAGTCATCACCTCCATTTTGGAAGACGACTGGCCTCTCATGGTCAAAACCGTGGTCAAGCCCCTGCAAAGCCTGATTCCACTGGCGCAAAGCAGATCCCAGGAAACCTACCTATCTGCAAAGAGCAGTAGTACGCGCATGTTGAGTTTGGGCCTTGGTGGCGCGCTGCTGTGTCTGGGAGTGCTGGTGGCAACGGCGATACTGACGCTTCGCTCTATCTTGGGCTCGCTGGAAGAATTAAAGCGCTCGCTACATGCAATTGCCAGTGGTGATTTGTCCAGTCCGCTGCCTGCCGCGCGCGCCGATGAATTGGGCGACATGGTGAAAGCCCTGCGAACCATGCAGGAATCTCTCTCGCACCTGGTCCATCAGGTTCGTGAGTCCGCAGAGAGCATTGAGCTCGCGAGCGATGAGGTCGCCTCTGGCAATGCCGATTTAAGTGTGCGAACGGAGAACACCGCATCCAGCTTGCAGGCGGCTGCCTCCAACATGGCGCAGCTTACCGGCACGCTCGGCCAATCGGCCGATTCTGCACGCCGAGCCAACCAGCTGGCCGGCTCGGCTGCCGATGTAGCCAGGCGTGGTGGTAGCGTGGTGTCTGAGGTGGTGAGCACCATGAATGGCATCACAGCTTCGTCTCGCAAGATTTCGGACATCATCAGCGTCATTGATGGCATCGCATTCCAAACCAATATCTTGGCGCTCAATGCGGCGGTAGAAGCCGCCCGTGCAGGAGAACAAGGGCGCGGTTTTGCGGTAGTTGCCAGCGAGGTGCGCAGCCTCGCCGGTCGTTCCGCGGAGGCGGCAAAGGAAATCAAGGGCCTGATCGGGGCCAGCGTGCACGGGGTCGAAGCTGGATCCCGCCTGGTGGGCACCGCCGGCCAAACCATGTCTGAGATCGTGGATGCTGTGCAGGGCGTTGCCTCCATGATTAGCGACATCAGTAATGCCACCGCAGAGCAGTCCAGCGGTATTGGCCAGATCAATGCGGCGGTCAATGAACTTGAACAAATGACGCAACAGAATTCTGCCCTGGTGGAGGAATCAACCGCCGCAGCACAAAGCCTCAAAGACCAAGCGACACGGCTGACGCAATTGGTGGGCGCTTTCAAGCTTTCCTGAAAATGGGTTACAGGCTAGCTGGACCAAACGGTCCCCAGCCTATTTTCGTAAACAGCCTTTGCCATTGACGACTCCAACACGAATAGCTACGCGTTCTTCCGCGCCACAGGACGTTACGCCCAAGCTGCAGAAACCGAGCGAGGCCTGATGGCGCAGTACTGCGCCGCGGGCTAGCCCACCGCGCGGGTCTGTTCCTGGAGAGCCGCCCCGAACACATGTTGCACAAGCTGGCACAGATTCGTCACCAGCCCCCGGTTGCGCTTCTGGAAGACTTGCCTTACATAGTATTGCCCGCGCCCAGCACGCCAGCTGCGCGAAGGGCAAGAACGACCGTACTACCCGCTGCCGCAGTTCCATGGGAACGCATCCATCCGGTCGGTCTATTGCATGCTGCTCAGCGGTGACTGCCAGTGCAGACCGAACGCGTCCAGCCCAGCCAGCCACTTGGTACGCCCGCACTGCGTGCGCTTTGGCCGCAGCGCGAGCGTGGAGCCGCAACAGCATGCGGTGATTGAAGAACGCTACTGCTTCCCGCTGCACATAAGCGATGCCATGCTGACCTTCCCGCAAACCCTTTTGCTGCGCTACACCCACTGTGAACCCGCGGAGCGCAAACAACCCCAGGTGGTTGAGGACGGCCTCTGTGTCGGCCGCTTCACATGGTCCAACATTGTCGTGGCCTATGCACTGATGCTGGCCAGCCACTGGGGACTGGACGCGCAGTTCACTCCAGCAGTCGTTGCCTACTGGGCGCGGCTGCAACAGCGCGCTGCCTTTCAGAATGCGCTGGACCAGGGCGTGCCCACAACACCGTCACCCGATATCCGGCCCGACGCATGATTGGCCGATGTTTTAACTCTCGGGTCGTACTGGAACGCGCGGAGTTCCTGCGCGCAGCGGCAGGCTTTGGCGATCTTTGCGGCCCACTGGACTGCGGCCTCACGGGACGGGACTTCCAGGTCACGGAAGGAGATCAGGTATTTCGTCATCGTTCCAGCCTCGGGTTGTGCGTTTCACCGTGGGAAGGGCGACCAAGTGATGGGCGGCCTGTTTAGCTATACTTTTGATAGCCACATAACCAACATCATCGGGGGCTAGAGGCACAAAACGCATACAACTCACCCCAAGAAACTGCCTGACCTGCAGATACCGCGCGCTCCGGCTTGATACCGCCGCCAAATTGCCGATCCGCTCATCCATGACCAAAAATTACAGCCTTGGCGTAGCCCGCTCAATAATCGCCGCGCAATCCAGCCCCCGCGGCATGGCGCCAAAGGTCAATCCGCTGTTGTGCTCACCCAGGCGCGACGCGCAAAACGCATCGGCCACCGCATGGTTGCCATAACGCACCAGCAGTGAGCCTTGCAAGGCCAACGCCATTTTTTCAACCACGCTACGCGCCCGGTATTCGATGGCGGACGGGTCCAACAGCTCAGCGCCCAGGCGTGCCACGTACTGGTCCAGTCGGCGGTCGGTGCCTGCCGCCAGTTGCACTTCGTCCATGTACGCATCTACCGAGCCGGCGTTGCGGCCCATTGCGCGCAGCATGTCCAGGCATTGCACGTTGCCGCTGCCTTCCCAGATGGAGTTGACGGGTGACTCGCGGAACAGGCGGGGCATGATGCAGTCTTCCATGACGCCGCTGCCGCCTATACATTCCATGGCCTCGTAGGCGTGGGCTGGGGTGCGTTTACAGATCCAATACTTGCCCACCGCAGTGCCAACACGCACCAGCATTTTTTCGTGTTCGCTGGCCTCGCCAATGTCCAGTGCGCGGGCAATACGCATGGTCATGGCCAGCGCAGCCTCGCTCTCAATAACCAGATCGGCCAGCACGTTTTGCATCAGTGGTTGCTCGGCCAGCAACTTGCCAAAAGCCCAGCGGTGCGCGCAATGGTGCAGGGCCTGGGCCACGGCCTGGCGCATGCCGGCGCTGGAGCCGACCATGCAGTCAAAGCGTGTCATCGTGACCATCTTCAAAATGGTGGCCACGCCCCGGCCTTCGCCGCCGACCATCTGCGCATAGGCACCGCGCAGTTCGGTCTCGCAGGATGCATTGGCCACATTGCCCATCTTGTTTTTGAGCCGCTGGATCTGTAGCGGGTTCTTGCTGCCGTCGGGCCGCCAGCGTGGCAGCCAGAAGCACGACAGGCCATCGGGCGCTTGCGCCAGCACCAGGAAAGCGTCGCTCATCGGGGCCGACACAAAGTACTTGTGCCCCACCAGTTCGTAGGCCTGGCCGGGGCCGCTGGTGCCCAGGGCATGGGCCCGCAGCGTGTTGGCCCGCACGTCCGAGCCGCCTTGCTTTTCTGTCATGGCCATGCCCACCGTAATAGCGGACTTTTGCGCCATCGGGATGTTGCGGTGGTCGTACTGCAGGGCGGTGATCTTGGGCAGCCACTGGGCGGCGAGTTCGGGCTGCACCTGCAGGGCAGGCACCACGGCTGATGTCATGGTAATGGGGCAGCCATGGGCTGCGTCCACCTGCCCCATCAGATACGACATCGCCGCCCGTGCCACATGGCCGCCGGGCTGGGGCTTGCGCCAGTGCGCGGCGTGCAGGCCGTGTTCGGTAGAGATTTGCATCAGCCGGTGGTAGGCCGGGTGGAACCGTACCTCGTCAACCCGGTGGCCGTAGTTGTCGTGCGTGTAAAGCACGGGCTTGTTCTCGTTGGCCTGGAAGCCCAGCTCGATCACCTCTCGGCTGCCAGTCAGCGCGCCAAAGGCCTGCAGCTCGGGCTCGGCCCAGGTCGCGCCTTCGCGGTTCACCGCTTCACTCAGGGCCGCGTCTTGCAGGTACAGGTTGTAGTCGCGCAGCGGGGGCGGCTGGTTTTCTACAACATGGGTTTCGGCCAAGTGCAGGAAGGCGCTGGCAGTTTTTATGGCGGTAGCGTCGGTGGTGGTGTGCAACATCAGGTTCTCCCGGTGCCGCACGGTGCTGCTGCGGCGTTGGACTATGGTTGTTATAAATTGTGAATTCAAATTCAAATTATGCATACATCCACAGCAGCGATTGGCATGCCGGGTTGCGCTACAGTGGCGCCTGTTCAAAAAACGCGGTTCTGCGCAGACTTCTATATGGCTTACCGGCCCACCGATAAAACACTGGCACACAAGGCCGAAATCCGCCAGCGCCTGCTGGATGCTTCGCTGGGCCTGCTCAGCGAAGGCGGGTTTGCCGCACTCACGATGGTGGCCGTGGCTGCCAAGGCAGGTATTGCGACAGGAGCGGTCTACAAACACTTTGAATCCAAGGACCAGTTGTGCTCTGAAGTGTTTCGCGTTGCAACGGAAAAAGAAGTGGCCTGGGTACGTGAAACGACGCTGCAGCGCGACGCCTCCCCCAGCGAGCTGATACTGCGGGCCATAGAGGCCTTTGCTCTGCGCGCCCTGCGCAACCCCCGCCTGGCATTCGCGCTGATTGCCGAGCCGGTAGATGTGCTGGTGGACGCGCAGCGCCTGCGTTACCGCCGGGCCTATGCCGATATGTTTGAGCAACTGGTGGCCCAGGGCATAGAAAGCGGGGAGTTTGCCCCGCAGTTCCCCAGCGTCAGCGCGGCGGCGCTGGTGGGCGTGATTGCCGAATCGTTGGTGGGGCCGCTGTCCTGGCCCGCGGAAGACCAGCCTCCGATGGAAACCGAATCACTGATTGCCGCGATTCAGGCCTTTTGCCTGCGGGCCGTGGTGGGCCCCAAACTTAGTTTTTAGACGCGCGGCGGACCTTCTGCACTTCTAGGCTTTCTGTGGGTCCGCCCTGCTTGACCCATTCCGCGTAGCCACCGGCGATGTGCGCCACATTGGTCATGCCCATATCCTGCAAGGTCTTGGCGGTCAATGCGCTGCGCCAACCCGCGCCGCAAAACAGGATGTATTCGGTGCCCTCATCACCAAAGATGGGCTTGTAATACGGCGAATCGGGGTCCACCCAAAACTCCAACATGCCGCGCGGGGCGTGGAAGGCCCCCACCACGGTGCCATCCGCCAGCTCTCGCACATCGCGGATATCCACCAGCTGGGTATTGGAGTCGCCCAGCCGTGGCAGCACGTCTGCTACGGTGTAGGTGCGGATTTCTTCCATGGCCTGGTCAACCAGGGACCGCGATGATGTTGTGATGGGCATGGTTATTGCTATTCTTTGATCGGGGTAAATCCCATTGTTGTCAATGGGCATTATCTGGATACTACTTCGCTTGGTGCTAGGCACCACGCACACTTTGCTACTTTCTGAACAGGATACGTGTTGTTCCATCCATCCCCATTTGCCAGGGGCTTGCACCTGGCCTGCTGCGCGGCCATCTGTTGTATCGGCTTTAGCTTGACGGCGCATGCGCAACAGCCCTCGCTACCTCCCTTGCCGCCGGCAAAGGCTGCTTCCGAACCTTCGGCGATGGAGCGGTCAAGGCGCCAGTCGGAGAATGTGTACAAATTTATCAAACAGTTTGCCGACACACCGCGCAAGCCCACCCCTGTTCCGAGCCCAGCCGTCGTACGGCCCAAAGAAGAAGTGGCCACGCCAGCCCCCGTGCGCAGACCCGAGCCCCAGAACACAGCCACGCCATCCACCGCCCCCGATCCACAGCCGAACGCTGCGCCTGGCGCTGCTACGTCTGCCAGTAGCATCAGCGAACCAACGCAGGCGTCTAGCGCACCCACTCCGACTGCCGCACCGGAACCCGCCGCAGTGCCCGTACCTGTAGTAGCCGCTGTGGAAGAGGAAGAAGATGACGAGCTGCAGCTGATCACACAGGTGGACCCGGTCTATCCGCGCGGTTTGCAAGGAGCGCCGGAAAGCGGCAAGGTCACCGTGGCCCTTACCGTTCAACCAGATGGCAGCGTCTCCGAGGCCACGGTAGTCACCGCCTCCCACCGCCGATTCGGCAAGCCTGCAAGTGATGCCGTCGCCCAATGGCGCTTCGCACCCATCAAGGTAGCGCGCACGGTGCGGGTAGAAATTGGGTTTAACCCGCGCTGAGACCTTTAGCCCGCCAGGGCGCGTTGGATGATGATCTTCTGCACGTCGCTGGTGCCTTCGTAAATCTGGCACACGCGCACATCGCGGTAGATGCGTTCCAGCGGAAAGTCGCTGACATAGCCGTAGCCGCCTAGAGTCTGGATGGCGGCGCTGCACACCTTCTCAGCCATCTCGCTGGCAAATAACTTGGCCATGGCGGCTTCTTTCAAGCACGGGCGGCCCGCATCACGCAGTGACGCGGCATGCCAAATCAACTGCCGTGCCGCCTCGATCTGCGTGGCGCATTCGGCCAGCCGGAAGCCCACGGCCTGGTGGTTGAAGATGGCGGTGCCGAAACTCTGGCGGTCCTTGGCATAGTTCAATGCAACCTCGAACGCGCTGCGCGCCATGCCCACGCTTTGCGCGGCAATGCCGATGCGCCCGCCCTCCAGCGCGCCCAGGGCAATCTTGTAGCCTTCGCCTTCCGTGCCTATCAGGTTCTCGGCCGGGATGCGGCAGTTGTCAAAGTTGATTTGTGCGGTGTCGCTGGAATGCTG
>JBKJJC010000162.1:0-7690 GCA_046598245.1 Rhodoferax sp.
CTTGACACGGAAGATGCCCATGCCGCCCATGCCATCCAGGGGTTTGAGAATGATGTCCTTGTGCTCGGCGTGGAAGCGTTTGATGGCGTCTGCCTCACGCGTCACCAGCGTGGGGCCGATGAACTGGGGGAACTCCAAGATCGCCAATTTTTCGGGGTGGTCACGCAGCGCGCGGGGCTTGTTAAACACCTTGGCACCTTCGCGCTCGGCCTGCTCCAGCAGGTGGGTCGCGTAAAAGAACTCGCTGTCAAAGGGTGGGTCTTTGCGCATAACGACAGCGCCAAAATCCTTGATGGCCCGCACGGACGACGCCGTTTCCGTGAACCAGGTCTTGGGATCGCCTGTCAGCGTGACTGCGCGCACCTGGGCCTGCACCACTCCCCCGCGCTCCCAACGCAGTTGCTGCGGCTCGCACGCCACGATGCGGTGGCCGCGCCGCTGGGCCTCGCGCATCATGGCAAAGGTGGTGTCTTTGTAGATCTTGAACGATTCGAGGGGGTCACTGACAAAAAGGATTTCCATGGCGTGTTACCAGCTGGTGTATTGCATAAAGAATGGTGGACTCTACAGGGCCTGGAGCAACCCGATGTTTGCGGGGGCAAGCACACACCGCTAAGTGGGAGGATTTTGGGGCACAACTTTACGCCCAGCATGTTGCACCAACAAGGCCAGAGCACCCGCCACCACGCCCCAAAACGCGGAGCCCACACCGGCCACAACGACACCGCTGAGCGTGACCAGAAAGGTGATGATGGCCGCCTCGCGGTGGGCTTCTTCGCGCAGTGCCGAGGCCAGGGCAGCACCAATCGTGCCCAACAATGCCAACCCGGCAATGGCCGCTACCAATTCCTTCGGGAAGGCGGTCAAAACACCGGTGATCGCCGCACCAAACAAGCCAATCACCACATACATGGCGCCGCAGGACACGGCAGCGGTGTAGCGCCGCTCGGGCTGGCTGTGTGCCTCCGGCCCCATACAGATGGCGGCGGTGATGGCGCTCAGGTTGAGCGCAAAGGCACCAAAAGGCGCCAACACCAGGGTGGCTAGGCCGGTCAGCGTGATGACCTTGGAGATGGGAATGCCCGCGTCGCCACCGTCGAGGCGCTGGTCACCGTAGCCACTGGCCTGTATGGCGGCCACACCGGGCAGGTTTTGCGAGGCCATGGTCACAATGAACAGCGGCAACGCCAGGCTGACAAAGGCAGCCAAGCTGAAGACCGGTTGAACCAGCACCGGCACTGTTAGGTCAAATGTGATGTTAGCCCCCGTAAAACCTGATGTTAGTGCTACAAATAATATAGCAATCAACAAGGTAACCGGTACCGCATAACGCGGCCATAGCCGTTTGCCCAACAGGTAGGCCAACAGCATGACGACCACCAACGGCAAGGCGGTTTGTGCCGCAATAAAACCAGACAGGCCAAAACGCGCCAGTACGCCGGCCAACAAGGCGGAGGCAAGCGCCAGCGGGATTCGGTTCATGACCCGCTCAAACCAGCCGGTGACACCTGCCAGCGTGATCAACACCGCACACACCATAAAGGCCCCCACCGCTTCCTGCATGGAAAAGCCGCCGATGGCACCGGCGCTGGCCAGAACCGCCGCGCCGGGTGTGCTCCAAGCCACCATAACGGGCTTCTTCAGCCAAAGAGAGGGCACCACGGTGCACAGCCCCATGCCAATTCCCAGCGCCCACATCCACGAAGCAATCATCTCGGGCGTTGCGTTAAACGCCTGTGCCGCTTGGAAAACAATGGCTACCGAACTGGTAAACCCCACCAAAACTGCCACAAAACCGGCAGTGAAGGCCGAGGGGCTCAAGTCTTTGAAAAATTGCATGCGCTCCAATATACCGGCTCAGGCCCCGGGTGCCGGCAATCACCAGGCGGCTACAACCCCCATTCGCCGGAATAATTGTGGTGACTCACAGGATTCGCTTGGTCGAAACGCGATTTGTCTGTACGAGAGTTAACAAATAGCTACTTTAGCTGTCAATCGTAGCCCGTTACAGCTACTATTGATCTTGCAAGATTCACTCCCGGAGTCACCATGGCAACTGTCAAACGGTACGTAGCCCACGTCGGCTTCGCACTTGCCATGTTGGTGATCCTGGTCATGGGCGGCACGCTCTATGAAGTAAGCCAAAGCCAGATTGAATCGACGCGACAAGTCAACCATAGCCAAGAAGTGTTGCTGGCTTTTGCCGAAATCGATGGTTCGGTCAGTACCGCGGAATCCGCGCAACGCGGCTATCTCTTATCCGGCAATGAAACATTCTTGACGGAACGCGACCGCGCCATATCCAAAGCCAATGGCTCGGTGCAACTCGTCAAGAACATCACATTGGATAACCCCAAGCAGCGCGACCGGACGCTATTGCTGGAAGAAATGGTCGTTAGGCGCTTTGCGATCATGCGAGACACAGCCGAACTGCGGCGCATCCAGGGTCAGGCTGCGGACCCAACAATTGCCGTGTCCGACTTCGCCAAACAAACAACGCAAAAAGTCTTCGAAATAACCGAAGCGCTGCGCCGGGAGGAACTGGACCTTTTGAAGTCGCGCCACGCCGCTGCGCAGCGGCTTCAAAGCATCGCATTGTTCGTGCTGATAGGCAGTACCTTGATCGGTGTGCTTGTGCTGATTCCGGGGTATCTGGGGTTTTCACACCAAATCCATGCGCGCGCGCAGACCGAAAACAATCTGCGCGCGATGGCCGACAGTCTGCCCGGCGCCATGTACCAGTTGAGACAGTCCCCCGCAGGGAAACCGGAGATCACGTTCCAAAGTGTCAACCTACACAGCGTTCATGGCATCACCACCAGTCAAAACACAGAGGACACGCTGGAATGGGATGCCATGGTGAATGCCATTGACGACCGCGACAGAGCGGACTTCCTCGCCACTTTGGACGACGCCAAGAAAAATCTGTCCGCATTTCGCCACGACTACCGGATCAAGACTGTCGACAGCACCGACAAGTGGCTGCACCACGAGGCATCACTGCAGCGGGAGAGCGATGGCGGCATTGTTATGAACGTGTATGTGGCCGACATCACCGGCAAAAAACGACTGGAATTGTCCTTGCAAGAAGCCAAGGAAGCGTCGGATTCGGCGAGTCGCGCCAAGAGTATGTTTCTGGCGACCATGAGCCATGAAATTCGCACACCCATGAACGGTGTACTGGGCATGCTGGAGTTGCTGAGCCTGACTCGGCTCGACCCTGAACAGTACACCTCGTTGGCCATCGTGCGCATGTCCAGCAAATCCTTGCTGCGCATCATTGACGATGTCTTGGATTTCTCGAAGATCGAGGCCGGCAGGATGGAAGTTCGCCCTGAAGTGGTGTCGATCGAAGACCTGGTTGGAGAGGTTCAGAACATCTATTCGGGAAATGCCAGCAGCCTGGGCTTGTTGATCAAGCGCAAGGTAGACCCGGGTATCAGCCCTGCCGTGTGGGTGGACCCGATGCGGCTGCGCCAGATACTGAACAACTTCGTCAGCAATGCACTGAAGTTCACCTCGCAAGGCGTCATCGAAGTAAAGGCAGAGCTGATCGACCAGGCCAACAACTCCGAGCGTGTGCGATTCTCGGTGGTCGACAATGGCATCGGCATATCGGAAGACGATCAAAAGCGACTGTTTCAACCCTTTAGCCAGGCCGAAAACAAGGCAGCGCCTCGGGTCGGCGGTACCGGGTTGGGCCTCACGATCTGTCGACGGCTCGCTGACCTCATGGGTGGTTCGGTCGAAATGCAAAGCGAGCTTGGCAAAGGCACGACCATGTACCTCACGTTGTGGTTGCCAACGGCTGATCCCAAGGACTTGCCAAGCCACGATCCCCGTAACGATCGCGATTGGCTTGTCACGACCGCCAGTATGCGGCGTGCGCCGCCCAGCGCGAAGCAGGCGGAGGCAGAGGGAACCTTGGTGCTGTTGGCCGACGACCACTCCACCAACCGGGCCGTACTGCTGCGCCAAGTGCATGCGCTGGGTTATGCGGCCGAGAGCGCTGTGCACGGAGTCGACGCCTTAGAAAAATGGAAGTCGGGGCGTTTTGGACTGTTGCTCACCGACTGCAACATGCCAGAGATGGACGGCTACGATTTGACCCGCAAAATCCGCGAGATCGAAGCCAGTACCGGTAAAGGCCGCACCCCCATCATCGCCTGTACCGCCAATGCAATGGATGGCGAAAGTGAAAAGTGCATGGCAGCCGGCATGGACGACTACTTGGTCAAGCCGGTCGAGTTATCCCAGATTTTGAAGAAGCTCGACCAGTGGCTTCCTATCCCGAGCGAACACGGCCCGTCGAGCGCAACCGAGAAAAAGCTGAGGTCCGCCTCAGTGGGCAGCGGCGTGTTTGATCCAACGGTATTGGTGGCCATTTCTGGCGGCGATGCGACGGATGAACGCGAGATACTCAGGGACTTCCGGCGCGCCAATATCGAAGACATCGCCATGTTGAAAAGCGCGGTAGAGAAAAGCGATATTGCGCAGTTCACCCGCGCTGCGCACCGGATCAAGGGAGCCAGCGCCATGGTAGGCGCCATCGGGCTCGCAGCAATCTGCGAGCGCTTAGAGAAAGCCAGTCGAGCCAATGATTGGGCGACCGTCCTCGATAGGATTGGCGCATTCGATACAGAGTGGGAACAGCTCAATGCATTCCTGACATGCGTGATTGATCAAACATAAAATAAAACAGCAAGTGGAAAACAATTCGGAGAGAGCAATGGCGGGCGCGAAGCTGAACTTTTTAGTTGCGGAGGACCATGACTTTCAGCGCAAAATGCTGGTCAGAATGCTGCATGGCGTTGACGCAAACACCATCTACGAAGCCAGCGATGGCTTGGGCGCTTTGGCCATTTTGCAAGACCCCGCTAAGCCCGTCGACATCATCATCAGCGATCTGGACATGCCCGGCATGGACGGCATGGCCTTTGTTCGCAACTTGGGGGAAAGTGGCGTCACCGTCTCCATTATTCTCGCCAGCGCGCTGGATCGCAATCTGCTGGCATCCATTCAAACCATGGCGGAAGCCTACGGCATCAATTTGCTGGGTGTGCTGGAAAAACCCCTGACGCCTGAAAAATTATTCCCCATCATCGCGCGCCACAGCGTTCTTGCGACCCGTCTACCCCACCCCACAGGTCCTGTTTTTTCACTGGAGGAAATACTGGCGGGGTTGAAGGATGGCGAATTCGAGCCCTACTACCAACCCAAGATTGAAATGGCCACCCGCAGAGTCTCGGGTGCTGAAGCATTGGCACGCTGGCACCATCCCCAACACGGGCTTGTGGCACCCCATGCCTTCATACCAACGCTTGAGCTACAGCGCAAGATTGATACGCTGACCGAAACCATGGTCGAGAAGACGGCAGCTTTTCGCCGGACTTGGGCTGCCAGAGACATAGACGGGACGGTGGCCATTAACCTGTCGATCCGATCCCTGGAGGATGTGCAAACCGCCGACCGTTTGATCGGACTCGTACGCACACACCAAGTCGAACCGCGCGATGTAGTGATGGAAGTGACCGAGTCAGCATTGACCACGGATGTGGGTCATACCTTGGAGAATCTTGCGCGCTTACGCATGAAAGGGTTTGGCTTGTCGATTGACGACTACGGAACGGGCTACTCTTCTATGCAGCAACTCATCCGTATTGCCTTCACCGAGCTCAAAATTGATCAATCGTTTGTAGCCAATGCGGGTCGACAAGAATCCGCCCGAGTCATATTGGAAGCCAGCCTGGGAATGGCTAGAAAACTGAATATCTGCTCGGTGGCTGAGGGCGTGGAAACCCAGGCGGACTGGGACATGCTGCTGCAGTTGGACTGCCATACCGTGCAGGGCTACCACGTTGCCCGGCCGATGCCTGCCGAAGAATATCTGGACTGGGTGGTGAATTGGAACCGGTCCAACTAGGTTTTCCGGCCCATCAGATCTCAATCTTGGAGCCCAACTCCACCACCGCGTTATTGGGCAAATTCAAAAAGTCCGCTGCACCACTGGCGTTGTGGTGCATTTGCGCGAACAGTTTTTCACGCCACTGCGCCATCCCTGTACCCAGGGTGGGCACCACGGTGTCGCGTGACAGGAAGTAACTGGTCGTCATGGTCTGCATCTCGCAGCCGCGGCCTTTGATCTGTTCCAGCGCCTTGGGCACGTCGGGGTCGTTCTTGAAGCCGTAGTGGATGACCACTTGCCAGCAGTCGTGGCCCAGGGAATCGATTTCCAGGCGTTTGCTCAGTCCGATCCAGGGCACTTCGTGGTTTTTGACCGTGACGAACAAGTTGTTGTGGTGCAGCACCTTGTTGTGTTTGAGGTTGTGCAACAAGGCGTTGGGTACGGTGCCCACGTCAGCGGTCAGAAATACGGCTGTGCCCTCGACCCGCGCCGGGGGGCTGACAAACACGGCCTCCAAAAAGCTGGGTAGATCAATAGCATCGGCACGCAGCTTTTCGTTGAGCAGACGGCGGCCATCCTTCCAGGTCATCATCAGCGTAAAAATCGCGCCCCCAATCACCAGCGGGAACCAACCGCCATCAAACAGCTTCAGCAGATTGGACGCCCAAAACGCGAAGTCCACCACGAAGAAGAACCCCGTGGCGCCAAGACACAGTGCCAAAGGGTATTTCCAGTGGTAACGGATGACGTAAAAAGTCAAGATGGTCGTGATCAGCATGTCGGTGCACACCGCAATGCCATAGGCAGCCGCCAGATTGCTCGATGACTTGAACATCACCACGGCAACCACAATCAGGACGAACAGGCCCCAGTTCACAAACGGCAGATAGATTTGCCCGGTGTCTTTGACGCTGGTGTGGAGAATCTGCAAACGCGGCAGATAGCCCAGTTGTATGACCTGTTTGGTCACCGAGAATGCGCCCGAAATCAGCGCCTGCGACGCGATCACGGCGGCCATGGCGGCCAGCGCCACCAGCGGGATCAGGGCCCAGTCGGGTGCCATCATAAAAAACGGGTTTTTCACTGCCAACGGGTTGTGCAGCAGCAGGGCACCCTGGCCAAAATAGTTGAGTGTCAGTGCCGGCATGGCAACCAGAAACCAGGCCACCCGAATGGGCTTCTTGCCAAAGTGCCCCATGTCGGCGTACAACGCTTCGCCACCGGTCACACACAGCACCACCGCACCCAGAATGATGAAGGTGATGCCTGGGTTATTCCACATAAAACCCACGGCATAGTGTGGGCTGAGGGCGACCAGAATGTGCGGGTCGGCGGCGATGTTGACAATGCCTAGACCGGCAATGACTATGAACCACACCACCATGACCGGGCCAAAGAACCGGCCCATGCTGGCGGTGCCGCGCTTTTGGACCATGAACAGGCCCAACAAAATGACCAATGTCAGCGGAATGACAAATTTCTTGAAGGTGGGCGACACCACCTCCAGACCTTCGACAGCACCGAGCACCGAAATGGCCGGTGTGATGACCCCGTCACCGTAAAACAGGCAGGTGCCGAAGATACCGACGATCAGCAATACGCGTCGCAGTTTCGGCTTGTCTTTCACCGATTGCGAGGCCAGGGCCAACATGGCCACCAGGCCGCCTTCGCCATGGTTGTCCGCACGCAGGACTAAAACCACGTATTTGAGAGAAACAATGACGAAGGCGGCCTGGTGGCCATGTTGGCCCTGGCCTCGCAATCGGTGAAAGACAAGCCGAAACT
>JBKJJC010000217.1:0-2523 GCA_046598245.1 Rhodoferax sp.
GGCGCCAGAGTCACGTTCCGGCGGCCAGCTTGACGGGACCATGGGTTTGGCCCAATTGGCAAAATTCCTGCTAGGTCGATTGGGCGGATCATTGTTCCAGGTCCATCCGGTAAACACCCGAGCCAACTCCTCGACGTCGCGCTGCGAATAGGTCTCGACAAAGCCGCCGCTAGGGCTGCGAAACGGGGTGCCATCGGCGTTCAGTTTGAAAACCCCCAGTGAAAACAACTGCATGATTTCGCGCGAAAAATTTTCATTCGGTGCGCAATGCGGGCACTCGGCGCTCTTCGGGCGATTCTGGACATTATCCAAGTAGAGGCCCATGGTGGGATTGAGTGCCACGTTGTAGAGTAAATCAGCGTAGCCGCCCAGCGCACGCTGCTGCAGCAAATTGATCCAGTACACGGCCCCGACCACGTCACCCGATTTGGCACTGGTCACAACGAACTGGGACAGCGCCCAGGTCACCCGACTACGCAACTGGTCAGGCGCGGCGATGGCGATAGTTGGAAATGCAGCGTGGTACGCCCACCAGTCTGCGTTAGGCACAGGATCAACGAACCCAAGGAATGGCGTCGGGTCAATCAAGGTGGCTGGAAGTGCAAACTGCTCATCTATCCACTTCTCGTAGCCCTTTTGGCGGATTTCAGCGACCAGTGCAGGGGTGGGGCCGAAGCTGGCTTGTTCGGCAAAGCGCGACGCTGCGTAGTGACCCACCTGGGCTGAAGTGTTGATGGCAGCGACTTGACCTGCCGAGGCAAACGGTGGCGCCGCAACGTCGGCGGAGCGGCCGCCTCCACAACCGGAAATACCCAACGCCATGCCAATGAGCCAGGGCAATACGAGGGGATTCAAAAATTTCATGACGTGCTTCCCTGAAACAATTACAAATCAACTCAGTGATTTTTAGCAACGCGTCCATCATTCCGGTCGCATACTAAGTGCCTGTTTTATCTCAAACACGTAACAGAGTCAATTCGCCAGCCCCGCTAGCCCCGACATTCGTGGCTCCGGCTAATTCCTAAAACCGCTGGCATCAATTCCCGTGCGCCGGCAAGCCCTGACCTTCGCCCGAACCCGCCAAGGCCATGGCCGTCGCCTACAATCTTGCAAAGCTGCCGCGCGTCTACGTAGAAACATCCGTCATCAGCTATCTTGCGGCGCGCCCGAGCCGTGACCCGGTCAAAGCTGTGCGGCAGTTGCAAGCGCAGGCGCTGTGGAATGCGCGAGACCGTTTTAGCCTACTGGTCTCGCCAGCGGTGATTGACGATGCCTTGCGCGGAAGCCCTGCCGCAGCAGCGCTGCGCAAGCAAGCCATGGTCGGATTGCCCGTGCTACGCTTGACGGAAGAGGCGGCTTATTTGGCGCAACTGCTGCTAGAGCGAAAAGCACTGCCAAGTAAAGCCATAGCCGATGCCGTCCATATCGCCATTGCCACCGCTCATAAAATTAAAGTGGTTGCAAGTTTTAACTTCAAACATTTGGCAGGGGTATTCGCAAGAGCAAAAATAGAAAGCACGCTGCGGCAATTGGGCTATGAACCCCCATTGATCGCAACACCTGAAGAAATTTTAGGAGTAGATGATGAATAACTACCCATCCGCAGATGACACCTTGCGAGAACTGTGGGCGATCAAAGATGAAACCGCAGCACGGTACAAGACTGTTGCGGAATACTTTGTACATCTTGGCTTGACGCAAGCACCCAAGCGCCCTTCGAGCGTGGCGTCAGGCCGCACACTGGCCAAGTCTAAAGTGACCGCAAGAGCCAAAGGCTCTCTGCCTGCTTGACTGCTTTGAGGGTGCCCCCACCTGATCGCTGCTGGTAGCGGGCTGCTAGCTCCGGCAATAAAGCTGTTCATTGGCTGTGACGGCCACGTAGGGCACCAATTGCCCCTCCAGAAATGCCAGTCCCTCTGCCCCCATCAGCATGGCAATGGTACATAGCGAACCGGCGCCAGCGCAGGTTGGGGCGACTGCGCTAACCGACTGCCAATAGCTGACCGGCCAACCCGTGCGCGGATCGAGAACATGGCAGTAGCGGCGACCACCGGTTTCAAAAAAACGCTCGTAGTCACCACTGCTGGCCAACGCGCCGCCATCCAGCGCGATGGTGCTGATCACCGCATTGGCCTGGCGCGGGTGGCGAATACCAAACTGCCAAGGGGTCAGATCCGACCGGGGACCAACAACACGAATATCTCCACCCAGGTTGGTATAACCGTGCATGACCCCTTTCAGGCGCAAGATGTCGTGTACTCGATCTGCGGCATATTCCTTGCCAAAACCACCAAAGTCGATTTCCATGCCCACGCTGGGTAACTGGATGTGGCTGTCGCACCAATGCACCTTGTCCCACCCGATCAATGGCAGCAATGCCTGTATGTCCCTGGCACTTGGCACGACGGAATTGCGAAAATCCCAAACGCGGCGCAACACACCCGAGCTGATGTCAAAGAGCCCACCACTTATCTCGAATAGGCGGTTTGCGAAGTCAAACAGCCCGGCTGTTTCGGTGTCAAC